>JAIXTB010000057.1 GCA_027484385.1 Neisseriaceae bacterium | reverse complement strand
GCGCGCTGGCTAACTCGCTAAAAGTAAAACATTGTCTGTCTATGTGTGGCTACCAGACATGCTCACTGTCATGACTCAACCCGCCTCCCCGCGCCAAGGCCTGGCGCTACGGCGCCGCATCGCCCTGGCCCTGCGGCGCTCGCGGCACTGCCAGGACAGTGGCCAGCACCAGTCGGGCGTGCAGGCTGCCGAGGAGGCCTTATTGCTGTGCGAGCTGCCCCAGCACCGCACGCAATGGCAGCAGGCCATGGTGCAGCTGGCTTTGCACCAGTTCCGCATGGGCCATTTTGCCGATGCGGTACGCAGCGGGCTGGAGGTGGCCGCCACACTGGATTTTGCCGCCGATGCCGCCCAGCGTGCCGAAGTCTTGTGCGTGGTCGCCATTGCCTGCAACGAAATGGGCCTGATGCAGGATGGGCTGAAATACGCGCTGGAAGCCTTGGCCGCCGCCCGTACCAGCAACGACACCGCGCAGATCATCAACGCATTGAACCGTGCCGGCGTGTGTACCTATGGTGCGCTGGGCGATAGGGAGCAAGGCGAGCAGCTACTGCGCCAGGCTGCCGAGCAGGCCCGGCTGGCAGACCTGCCGGTGTTGCTGTTTGCCGCGCGAAACAACCTGGGCACCCTTTACAGTAGCGAGGGGCGCAAACAGCTGAAACTGGGCAAGCAGGCCGAAGCCCGCCATCTGTTACAAAGCGCTTTGCAGCATTACCACGATGCCTGGCAAAGCGTGGCCCATGCAGGCAACCGCCACCAGTGGGCCATGCTGCAAACCAATCTGGCCGAAGCGTATGTGGACTTGGGCCAGTTCGACCACGCCCGCGCTGCGCTGGCCGAGCTGCGCCAGGCACTGGCCGGCAGCGACTTTCATTCGCTGCAGCGTAATGCCGACCTGATCGAAGCCACCCTGCTGCAACGTAGCGGCCGGGTAGCCGAGGCGGTGGCCGCCCTGCAGCAGATGCTGGCGTTGCCGGGCAATATGATCGAGTTCGACATGCGCCACTTTGCGCAGGAAGAGCTGTACCGGCTGTACAAAGAGAGCGGCCAGTTCGAGCTGGCGCTGGCCCAGCTGGAAGCGATACGCCACAGCGAGCACGAACAAAACGAGCAGCGCAGCAGCACGCAGGGCTGGGCCATCCGCAAAGAGCTGGAAATCACCAGCGTACAGCTGGCGGCCGAGCGTGAGCGGCTGCAGGCCGAGCGCGAACGCCTGCGTGCCGCGCAGCTGGAGGCAGAAAAAGTAGTGACCGAGGCGCGCATGAGCGAGCTGGAGCAAGCCGTGCTGATCGACCCGCTCACCGGGGTGGGGAACCGCCGCTGCCTGGATCAGCAAGGCCCGGCCAGGTTGGCCGCATTGGGCCAGCAGCTGCACGGCATGGCGGTGGTGGTGGTAGACCTGGATCATTTCAAGTCCATCAACGACCGTTTTGGCCATGCGGTAGGCGATGAAGTGCTGAAAAAAGTGTCGCAGATCATGGTGTTGCGTACCCGGGGCAGCGACCTGACCGTACGCTTTGGCGGCGAAGAGTTTGTGCTGCTGCTCATGGAGCAGTCGCTGGAAAGCGCGCTGGCCTGTTGCGAGCGGCTGCGTCTGGCCATCCTGGATTACAGCTGGCACGAGGTACACCCCTTGCTGCACGTTACTGCCAGCTTTGGCGTGCACTGGTGCCATGCCCCGCAGCCGTGGGCGCATGCGCTGCGCCAGGCCGACCTGGCCTTGTACCAGGCTAAACGCTACGGGCGGAACCGCCTGCAGCTGGCGAGCCTGGACTAACCCCGCTGGGTGCCACAACAAAAAAGCCGCCAGAGAATGGCGGCTTTTTTACGGGTGCGCGGTCAAGGCTGCATCCCGTTAATCCGCTTTTCCATCATCAGGTAGGGCGTGCCACCCAGGCCGGACTGGGCAAAGCCCTCGCCCTGGTACAGGTTGCGGCCAACGTGGTTATCGGCGCGGACTTCCAGCGTGACTTTGGCGCAGCCGCGGGCGTGGGCGGCGGCCTCTACCGCCTGCATCAGTGCCCTGCCCAGCCCCAGGCCCCGTGCGGCGGGCAGCACCGACAGGTCGTGCAGATTGCACACCGGTGCGGCGTAAAAGCTGGAAAAACCCAGCACACACAGTGCGTGGCCTACCGGTTGGCCGCCCTGCTCGGCAATCAGCGCAAACAGGCCGGGGTGCTGTGCCAGCGCGGCGGGCAGCTGTTGCCGGGCGTGCGCGGACAGCCCTTCGCCGCCGCCCATGGCGTCGCGCGCGTAGGCGTCGGTCAGCTGCATCAGCAGCTGGCAGTCACGGGCATCGGCCAGGTTGGCCGCACGGATGGCCAGGGTGCTCATGGCGCGCTGCTCGCGGCGGGCGGCGTGGTATTTTTGGGCAGATACAGCGGGCCTTTATAGCCGCAGGCGCTGACAGTGAGGGATAGCAGGGCAAGCAGGAGTGCAGTACGCATACGGAATCCGGGTGCTATGGCAAAATGGCAGTCTATCAGGCCGTTGCCGCACTGCCCATGCAGTGCCGCGTGCGGCCAACCTTGAGACAGGATGACACCATGACCGAAAGTGATTTTCTGGGCCTGACCGATGGCCTTTTCCGCCGCATTGAAGACGCGCTGGAAGACGCCGGGCTGGATACCGACTGCCTGATCAACGGCAACGTAATGGAAATCGAGTTTGAGGACGGCACCAAGATCGTGGTGAACCGCCATGTGCCGAACCGTGAAATGTGGATTGCCGCCAAAAGTGGGGGGTTCCACTTTGCCCTGCGCGAAGATGGCCAGTGGCTGGCCGCGCGCGACGGAGCCGAGTTTGGCGCCACGCTGTCGCAGGTGGTGAGTGCGGCCAGCGGCGAAGCGTTTAGCTTTGTCGTATAAATGACAGAGCTGGCTCTGCTGGCAGGCCTGGCAGCGTCGGCTTTTTTGTCGGCCACGGTACTGCCGGGCAATTCCGAGCTGGCGCTCTCTGCCCTGTTCTATCAGCACCCAGCCTTACTGTGGCCTGCCGTGCTGGTGGCCAGCATCGCCAATACGGCGGGCAGTGCCACCAGCTTGTGGCTGGGGCGCCGCGCGCCGGCCAAGGCGCTGCCTGCACGCACGGCGGGCTGGTTTGCCCGCTTTGGCCCGGCGGCCTTGTTTTTAAGCTGGGTACCCCTGCTGGGCGATGCGCTGCCACTGGCGGCCGGCTGGCTGCGGCTGCCGTGGTGGCCCTGCCTGCTATGGTTGGCCGCAGGCAAGACGCTGCGCTATCTGTTGCTGGCCTGGGGTCTGCAGCAGTGGTTGTGAGCCGTGGTAGACGGCAGGGCGTACGCCGCCAGCTGCCGTGTACGGAAATCCGGACGCACAGCCCGGTGGCGACACCGATACAATAGCGTTTTGCTGGTCTGCCCGGCCGTGCCGGTTTGTTGGCCGGTAGCGTGCGGGGCAACACCGATTTTGCAAGCTGCCACACCCTGGTCGGTGCGGGCGGCTTTCGTTTTTTGAAGAACTGAGCGTGCCATGAGCAAACATATTCCGCGCAAGCGTTTTGGGCAGAACTTTCTGCAGGACCAGCGCGTCATCGAAGACATCGTTAATGCCGTTGGCGCCCAGCGCAGTGATGTGGTGGTGGAAATCGGGCCGGGCCTGGGGGCGCTGACACGACCGCTGCTACAGCGTCTAGACCACCTGCATGTGGTGGAAATCGACCGCGACATCATCAGCCGCTTGCGCGGCGAGATCTCGCCCAAGCGCCTCACCATTCACGAAGGCGACGCGCTGGCGTTTGATTTTGGCAGCGTATGCGAGGGCCAGTTCAAGCTGGTTGGCAACCTGCCGTACAACATTTCCACCCCGCTGCTGTTCCACCTGGCCTGCTATGGCAACCGTGTGATCGACATGCACTTCATGCTGCAAAAAGAGGTGATCGATCGCATGGTGGCCGAGCCTTCTACGCCGGATTACGGCCGTTTGACAGTCATGTTGCAGTATCGCTTCGATATGGAACAGATCTTGCTGGTACCACCAGGAGCGTTCTACCCGCCGCCAAAAGTCGATTCGGCGGTGGTGCGGATGATTCCGGATGCGGGCCGTTGCGGCATAGCCGATAACGAAACCCTGCTGGAAGAGCTGGTGGCCCAGGCGTTTGCCCAGCGTCGCAAGACACTGCGCAATAACCTGAAAGGCCTGGTAAGCGACGAGGAGCTGGCATCGGTAGGTATCGATGCAGGCTGGCGTGCCGAAAATGTCAGCGTGGCGCAGTATGTGGCGCTGGCCAACCTGGTAGCCCGTCGCAGCTGAGCCGTGTTGCAGTGCGCCTTGTGCGCGCTGCCCGGCATGGACACAATCCGGAACATACCGGCCTGGCACAAGACTGCGCTACGCAGCGGCCGGGCCAACGCCAACAGGTGGAAAGAGAGAAACCATGATTCGTTTCAATAATGTACACAAGTGGTTCAAGGACCTGCACGTGCTGAATGGCATCAATCTGCAAGTGCAGCAAGGGGAAGTGGTGGTCGTGTGCGGGCCGTCCGGCTCGGGCAAGTCCACGCTGATCCGCACCGTGAACCAGCTGGAAAGCATCAACGAAGGGGAAATCTGGGTAGACGGCAAAAACGTGGCCGACCCCAAGACCAACCTGAATGCCCTGCGTGCCGAAGTCGGCTTTGTGTTTCAGCATTTCAACCTCTACCCCCACCTGTCAGTACTGGACAACATCACGCTGTCGCCTATGAAGGTAAAGGGTATGGACCGCGCCGCTGCCGACAAGCTGGCGGTAACGCTGCTGGAGCGCGTGGGCCTGGCGCACAAGAAAGACGCTTTCCCCGCCATGCTGTCCGGCGGGCAGCAGCAGCGCGTGGCGATTGCCCGTGGCCTGGCCATGGAACCTCGCGTGATGCTGTTTGACGAACCTACCTCGGCACTGGACCCGGAAATGATCGGCGAAGTACTGAAGGTCATGAAAGATTTGGCCGAGTCCGGCATGACCATGATGGTGGTGACCCACGAAATGGGCTTTGCCCGTGAAGTGGCCGACCGCGTGGTGTTTGTCGACCATGGCCAGATAATCGAAGAGGCGCACCCTGAGCACTTCTTTACCAACCCTCAGCACGATCGCGCCAAGCAGTTCCTGCGCCAGCTGCTGACACCGATGAACTGAATCGCAGTAAGCCGCACCGGTGCCGGCGCGGCCTGAATAAAAGCAACATCACTTGAGAAACTGGAGAAACTTATGCGTTTTACTACCCGTCTGCTGACCACTGCTGTCATCGCTTCCGCCTTTGCCGCCCCGGCCATGGCTGAAGGCACCCTGGACAAGATCAAGGAATCCGGCGTGATCGTGCTGGGTCACCGCGATGCCTCCATCCCGTTCAGCTACCTGGCTGACGGCCCGAACCCGATCGGCTACTCGCACGACCTGCAGCTGAAAGTGGTAGAAGCCGTGAAAAAACAGCTGAAAATGCCGAATCTGCAAGTGAAGTACAACCTGGTGACTTCCCAGACCCGTATCCCGCTGGTACAGAACGGTACCGTGGATCTGGAATGTGGTTCCACCACCAACAACCTGGAGCGTCAGAAGCAGGTGGCTTTCTCGGTAGGTATCTTTGAAATCGGTACCCGCCTGATGACTGCCAAGACCTCCGGCGTCAAAGACTTCCCGGACCTGAAAGGCAAGAACGTGGTGACCACTGCCGGTACCACTTCCGAGCGTCTGCTCAAAGCCATGAACGCCGAGAAGCAGATGGGCATGAACATCATCTCCGCCAAAGACCACGGCGAATCGTTCCTGATGCTGGAATCCGGCCGCGCCATCGCGTTCATGATGGACGACGCCCTGCTGTACGGCGAAATGGCCAAGGCCAAGAACCCGGCCAACTGGGTGGTAACCGGCAAGCCGCAGTCTTTCGAAATCTACGGTTGCATGCTGCGTAAAGACGACCCGGCCTTCAAGAAAGTGGTAGACGACGCCATCAAGGCGACCTTCAAGTCTGGCGAAGTGAACAAGATCTACAGCAAGTGGTTCATGAGCCCGGTGCCGCCAAAAGGCCTGAACCTGAACTTCCCGATGTCCGACGAATTCAAGGAACTGGTTGCCAAGCCGACCGACAAGTCCGCCGAGCAAATGTAATACCTGCATGAACGCCCAAGCGGGTTTGTTCAGGTTGCGGCCAACGTAACCGGGCCGGGGGCTTGCCCCCACCCGCTTGCGAAGGGGCGCGGCTTGCGCCCCTTTTTCTTTGGAGAAGTGTATGAATTACAACTGGGACTGGAACGTCTTTTTCAAGTCCACCGGTATCGGCAGCGAAATCTATCTGGACTGGTTCGTTTCCGGCCTGGGCTGGACCATCGCCGTAGCCTTGGTGGCGTGGATTGTGGCGCTGATCATCGGCAGTGTGCTGGGCGTGTGCGCACCCTGCCCAACAAGCTGTTGTCCGGTATTGCCACGGCCTACGTGGAGCTGTTCCGTAACGTACCGCTGCTGGTACAGCTGTTTATCTGGTATTTCATGGTGCCCGACTACCTGCCCGAATCCACGCAGGTATGGTTCAAGCAAGAGCTGAATCCGGCGACCTCCGCCTATATCTCGGTGGTCGTGTGCCTGGCGCTGTTTACCGCGGCCCGTGTGTGCGAGCAGGTACGCACCGGTATCCAGGCCTTGCCCAAAGGCCAGAGCGCAGCTGCGCTGGCAGTGGGCTTTACCCTGCCGCAAATGTACCGCCACGTGCTGTTGCCGCAGGCCTTCCGCATCATCATTCCGCCGCTTACCAGCGAATTTTTGAACATCTTCAAAACCTCGTCCGTGGCGTCGCTGATCGGCCTGATGGAGCTGCTGGCGCAAACCAAGCAAACTGCCGAATTTACCGCCAATATGTTTGAGGCCTTTACCCTGGCCACGCTGATCTACTTTGTACTGAACATGAGCCTGATGACGTTCATGAGCTGGGTAGAGAAAAAAGTGCGTATCCCGGGCATGATGGGAGGAGCCAAATAATGGATTTCAGCCAGATTATTCCTTCAATGCCGGGCCTGGTGGACGGCATGCTGATGACGCTGAAGCTGCTGGCCTTGTCGGTAGTGGGGGGCGTGGCGCTGGGTACGGTGCTGGCGCTGCTGCGCCTGTCCAGCAACCCGTTGCTGTCCGGCTTTGCCAAAGCCTATGTGAACTACTTCCGTTCCATTCCACTGCTGCTGGTGATCACCTGGTTCTACCTGGCGGTACCGATGCTGCTGAACTGGATCACCGGCACCTTCGTGTCGGTGGGTGCCTTCACTTCTTGCCTGGTGGCCTTCATGATGTTTGAAGCCGCCTACTACTGCGAGATCGTGCGTGCCGGTATCCAGTCCATCTCCAAGGGCCAGGAAAACGCCGCCTACGCGCTGGGCATGAACTACGGCCAGGCCATGCGTCTGATCATCTTGCCGCAGGCTTTCCGCAAGATGATGCCGCTGCTGCTGCAGCAGTCCATCATCCTGTTCCAGGATACCTCGCTGGTGTACGCCGTGGGCCTGATGGACTTCCTGAACGCTGCCCGCTCCAAGGGCGATATCGTTGGTTTGCCGCATGAGTTCCTGATTTTTGCCGGTGCGGTGTACTTTGTGATCAGTTTCGGCGCGTCCCTGTCGGTGAAGCGCCTGCAAAAGAGGTTTGCGGTATGAGCATGATTTCCATCAAGAACGTCAGCAAATGGTACGGTGACTTCCAGGTGCTCACCGATTGCACCACCGACGTGAAAAAAGGCGAAGTGGTGGTGGTGTGCGGCCCGTCCGGCTCCGGCAAGTCCACACTGATCAAAACCGTTAACGCACTGGAGCCGTTCCAGAAGGGTGACATCATTGTGGACGGCACCTCGGTAGGCGATGCCAAGACTTTCCTGCCCAAGCTGCGTAGCCGTGTGGGCATGGTGTTCCAGCATTTCGAGCTGTTCCCGCACCTGTCCATTACCGAAAACCTGACCATCGCACAGGAACGCGTGCTGGGCCGCAGCAAGGACGAAGCCATGCAAAAAGGCCTGCACTATCTGGACCGTGTTGGCCTGAAAGCGCACGCGCACAAGTTCCCCGGCCAGCTGTCTGGCGGCCAGCAGCAGCGCGTGGCGATTGCCCGTGCGCTGGCCATGGACCCGATCGCCATGCTGTTCGACGAGCCAACGTCCGCGCTGGACCCGGAAATGGTGAACGAAGTGCTGGATGTGATGGTAGAGCTGGCGCAGGAAGGCATGACCATGATGTGCGTGACCCACGAAATGGGTTTTGCGCGCAAGGTCGCCCACCGTGTCATCTTTATGGACCGTGGCAGCATTGTGGAAGACTGCGCCAAGGAAGAGTTCTTCGGCAATATCGACGCCCGCTCCGAGCGCGCCCGCCAGTTTCTGTCCAAGATCCTGCAGCACTAAGCCGTATACGTTGGCCGCCGCTGTGCGGCCAACGTTTCACATGAAACGCGGTACGCGCTACGTCGCCCAGCCCTTCGCATTGCGAAGGGCTTTTTTATGGAATTTTGTAAGTAAATCGGCAAGTTGCGGCTTCAGCTTTTTAGCGATGAACGAGTGCTGGTGGGGTTTCTTCCACATGGGCAGGGGGACTTACCCTAGGTAAAGAAAGTATTTTTTTATTGAATGCCACAAGTGAAATAAAGCGGTAAAACGATATCGCCAGATGGTGCAATAAATGTGCTGTCAGGGAGTGTTGTTCAGTCCGGGCTTGGGCTACCATCGACCCGTCAATACCCGAATGTCTGTCATGTATTCCACGATCTACCTTGGCCGCCAGCCTATCGTCGATGCGCAGCAAAAGCGCGTGGCCTACGAGCTGCTCTTTCGCTCCGGGCCAGAAAATCGCGCCCTGTTTCAGAACGACGTCAACGCTACGGCAGCGGTGATCCGCCATGCTTTTATCGACCTGGGCTTGTCCAGGGTGCTGGAAGGCTGCCCGGGGTTTGTGAATGTCAGTGAAAAGCTGCTGTTCAGCCCGGTGCTGGACCTGCTGCCGCCCGATACCATCATTCTGGAAATACTGGAAAGCGTGGAGCTGAACCCGTCGGTATACGAGCGCTGTGCGCAGCTGAAGGCGCGTGGCTACCAGCTGGCGCTGGACGATGTGTGCGACATTACCCCCGACATGTTGCCGCTGCTGCCGCTGGTGGACTATCTGAAGTTCGACCTGCAGCAAGTATCGTTGTCGGCCCTGCCCGGCCTGCTGCAGCGGCTGCAAGGCTTCCGCGGCCAACTGTTGGCGGAAAAAGTCGATACCTTCGAGCAATACGAGGCGTGCAAGCAGCTGGGTATCGGGCTGTTCCAAGGCTACTTCTTTGCCCGCCCTACCGTGATGAGCCATAACCGCGCGCACCCGCACCGGGCCCTGCTGCTGCGCCTCCTGGGCCTGGTGATGAAAGACGCGGATGTGGCCGAACTGGAGAGCGTGTTCAAGGCGGCGCCGGATATGGTGGTGGGCTTGCTCAAGCTGGTGAATGCCGCCGAATCGTACCGGCAGCCGGTGGGCTCTATTCGTGAAGCCATCATTACGCTGGGCTCATCCAGGCTCAAGCGCTGGGCGCTGATCATCCTGTTTGCCGCCGACTGCCGCCCGTCGCAAGGCCCCAGCCCGCTGCTGGAAATGGCGGTGGTGCGCGGCCGCATGATGGAGCTGTTGGCCGACGATGCCGGTATCGACCCCGACGAAGCCTTCATGACCGGCGTACTGTCGCTGGCAGACTCGCTGCTGGCGACGCCCATGGCCGAGCTGGTCAGCGGCCTGGCCTTAAGCCCGGACGTGCTGCAGGCGCTGCTGGCGCGTAGCGGGCCGCTGGGCCAGCTTTTGGCATTGGTGGTGCTGGGCGAGTGCCAGGAGCAAGGCTCGCCGCTACCGGATATGGATGCCGAGCGTTTTAATGCCTTGCAGCTGTCTGCCTTGGCGTGGGTGCGCGAAACCTGGCGCGATGATTTCCTCGGCTAAAGGTTGGCCGCAGGCAGCAGCAAACAGAAAAGCCGGCATTTGCCGGCTTTTTGCAGGGTAGGGATCACTTACACGATATCGAGGTGGTCCAGCCCGTCCAGCGGGTTGTGCTGCTTGGTTTTTTCGCTGTAGAGCTTGATCTGCAGGCGCAGGTCGTTGATGGAGTCGGCGTTGCGCAGCGCGTCTTCGTAGCTCACCAGGCCGGCCTCGAACAGCTGGAACAGCGCCTGGTCGAAGGTTTGCATGCCGGACTCTTTCGAGCGGCCCATGACTTCCTTGATGCCGGCAATCTCGCCCTTGAAGATCATGTCCGAGATCAGCGGGCTGTTCAGCAGGATTTCTACCGCGGCGGTGCGGCCTTTGCTGCCTTTTAGCGGCACCAGGCGCTGCGAGATGATGGCGCGCATATTCAGCGACAAGTCCATCAGCACCTGCTGGTGGCGCTCTTCCGGGAAGAAGTTCAGGATGCGGTCCAGCGCCTGGTTGGCGTTGTTGGCGTGCAGCGTGGCCAGGCACAGGTGGCCGGTTTCGGCAAACTGCAGGCCGTACATCATGGACTCGCGGTCGCGGATCTCGCCCATCAGGATCACGTCTGGCGCCTGGCGCAGCGTGTTTTTCAGCGCCACCTCCCAGCTTTCGGTATCCACACCGATTTCGCGCTGCGTGATGATGCTTTTCTTGTGGTTGTGTACGTACTCGATGGGGTCTTCGATGGTGATGATGTGGTCGGCCGTGGTGCTGTTGCGCCAGTCCACCAGCGCTGCCAGCGAGGTAGATTTACCCGAGCCGGTGCCGCCGACAAAGATCACCAGGCCACGTTTGATCAGCGCAATGTCCTTCAGCACGTCCGGCAGGCCCAGGCCGTCCAGCGAGGGAATCTCGGTATTGATCTTGCGCAGCACCATGCCGGCGCTACCCTGCTGTACGTAGGCGCTGACACGAAAACGGCCGATGCCCGGCGGGCTGATGGCAAAGTTGGCCTCGCGGGTGGATTCGAACTCCTCGGTCTGGCGGTCGTTCATCACCGAGCGCACCAGCTCCTTGGTGTGCTGGGCGGTCAGCGGCTGTGGCGCTACCGGGGTGATCTTGCCGTCGATCTTCATGGCCGGCGGGAAGTCGGCGCTGATGAAAATATCGGAGGCGTTCTTGCTGATGGCGTGTTTCAGCAGGTCGTGAATGAATTTTGATGCCTGGTCTTTTTCCATGGCCTACCCCGCTCAGAAAGCGTCCTTGTTACTGGCTTTGGTGCGGGCTTCCTGCACCGATACGTGGCCATGGCGTACCAGCTCTTGCAGGCACTGGTCCAGCGTCTGCATGCCGTGCTGCTGGCCGGTCTGGATCATGGAGTTGATCTGCGCGATCTTGTTTTCGCGGATCAGGTTACGGATGGCCGGGGTGCCGATCATGATCTCGTGCGCGGCAATACGGCCGCTTTCGTCTTTGGTTTTGAGCAGGCTCTGCGAGATCACCGCGCGCAGGCTTTCCGACAGCATGGAGCGCACCATTTCCTTTTCGCCAGCCGGGAACACGTCCACGATACGGTCGATGGTTTTGGCGGCACTGCTGGTGTGCAGGGTACCAAAGACCAAATGGCCGGTTTCGGCGGCCGACAGGGCCAGGCGGATGGTTTCCAGGTCGCGCATTTCACCGATCAGGATCACGTCCGGGTCTTCACGCAGCGCGCTGCGCAGCGCTGCCGAGAAGCTGCGCGTCTGCGAGCCCAGCTCACGCTGGTTCACCAGCGACTTTTTGCTTTCGTGCACGAATTCGATCGGGTCTTCTACCGTCAGGATGTGCGAGTAATGGTTGGCGTTGATGTAGTCGATCATCGCCGCCAGGGTGGTGGATTTACCCGAGCCGGTGGGGCCGGTCACCAGCACGATACCGCGCGGGTAGTCGGCGATGTCCTTGAAAATGCGCGGCGCGCCCAGGTCTTCCAGGGTGAGCACGCGGGACGGAATCACGCGGAAGACGGCGCCGATACCGCGGTTCTGCACGAACACGTTTACCCGGAAACGCGCTACGCCAGGCACTTCGAACGAGAAGTCTGCCTCGTAGGTGTCTTCAAAAATCTTGCGCTGATAGTCGTTCATGATGTCGTACACCATATCGTGCACATCATGGTGCGCCAGCGGCGGCAGGTTGATGCGGCGGATATCGCCGTGCACGCGTATCATCGGCGGCAAGCCGGCTGACAGATGCAGGTCAGACGCTTTGTTCTTGACCGTAAAGGCCAGAAGATCAGATATTTCCATAAATTTCTCCGGGGGGTGTACGGCATCCGCAAGGCATGTCGGGCGCATTGTACTCCCACCTAATGCTGCTGCCCACGCAGGCGCTGGCCCTGGCCGGGGCAGCAATGTCGGAAACGCACCATGTCCCAATTGACTCTAGCCCTGCACGCGGTGCAGGAGCAACTGGCCGAGGCGACCCGCCTGTCTGGCCGCGACGCTGGCGCAGTACAGCTGCTGGCGGTAAGCAAAACCTTTCCGGCGGCTGCCGTGCGCGAGGTTTACGCAGCCGGGCAGCGTGCCTTTGGCGAAAACTATGTGCAGGAGCTGCAAGCCAAGGCCGCCGAGCTGGCTGACCTGGCCATTACATGGCACTTCATCGGCCCGCTGCAATCCAACAAGACACGCATCGTGGCGGAAACCGCCCACTGGGTACATTCCATCGAACGGCTGAAAATTGCCGAGCGGCTATCGGCCCAGCGCCCCGCACATTTGCCGCCGCTGAATGTCTGCGTGCAGGTCAATGTGTCGGGTGAAGACAGCAAGAGTGGCTGCGCGCCTGCCGACGCACCTGCGCTGTTGCGGGCTGTGGCTGCCTTGCCACAGCTGCAGCTGCGCGGCCTGATGTGCATCCCGGAGCCCACGCCCGATGCGGCAACGTTGGCCGCACGTTTTGCCGTGCTGCGCCAGCTGCAGGCGCAGATGGCCGATGAGGGTCTGGCGCTGGATACGCTGTCCATGGGTATGTCGTCCGATATGGCGGCGGCCATTGCGGCGGGCAGCACCATGGTGCGTGTGGGCACGGCCATTTTCGGCGCCCGTCACTACCCGGCATAGGCTAATATCGTGGTGCAGCACGTACTGTATACAATCTACAAAGAGAGAAACATGAACATTACCTTCATTGGCGGCGGCAATATGGCTACGGCCATCATTGGTGGTCTGACAGGCGGTGCACACCAGATCCAGGTGGTAGAACCGGGTAGCGAAAAACGCGCACAGCTGGTGGCGGACTTTGGTGTCAATGCCTTGCCAGCGTTGCCTGCGGCGTTTGGCGCAGAAGACATCATCGTGCTGGCAGTGAAGCCGCAGGTATTGCGCGAGGTGTGCCAACAGCTTGCACCCGTACTGGGCGGTGCGCTGGTGATTTCCATTGCGGCCGGCATCGGCATTACCGCCATGGCTGGCTGGCTGGGTAGCGAGCGCATTGTGCGTGTGATGCCCAATACCCCGGCCATGGTGGGCAAGGGGGTGTCGGGCTTGTACGCTGCGGCCAACGTGGCGCAGGCTGATCGTGACAATGCCACGGCCATCATGGCCGCGGTGGGCACCACCACCTGGCTGGCGGCAGAAAGCGGTATCGACGATATCACCAGCGTGTCGGGCAGCGGTCCGGCCTATGTGTTTTACTTTATCGAAAGTATGATCGAGGGCGCAGTGCAGGCCGGCTTTGCCGAAGACGAAGCGCGCCGGCTGGTACTGGCCACGTTTGAGGGTGCGGTCGAGCTGGCACGCCAGAGCCCGCTGCCGGTGGCCACGCTGCGCCAGAACGTGATGAGCAAGGGCGGCACGACAGAGCGTGCCATCCTGCGTTTCGAGGCAGAGGGCGTCAAGCAGGCAATCATTGCCGGCGCGCTGGACTGCCGTGCCCGCTCGGTAGAGCTGGGCATTGAACTTTCCAAGGACTAGGCATGCTGCTGCAGACCCTGCAATTTTTGCTGCAAACCGTAGGCGGGCTGTTCTCGCTGGTGTTACTGATGCGTTTTTACTTGCAGCTGGCGCGGGCGCCCCACAAACACCCGCTCAACCAGTTTGTGATGGCGGTCACCAACTTTGCCGTATTGCGCTTGCGCCGTCTGGTGCCTGCGTGGCACGGCTACGACAGCGCCTCGCTGTTGGCCGCCTTCCTGGTGACGCTTATCGTGAGCACCTTGGTCCTGGCCACCAGCCTGCTGCCCTACGACTTTGCCCACCCGCAAACCTGGCTGGGTCTGTGCCTGCTGTCTTTGCTGGAGCTGTTTCGCCAGTCGCTCAACCTGCTGGCCGGGGCCGTGATCGTGCAGGCCATCCTCAGCTGGGTCAGCCCTTATAACGCCATCACGCCCATTCTGGACGCATTGACCCGCCCGTACCTGAAGCCGTTTCGTGCGGCCAACGTAGGCGGTGTGGACCTGTCGCCGCTTATCGTTATCCTGATCATCCAGGTGATACAGATGCTGCCGCTGCGTGTGTTGGAGCAGCTATTCTTGATGCAACTCAAGATGGCCGTGTGAAAGAGCCAGTATTAACTACCCTGCATGCCGCCCCGACTGCGGCTTCAACCCTGTGGAGATGCTTCAATGAAAAAAATGCTGTTTGCCGCGCTGGCTATCAGCGCCTTTGCTGCCCCGGCTTTTGCCAACCTGCAGCTGGCACAAAAGAACAACTGCACTGCCTGTCATGCCGTTGACAAAAAGGTAGTTGGCCCAGCTTACAAGGATGTAGCCAAGAAATACGCCGGTGACAAGGGCGCAGAAGCCAAACTGGTGGCCAAGGTAAAAGCCGGTGGTGCCGGGGTATGGGGCGCGGTACCGATGCCGCCGAACCCGCAAGTGAGCGATGCCGACGTAAAAACCCTGGTGAAATGGGTCCTGTCGCTGAAGTAATGCGCCAGATGCCACACAGGCGGCCTGCGGGCCGCTTT
>JAIXTB010000282.1 GCA_027484385.1 Neisseriaceae bacterium | reverse complement strand
TCTGCCGCGCTGCAGTTGGCGCTTTGGCAGTTTTGGATTTTATACCCAGTATACTGCTTTGTTATATTCAAGGCGGTGGATGGTATTCCATTTTGGCGGCTTAACGAAAGCAAGCTGGCGAATTTTTTGACCAAGATGTTCATTTTTGGTGGTTTGCCGTGGTATTACTTGATAATAATTATTGTGAATATTGTGTGGTGGCAGGTGGATTCTAAAGTATGGCTGTATCATTTTGCTGATGGTGCTTGGCGCCTACTTGCGCCTGCATTTGATAAGCCTGATTTGGTATTTTCTACCCTGATTAATACGGAGCATGCGGATTTTTCACAGAAAGCAAAATTGATGTATAGCCTTTTTCTATTATTTTTTTTATTGGCATCTCCGTTTCTTTTTGGTATTTATTCGTGGCGTCGGTCATGTGGGGGGGAGGTTGAGAGATATTATTGAGGGGACGTGCAAAAATATATTTGGTATTTTTTTTATATTTTCCTTGTTTGCCTTTGTGGTTAGTCTTGGTCCGATAAATTGGGATTTCTCTGGCTGCGGTGCCAAGTGTGCGGATGCTGGAGCAAGAATGGCCGCGAGAGGGAATTATTCGCTGGCTAGATTTTATACCCTGTTTCCTGGGATGATGGGTTTTTTGTTGACTTGCTTATATGTTATTTTTCATCTTGTCTTTGAACCTAAAGAGATCTCTGGCGATTGGAGTGAGTTATGAGCACAGTAATGTGTGTAAGTTACGAGTCTGCCGATAAGGCATCGCAGGATGCATGGGATGCTTTCTCGCAAAGCATGAGTGTTTTTTTGAAAACACAGGAGAAGACAATTTCCTCGTTGGCGGAAGATGTCACCAAAGAAGACAGGTTTGATTTGGATGAGTGTGGAAATGTATTGTGCTGAATGACTCTTGAGTGAGTAGGTGGTAAATATTGTCATTATCCAGGGTTTGGTGCAATTAATGGCCGCATATGCTGATGATGGTATTTAATTTTGATAGAGGTTTTCATCTTGCTGCGGAGAGTTGTTATGTATGTTGCCCTGTCATTGCTGGTGAGCTGTTTGATGGTGGCATCTGCCGCGCTGCAGTTGGCGCTTTGGCAGTTTTGGATTTTATACCCAGTATACTGCTTTGTTATATTCAAGGCGGTGGATGGTATTCCATTTTGGCGGCTTAATGAAAGCAAGCTGGCAAATTTTTTTACAAAGATGTTCTTTTTTGGTGGTTTGCCATGGTATTACTTGACAATAATTATTGTGAACATTGTGTGGTGGCAGGTGGATTCTAAAGCATGGCTGTATCATTTTGCTGATAGCGCTTGGCGTCTGCTGGCGCCTGTATTTGATAAGCCTGATTTAGTATTTTCTACCCTGATTAATACGGAGTATGCTGATTTTTCTCAAAAAGCAAAATTGATGTATGCGGTTTTTTTGTATTTTTTCTTGTTTTCTACGCCATTTCTTATTGGTATTTATTCGTGGAGGCGGTCGTGTGGAGGTAAGCGGCTGCGAGATGTTAAAGAGGTAACAAGTAAAGACCTCCTTGTGGCTATTTTTTTGTTTTTTCTCGGTGTCTTTGTGGTTGGGTTTGGCCCGATAAATTGGGATTTCTCTGGTTGTGGTGCCAGGTGTGCGGATGCCGGTGCAAGAATGGCAGCTGGAGGGAGTTATTCATTGATACGGTTTTACATTGTGTTTCCTGTTTTTATGGGTTTTTTGCAGACTTTGCTGTATGTTATTTTTCATCTTGTCTTTGAACCTAAAGAGATCTCTGGCGATTGGAGTGAGTTATGAGTACAGTAATGGGTGTAAGTTACGAGTCTGCCGATAAGGCATCGCAGGATGCATGGGATACTTTCTCGCAAAGCATGAGTGTTTTTTTGAAAACACAGGAGAAGACGCTTTCCTCGTTGGCGGAAGATATCACCAAAGAAGGGCAGTTTGATCTGAATAAATATACGCAAGATGCTGCGATAAGGCGTGTTGCGGATGAGTTGAAAGCTTTTAGTTTGGATATTGTCAAATTAAAGGCGCTGGGTACGTTTAAGGTGTTTGGTACAGTTTTCGATATTGCCGGTATTGGTCTTGCTTTTAATAAAAGCACGGAAGATGGTTTTGATGAGGTGCTAAAGTTTGTTGCCACAAATATTGCCGCGGGGGCAGTGACTGCAGCGACGGCACCATATGTGGCTGGTTTTGGTGTTTTAGTAGCAAGTTCGTTTGGCATTGCTGCACCTGTCATGCTTCCTGCTCTTGCTCTAGGGGCCGTTGCTGGGTTTGCAGCATTTGGTGCTTCTTATGCCTATGGCGAAATGATGAAGGGCATCAGCATTTCAAGAATTTTTGCGCAGTGGTACCGCGGTGAAATCGATAACTTTACTATAGATGTGGTGCCGGTGGCGCAGATTTCCCGTGTGGACTACTACCGTGGTGTAGAGCGGGTGGTGGTGATTTCCGAAACAGGTGAGTATGTACAGTTTAAAGGTGTGCAGCCACAAGCAGAGTATCAGAGCAAAAGTGACGATACCGAGTCTGCTTTTATCAAGCATGTTTTGGTGCAGAATGGCGTGGAGACTTTGGTTGCCAATGGTTCGGCATTGCAAATCAAAACGGCTAATATTAACAGCACGGTCTTGAAGAATAACATTGCAAACCTTGATGCCAGGTCATTTGTTTTGTCATCAATAAAGCTACTTGCTGGCGAGTACGTTGACTTGGGTGAGGCAGGGCGCCATCGTGTTGCTGCGGGGGAAACCGCGTGGGCTTTGGCGAAGAAAACTGGTATTTCGGTACGAGAATTTGTTCGATTGAATGCATGGCTGTTGGATTTGGATAGGATATCGTTCCCTTCAGATAAAGTTTTGCTAGCGGCTGGTATGGAATTTTCGGTGGATTCCAATGTTGATCATGTCTTGACTGGAACCAGTGGGGATAATTACCTTGCCGATTTTGATGGTGGGGACGATACGCTGGATGGTGGTGATGGTGCAGATATCATGGCTGGCGGAAAAGGGGCCGACCGCTATCTTGTGGATAATGAAAGTGACAAAATTATCGAGAAGGCTGGTGAGGGGATAGATCTTGTCATTTCCACTTCGGATTATCGTCTTTCTGATAATGTTGAAAATTTGACGCTTGCTGGATATGCCAAGCTGGTTGGGTATGGTAACACCCTTGATAATGTAATTGTCGGTGGTTATGGCGGTGCAAAAATTTACGGGGAAGGTGGTGAGGATAATATAGTAGCAAATTTTGGCCGTAATGAATTATATGGTGGAGATGGGGATGATAACCTGCTTGCAGGTGAAGAGAATGACTATCTGGATGGCGGCGATGGAGATGATACGCTATCTGGCAAAGGAGGGGAGGATAAAATTTATGGCGGTGCTGATCAAGACACGTTGTTCGGTGGTAACCATAATGACCAGCTATGGGGTGGTTCAGGCAATGACAACCTTTATGGCGAGGAAGGTGGCGATACACTGAATGGAGATGCAGACGCAGATAATTTGTATGGTGGGGCTGGCGAAGATAAGCTGTATGGCGGTAGTGGTAACGATATTCTAGATGGTGGTGCTGATGCCGACGAGCTGTTTGGCGGTGCTAATAATGACACATTAATCGGCGGTGAAGGTGTTGACAAACTGTCTGGCGGCGCTGGCGTAGACATCTTGTTAGGTGATGGTGGCGCTGATGTATTGGACGGTGGTGCTAACGCAGACCAACTGTTTGGTGGTTCGGGCAATGACAAGCTGTCTGGCGGTGACGGCGACGATACGCTGGATGGCGGTGCTGACGCCGACCAGCTACTGGGGGGTAGGGGCTTTGATACCTACATCGCTGATGCCAAAGACACCATTACCGATGGCGATGGCCGTGGGGCGGTAAACCTGGATGGCCGTTTGCTGACAGGTGGCTCACGTAAGTGCTTCGACCCGGAAGATGTCTATCGTGGTGCCAAGGGGGAAACTTACCGGCTGGTAGGTTCCACGCTGATGGTGGATGGTCTGGTCATCAAGAGCTTCCGTAACGGTGACTTGGGCATCCAACTGGTTACTGACCCGGATACCCCTATTGGCTATATCCGTAAAAAAACAAAGTGTGCGGAGGAAATTCCATCACCCATCATTCTGGATCTGGATGGTAATGGTGTGGTGGGTACCGTGGGGCAAGAGGAAGGCGTGTATTTCGACCACGCCGCGGACGGTTTTGCAGAGCGCACCGGCTGGGTGGCACCGGGCGATGGCTTGCTGGTATGGGATGCCAATGCCAATGGCCAGATTGATTCTGGCCGCGAACTGTTTGGTTCTGAAACCTTGTTACCCAATGGTCTGCGTGCGGCCAACGGTTTTGAGGCGCTAAAAACGCTGGATGCCAATGCAGACGGAGTGGTCGACGCTAGCGACCCCCTGTTTTCCCGCTTGCAGGTGTGGGTGGACGCTGACAGCAATGGCCGTAATGACGAAGGTGAGCTGCGCAGCTTGCAGCAGGCTGGGGTTCAGTCCATTGCCGTGGCGTACGCCAATGGTACGCGGGTGGATATCGCCGGCAACGAACACCGGCAGCTGGGTAGCTATACCACTAGCGATGGCCAGCAGCGCCTTGCTACCGATGTCTGGTTCAAGACCGATACGTTGAACAGCCTGCCTATAGACTGGGTAGCGGTGCCGGATGACATTGCCCAACTGCCGGATGTGAAAGGGTATGGCAAGGTGCGTGACCTGCATCAGGTCATGGCCATGGATGCCTCCGGCGAGCTGAAAGCTCTGGTAGTGGCGTTTACCCAGGCTAGCAAACCAGAGGAGAGGGATGCCCTTGTCACTCACCTGCTCTACCGCTGGACCGGCGTGCAGGATGTAGACCCCACTAGTCGAGCGGCAACCCAGATTTATGGCAATGTGATCGGCGATGCTCGCAAACTGGAAGCCCTGGAAGAATTTATGGGCGAGGAGTGGGTGGGCGTGTGGTGCTGGGGCACGCGAGATCCTAACCCGCATGGGCGGGCGGCGCCGGTGTTGCTGTCTGCCTGGGACGATCTGAAGGCGCTGGTGCATGGCCAGCTGCTATCGCAAAGCGCGCAGAAACCGCTTTTCCAGAGTATTGCCTACCGATGGAACGAGGAAACAGCCACTTCAGTCGGGGACCTCACCGCCGTAGCGCAGCAGTTGGCAACCCAGATTGCCAGCAACCGCCAGGCGGGGCTGCTGGCGCTGGGCGATTTCCTTTACGCTGTCAAGGGTATGGGCTTGTTGAACAAGCTGGATATTGAAGGCTTCAAATCGCAGCTATTGCCCTTGGGCGATGATGTAGTCAAAACCGTCGGTGCGGCGCTGAATGGCTGGGTGGCAGCAAACGGCCCAACAGCAAGCGATGATATGTTGCGCGGGACCGAGTTTAACGATGTGCTCTTTGGTGAGGGTGGTAATGACCGACTATTTGGGCGCGGTGGTGAAGACAGGCTGTATGGCGGTGTGGGGAATGATGTTCTGGATGGCGGCGCCGGTAACGACCAGTTGCGCGGTGAAGATGGGTCGGACACTTACCGTTTTGGCCGGGGGGATGGGCAAGATACCATCGTGGAAAGCTCATGGCGCTTCGATGAAACCGACCGTATAGAGTTCAAAGCTGGCATACATCCCGATAATGTGAAGCTGGAGCGCGTGCGCACAGAGAGTGGCTGGCAGGTCAGCGATGACTTGAGGCTTACTCTACGTGATAGCGGCGAAACGCTCACGGTCAAAAATCATTTTGACCAAAGTAATCGCTACGCCGTGGAAGAAATCGCGTTTGACGATGGCACGCTGTGGGATGCAGACATGATCAAAGCCCTTAGTTTGGTGGGTATTGAAAGCGATGATGAGTTGCATGGCTTTGATGATCGTAACGACCTGATTTTCGGCGGGGCCGGTAATGACAAGCTTTATGGTTTGTCCGGTGATGACAGACTCGATGGTAGTGATGGCAATGATGTCCTGAATGGTTCTGGTGGCGATGACACACTTATTGGTGGTGCTGGCGATGATGTCCTGAACGGTGGGCATGGCTCCGATACCTATCTCTTCGGGCTTGGGGATGGCCGGGATGTTGTCGATGACGGTGATTTTTTTGGGGTGGACAGTGTGGTGCTGGCTGCTGGCATTACACCTGCCGATGTAACGGTTCGATGGACCCCGCAGGGTGATATGGCGGTGACTTTGTCTGATGGCAGCCGTATCACGGTACGTGGCCAGACCAGTTATTGGCCTACGACATCAGGCATCGAGCAACTGCAGTTTGCCGATGGCACGGTTTGGAATCGTGAAGTACTTGCCTCAAAAGCACTGCTAGCCAGCAGCGGGGAGGACGCGATTGTCGGTGGCTATCAAGACGATATGCTGGATGGTGGTGCCGGTAATGATGCATTTCAAAATCTGGGGGGCCATGATACCTATCGCTTTGGTATTGGTGATGGTCAGGATGTCATGGCAAGTAGCTATGGCAGCGTGTTGTTCAAGCCTGGTATCGAGCAGAACGATGTGGGCTTTGCCTTGGATGGCAAAGATCTGATAGCAACGCTTACCGCATCTGGGGATTCAATCCGCCTAAAAGACTGGCTGGATAATTGGCAGCGCATTAATGATTTCGACTTTGATAACGGTGCTCGGCTAGATGCCAATGATGTGATAGCCAAACTGAATGTGAGCGAAGGTACAGAAATACTGTTTGGCTCCCCGGGTGATGATGTATTGGTGGGCAGTGAGAAAGATAGCAAAATCTATGGTAGCGATGGCAATGACGTGCTTACTGGCGGTCGCGGGAGAGACTCTCTTTTCGGCGAGGGCGGTGATGATACTTTGGGGGGCGGCGTAGATAGCGATCTGCTTTATGGTGGTAATGGAAACGATTTGCTTACTGGTGGCCAGGGTATGGACTATCTCTCAGGCGACATTGGTGATGACATCCTCGATGGTGGAGCGGACCGTGACCAACTTTATGGGGGGCAAGGCAATAACCGTTATCTACTAGCGGCTGGCATGGGCTTGGACCAAGTGTTAGTAGAAGGCCTGGATGTGGCCAACGATACCGTGGTGTTTGCTGCAGGTATTCGCCCGCAAGATATCTCGGTGCAATTGGGCGAGGGTAGCTGGGATGGGCAAGACGGTAATGTGGGTGGCTACCAACTGGTTATCGGCCTGGGTGGTAATGATGCTGTACTTGTCAAAGCGCAAAGTGGCGGCGACTTGGGGCGTGCAGCCATTCAGCATTTCCAGTTTGCCGATGGCACCCTTTGGTCGCTGGCCGATGTGATTGCCCGAGCGGATGGAGGCAGGTACGGCCTAGTATCGCGCAATCCGGGTAATGCCGGCACCATAGTGGGCAGTCAGGCTGATGATCACATCTACGACTACAGCGGCGAAGCGATTACTGTGCAAGCACGCGCCAACGATGACAGTGTTCGTCTTGCTGCAGGTAACGACAGGGTGTCGGCAGGCTTGGGCAACGATAACTTGGATACTGGTGCCGGGGATGACTTGCTGGCTGGCGAAGCTGGCAACGATACTTTCAACGCGGGCAGTGGCGACGATGTCATCGTGTTCAACTACGGAGATGGCGACGATACGCTAAGTACTGCCGATGGTAATGACACCTTGTCTTTCGGAGTTTCTATTACGCCTAGCATGCTATCCGCTGTGCTGGATAGCCGAAGCCGGGTCTTGCTGCAGGTAGATGGTGGGGCGGGCGGCAGCATTACACTGGCTAGCACTGGTCAGGATAGTCTGAGCGGCGATCTGGAGCGCATACAGTTTATTGATGCCACCGGTAAAGTGCGTGTGTTTGACCTTACTGCATGGTTGCAGGCCAATGCTTCTGCATTGCAATCGGCCACAACGACCAGCCCAGTTGTGTTTGATGGTGTCCGTTACGAACTGACTGCTAACGTCACCCCTGCTGGTGGTCTGGAAGCTATCGCCTATGCGCAAAGTGGTGATTTGTTCGCTGAGGCACACCTTGCGAGCAATAGCCCAAGTCCTGGCGATGATGTGCTCTATGGGACACCTAATGCCGATGGGTTGGACGCCGGTGCGGGTAACGATATGGTGCTGGGCCTTGCCGGTGATGACACGCTGCATGGTGGCGATGGCAACGACCGCCTTCATGGTGGTGATGGTAATGATCTACTTGATGGTAATGCTGGCGATGATGTGATTTTTGGCGGTAAGGGTAGCGACCAACTTTCGGGTGGCGCAGGTTACGACCAACTGTTTGGTGAGTGGGGTGGGGATACCTATCAATACCAGGTTGGCCACGGAGAGGTGATTATTGATGATGCGCACCATCTAGTTAACTTGGGGCCGCTGCCGCTGCCTGTGGCCGCTAGAGGCAGTGATGAAAGCGGTTTTGCTAGCGCTTTAGGCGGCGGCTACGGCGGTGTGCTGGTCGATGATGTACCCAATATACTTACGTTTGGCCCAGGCGTTCGGCCCCAGGACCTGCGCTATTCGGAACTGAACGGTGACTTGCTCATCGAGTTTGCCCACCAGCCCGGCGATAGGGTGATTTTGCGTGGGTACGAGCCGAATCGGGCTACGCAAACGCGGTCGGTTGACATTATCCGTTTTGCTGATGGTACTGAGCTTGTCGCTGAATTCATTGAGCCTACAGGCAAGAGCGAGTTTGGCAGTGGGGACGATGACTCGCTTTATGGCACGGCTTTTGCCGATACGCTGGTTGGTGGTGATGGCAACGATTGGTTAAACGGTAATGGTGGCGCTGACATTCTGGCAGGTGGTGCCGGTTCTGATATCTATCGTGTTTATAAGATGCCAGGTAGCCGCCCTGCCGAGACGCTGATTGCCGAGATATGGCGTGAGCAGGATCTTAACCGTATCGAGCTGTCCGGAGATATCCGTGCCGAGGATCTTCATTTGGCGTTTGATGGCCGCGATTTGCTACTGCGCTACACCGCAGAGGGGGACGCTGTCCGTTTTGCAGGGTTTGACCCTAGGGCAGAAGGCATGCAAGCGCCAGTTTCCGAAGTAAGTATTTCGTGGCAAGGCGTTAGCTTGCCGTTTGAAGAGCTGATGGCGCGTGGGGTGAGGTACGGCGATCACGCCCAGAATGTTTATCAAGTCAACATCGGTGATGGCGCCGTCTTTATTGATGATAGGGTGGCACCGAATGCCGAAAATTTGCTGCGCTTTGGCCCCGGCATCGAGTTTGAGAAGTTGCAGACTGATTTGCGCTTTGAGTCTGACGGAAAGGGCGGGCACTTGCTGCTTATCGCGTATGGTGGCCCAGGTGACGTGCTGCATTTGACAGGCTTCAATCCCGACAATGTGCTGGGCGGCGGGCATGCTATCGAGTACTTTGAACTGGCGGATGGTTCGCTTTGGGATTATGCCGGCTTGGTGTCAGCAGGTTTTCTCGTGGGTGGCGATGACCAGCCGAATGAGTTGCACGGCACAAACCTGGTTGACAGGTTGCATGGTGGCGTCGGAGATGACGTACTTCATGCTGGTGCCGGCAGCGACAAGCTCTACGGTGAACAGGGTAATGATGTACTGCATGGCGAGGCTGGTGATGATAGCTATCTATTCCAGAAGGGTGATGGCATAGACACTATCATCGATAGTGGCGAATCCGATTTCAACTTTATCCGTTTTGGTGCTGGCATTCGCCAAGAGGACATTCGATACGTATGGGATGGTACCACGCTAGTGGTTCACTACAGCGAGAGTGATGCTGTAAGAATAGACAACTACCATGCAGTAAAAGGCAATCCGGTTATTTTGTCGCTCGCATTTGATGACGGGACCGTCTCATCGCTAAGCAAGCAAATGAACCGTGCCCCGGTTGCGAATAGTACGCTGGATAACGTGACCGTAGTGGAGGACCAAGACTTTGATATGGTTCTTCCTGCCAATTTATTTACTGACCCAGATGCTTCCGATGAAATCCAGCTTGTGATACGACAAGAAAATGGCGAAGCTTTGCCTGCTT
>JAIXTB010000083.1 GCA_027484385.1 Neisseriaceae bacterium | reverse complement strand
CTGACTGCCCGTCAGCTGCGCTGCCACCACTGCGGCGCGCAGCAGCGCATCCCGCTGCAGTGCCCGGATTGTGGCAACCCGGATATCAAACCGCTGGGCGAGGGCACGCAAAGGTTGGAAGCGGCGCTGCAGCGCTTGTTACCGGAGGCGCGCATCTTGCGCATCGACCGCGACAGCACCAGCACCAAGGCGGCGTGGGACAGCATTTACCAGCGCGTACACAGTGGCCAGGTGGATATCCTGGTGGGTACGCAGATGCTGGCCAAGGGGCACGATTTCGGCGCGCTATCGTTGGTAGTGGTGCTCGGCAGCGACGGCGGTTTGTACTCGGCGGACTTCCGCGCCAGCGAGCGCCTGTTTGCGCAGCTGATGCAAGTTGCCGGCCGCGCCGGCCGTGCCGGCGTGCCTGGCCACGTGGTGATTCAGACCCAGTGGCCAGACCACCCGCTCTACCTGGCGCTACAGCAACACGATTTTGACGGTTTTGCCGCCAGCCAGCTGGCCGAGCGGCGCGAGGCCGGCTTCCCGCCTGCGGCCTACCAGATACTGCTGCGCGCAGATGCCCCCTTGTACGCTGACGCCGAGCAGTTTTTGCAGGCGGTACTGCTGCAGCTGGGTACGCCGCCGGACGGTATCAGCGTATTTGGCCCTGCCCCGGCACTGATGGCACGCTTGGCCGGGCGCGAGCGCGCCCAGCTCACACTGGAATCCACCGCCCGTGCTGCCTTGCATGGCTGGTTACGGGCAGCCCTGCCCACCATCGAGGCCCTGGCCCGCAAGGCATCGCGCCAGCTACGCTGGTCGCTGGATGTCGACCCACTGGAGCTCTAAGTGAAACGCACACTGACCCTGTTATTGCTCTGCGCAGCCAGCGCCCAGGCCGCCGTGCCAGCTGGCTTTCGCGCCAATGAAGTGGCCATCTGGGCGGCACCGGTAGAAAACGACAGCGTATTTGATGCCTGGCGTGCCGATACGCCGGTCAACCCGGCCTCAACCATGAAGCTGCTTACCAGCTGGGCCGCGCTAAACCGCCTGGGGCCAAACTACCGCTGGAAAACCGAGTTCAAGAGCGATGCCCCGCTGGAAAACGGCGTGCTGCGCGGCGATCTGTACTGGGTTGGCCGCGGCGACCCGCGCCTGGATAGCCCGCGGCTGGCCGAAATGCTGCGTCAGCTGCGCCTGCGCGGTGTGCAGCGCATAGAAGGCCGCCTGCTGCTGGATAAACGCGCCTATAGCGATATCGGCAGTGCCGACGGCTTTGCCGGCGACGCCGACCGGGTGTTTACCGTGCCGCCGGATACCCATTTGCTTAACCTGAAAGTGGCCTGGCTGCGCTATGGCTTTGATGGCGGCAAACCTGCTGTGCAGCTAGACCCGCCGCTGCCGCAATTTGCGCTGGATAACCAGCTGCAGGCCAGCAGTGCCGCGGGCTGCGGTGACGTGCGCCAGCACGTGAAGGTGACGGTAGAAGAGCGCACCATCCGTGTTAGCGGCAAGCTGCCGCAGGGCTGCGATGGTGCGGCCAACTACGTCAACGTGCTGGATATCAACAGCTTTGCCAGCCAGAGCTTTCGCGCGCTGTGGCGCGGGCTGGGCGGGGAGGGGCCGTCAGCCGTGGGCGTCGCCGCGGCACCGGCGGGGGCGCGCACCTTGTTGCAGCAGGAGTCCGACCCGCTGACCGATGTGCTGGCCGACGTTAACAAATACAGCAATAACACCATGGCGCGCAGCGTGTTGCTGGCCTTGGGCGTGCAACAGCCACAAAGCGGCAACACGCTGGACGATGCCATCGCCCAGGTGCGCAGCCTCTTGCAAAGCAAAGGGTTGGCCGCAGATACACTGGTGCTGGAAAACGGCGCTGGCTTGTCGCGGCGCGAGCGTATCAGCGCGCGCTTGCTGGGCGAGGTGCTACGCGACGCTGCGCGCGGGCCCTACGGCCCCGAGCTGGCCGCTACCTTGCCGCTGGCGGGCGAAGACGGCACCCTGCGCAAGCGCCTGGGCAGCTTTGCTGGCAGCTTGCGCATGAAAACCGGCACGCTGGACGATACCCGCGCCCTGGCCGGCTACTGGCAGGCCCCCACCGGCCAGCGTCTGGTGATTGTGGCCGTGGTGAATTCGCCACGCGCCAGCGAGCTGACCCCGGCACTGGATGCCGCAGTGGGCGACGTGATTCGCCGTTACCAGGCCAGCTTGCTACTGGCACCGTGAGCGGTAGCACACCGCCACGGCACACGCTTATAATCGACCCAAACCTTACCGGATACCGCCATGAAACCCGTTACCATGTATACCACCGCAGTGTGCCCCTACTGCATTCGTGCCAAGCAGCTGCTGGCCAGCAAGGGCGTGAGCGATATCAAGGAAATCCGCATCGACCTGGACCCGGCCGAGCGTGAAAAAATGATGAGCATCACCGGTCGCCGCACTGTGCCGCAAATCTTCGTTGGCGATACCCATGTGGGTGGCTGCGACGACCTGGTGGCACTGAATGGTGCCGGCAAGCTGGACGTACTGCTGGCAGATTGATCTGTATCTCGTCGCTGTCATCTATTCATGCGATGATGACAGCTGATTCCAACCCCGCACCTGCCTGGTGCCATAGAGACGTAAAAAATGAGCGAACAACAAGAGCTGCAACCGGTTTTCTCCATCGAAAAAATCTACGTAAAAGACCTGTCGCTGGAAATCCCTAACGCCCCCGCCATCTTTCTGGAGCAGGAACAACCAGAAATCGACAT
Organism: Neisseriaceae bacterium; assembly: GCA_027484385.1. Lineage (GTDB taxonomy): Bacteria > Pseudomonadota > Gammaproteobacteria > Burkholderiales > Chromobacteriaceae > Vogesella. The sequence goes on along the minus strand of JAIXTB010000083.1, from coordinate 1,123 downwards.
GCAGCTGGCCAATGGCGCACAGCAGCTGGAAGACGGCTTCTTCGAATCGTCGCTGACCATCACCGTGACCGCCAAGCTGGGCGATAAAACCATGTTCCTGTGCGAAGTCAGCCAGGCAGGTATCTTCCAGATCCGCAACGTACCCGCAGAAGACATCGACCCGATCCTGGGCGTGGCTTGCCCGAATATCCTGTTCCCGTACGCCCGCGAAACCGTGTCCAACCTGGTTGGCCGCGCTGGTTTCCCGCCAGTACTGCTGACCCCGATCAACTTCGAAGCCCTGTACATGCAGCAACGTGCAGAGCAGGCCGAAGCCGGTAACGCCTGAACCTCATGAAGCGACACCTTATTGTTGCTGCTGCCGTACTGGCCTCGCTGGCCGGTACGGCTTTTGCACTGGAATTCCGCTCGGTCAAAGAAACCGGTGTGGCCCTGTACGACGCGCCCACCCTGTCGGCACAAAAGCTGTTTGTGGTGAGCCGCTACTACCCGGTAGAAGTGCTGGCCGCGCAGAAAGACTGGTCGCGCGTGCGTGACGCTACCGGCGGCATCGCGTGGATACCGTCTGCCGCCCTGTCTACGCGTCGTACGCTGCTGGTGACCAGCGACAAACTGGCGGTACGCGATAGCGCACAAGACAGTGCCAAGCTGCTGTTCTGGGCCGAAAAAGACCTGGTGCTGGATATGCAGGAAGCACCGCAAAGCAGCTGGGTCAAGGTCAAGCACCGTGACGGCAGTGTGGGTTACGCCCGTATTAGCGGCCTGTGGGGCCTGTAAGAAAGCCGTGATGAAGATTACCGTTCTTGGTGCCGGTGCCTGGGGTACAGCGCTGGCACTGGCATTCAGCCGTCAGCATCATGTCACCCTGTGGGGGCGCGATGCGGCGCAAATGATAGACATGCAGGCCAACCGCCTCAATCGCCGCTACCTGCCCGAATGCCCCTTCCCGGATAACCTGCACCTGTCTGCCGATTTGTCCGAAGCGGTGATGGGGGTAGAGCTGGTACTGGTGGTCACGCCGATAGCCGGCTTGCGCCCCAGCCTGAAAGAGCTGGCCCGCCTGAAAGTGGATGCGCCCATCCTGTGGGCGTGCAAGGGCTTTGAAGCCGGCTCCAGCCTGCTG
>JAIXTB010000039.1 GCA_027484385.1 Neisseriaceae bacterium | reverse complement strand
TGACCCCCAGCACTAGCCACTCCCCCCCCAGCTCGACAATCACCACGCGCTCGTGCGGGCCCACCATCACGCCGCTGACAACACGGGCGGGCTGGAATCGACCCAGCATGCTACCCATGGTAAAGCGGCGAAACAGCCAGGCCGCGGCAAAAATCAGCCCCAGTACCAGCAGCAGGCCAAACACCATCTGCACCATGCTCCAGAAAGGCGAAGGCCCCTCTACCGGAGGGGCCGCCCAGGCCGGGCTGGCTAGCAGAACGCATAGCGTATAGTTCAGTTTCATTTTTGCAGGCGGCGGATACGTTCGGCAGGGGTAATGATATCGGTCAGGCGGATACCGAAGCGGTCGTTCACCACCACCACCTCGCCCTGGGCAATCAGGCAGCCGTTTACCAGCACGTCCATGGGCTCGCCGGCCAGGCCATCGAGCTCTACTACCGAACCCTGTGCCAGCTGCAGCAGGTTGCGGATAGCGATCTTGGTACGGCCCAGCTCGACCGTGAGCTGCACCGGGATATCCAGAATCATGTCCAGGTTTTGCGGCACCGATTGCGCACTGCTGGTACCGGAGAAGTCCTGGAACAGCGAGCTGGCGGTCTTGACCTCGGCCGCAGCGGCACTTTCGGCCACCTCCTGCTCGGCCATGGCGGCCGCCCAGTCGTCCATCACGCCTGCATCGCTACTATCGTCTACCGCACCCGCAACAGAATCCGGGTCAAAGGCTTGCTCATCAGCCATCTTCGTTCTCTCCATTGGGCAGGTCGGCCAGGTCGTGCGCGCCGGCCAGAATTGCATCTACTTTCAGTGCGTAGTTACCGGTCACCGTGCCATAGCTACACTCCAGCACGGGGATGCCCGATACATCTGCGACGATTTTTTCCGGTATGTCCACCATGACCACATCGCCCTCTTTCAGGTTCAGGATCTGGCCCAGGCTGATCTTGGCGGTAGCCAGCGTGGCCACCAGCTCCACCTCGGCCGCCTGCACCTGGCGTTGCATCAGGTTGACCCAGCGGTTATCCACCTCGGTACGGTCGGCCTGCATGGTACTGGCCAGGATGTCGCGCAGTGGCTCCACCATCGAGTATGGCAGGCAAACGTGAAAATCGCCGCCGCCGGCACCCAGCTCGATATGGAAAGTCACCGCCACCACCACCTCGGTAGGGGTGGCAATGTTGGCAAACTGGGTGTTCATCTCGGAACGCAGGTAGGAAAACTCGATGGGGTACACCGGCTCCCAGGCTTTCTGGTACTCGGTAAACACCACTTCCAGCATTTTCTGGATGATGCGCTGCTCGGTAGGGGTGAAGTCACGCCCCTCTACCCGCACGTGGAAGCGGCCATCGCTACCAAACAGGTTATCCACCACCAGAAACACTAGGTCCGGGTCGAAAATCAGCAAGCCGGTACCGCGTAGCGGCTTGATATGTACCAGGTTCAGGTTGGTGGGTACGACCAGGTTGCGGATGAATTCGCTGTATTTCTGTACCCGCACCGGCCCCACCGATATCTCGGCATTGCGGCGGATAAAGTTGAAAAAACCGATACGCAGGTTACGCGCAAAACGCTCGTTGATAATCTCGAGCGTCGGCATGCGGCCACGGACAATGCGCTCTTGCCGGCCGATATCGTACGACCGTACCGCACCACTGTCCGCGCCACCACTTTCGTCGTCCTCTTCCCCGGTGACGCCACGTAATAGCGCGTCGACCTCTTCCTGGGACAGGATTTCATCAGCCATACGGGATTACTGCTGCTGGATGATGAAGGAAGTGAACAGGACACTGTCTACCGGTTCTTCTTCGGCAGCGTCCATGGATTCATTCATGATGCGCTTGATCTGGGCGCGTAGCTTCACCTTGCCTTCCGCCGAGGCAACGTCTTCTTCGGTTTTGGAAGACAGCAGCAAGATCACGGCGCTGCGGATCTTGGGCATGTAGGCTTTGAAGTTGGTTTTAGCACCTTCATCCACCAGCTCTGCCTGCATTTCAAGCTGCAGCATCGGGGCGGTAGGGCCGCCGGACAAGTTCACCACGAAGGGTTCTACTTTCTCGAAAATCGGCGGGCCTTCTTTTTTCTCTTTCTTCTTCGGCGCTTCTTCGTGCTCTGCGGCAGCCGCACCGTGTGCACCACCGGCAGCCGCCTCGGCTGCGTGTTTCTGGCCCAGGAACAGGTAGGCACCCAAACCGCCAACGGCAGCCAAGACCAGAACCAAAAGAACAATCACGATAATCATCAGCTTTTTATTGCCACCGGCCGGTGCCGGCGCCCCTGCAGCTGCTGCTTTCGGGTCTTCTTTTTTCTCTTTTTCAGCCATTTGGGTTTAACTCGTCATGAGGAAATTGTTAAAGCGTATTTTCTCCATTTCCAGGCCAATTGAACAGCGTTTCCACAGATTAAAGCATCAGGCGTGAATACTCAGGCCGTTTTGGCGTGTGGATACCGCAGACAGTGCCAGCTCTGGCTCCACCAGCTCGGCATCCTGGCCTGCTGCGTGGCCAGGCTGTCGCCCTTGCCTGCCGGCCTGTTGCTGCGCTTGTTCTTGCGCCTGCTGCTGTGCTTGCTGCTGATGCTGGGTAGATACCTGGGTATGACCCAGCTGAATACCGCTGTTCTCCAGCATGCGCGCCAGCTGCGGCAGGCTGCTTTCCACAATGGCCTTGGCCTCCGGGTTGGCCGTCACCACCGAAATAGCGGCCTGATCCTGGCTATCAAAACGAATCGAGATATCCAGCGGGCCCAGGTTTTCCGGCGACACCCGGATAGAAGCACTATCCAGCTTCAACGCCACCATGCTGCCCACTTTTTCGCCAAAAGCCGACTGCCATTCCGCCGTGCGTGCCATTGGCGGGTCAATCCGCCATTCTTGTGCTGCTGCGGCGGCTGGTGCAGCCGTTGTCAACGCGGGCGGCAAGATTTGCCGCTGACCGGCCACCTTGTCTGCCGCCTCATTCGCCGCAGACGCTGCCTGCTCTGCTAGCCCGGCCTGATGCATTTCCTTGCGGAACATCAGGCGTACGTCCGCGGGCAGAATATCGGCCTTGCCCTGTGCCAACGTGGTCACTACCTGCATCGGGGCCTCATCACGCGCGGTAAAGCCGCTTTGCTGGCCAGTTTGCTGGGGCAGCGCGGCCACAGTTTGCGCTGGCGGCAACACACTGGCCGCACTGCTCTTGTCTGCCAGCAGCTTGCTCACATCCGACGCTGCAGCAGCTAGCACGCCACCCGCTTCACGCCTCGTGACTACCGCATCTGAGGGCGGCTGGGTGGGGCCGGCCAACGGCAATACACCGGGTGCGGCCTGCTGCGCCACGGCAGCCGCTGGGGTGGGCTGGTTTACCGCGGGGTTAGCGGGCGCGGCTTGCTGTGCCGCGATTGGTAATGCCGCCATGCCAGCCTGGGCGGCGAGCAATGCCGGGTCTGGCTGGCCGTGTTGATCTTGCTGTTGCTGCTGTGCGCTATCCCCCAGGGCTGGCAGGGCCTGCTTTTCTTGTACGGACGGGGGCAGTGCTGCAGGCGGCTGCAGCAAACCGGACATCTGCATCATCATGGCCGCATCGCTGGCAGCAGGCTGTGCGGCCAACGGTTGCTGCGCAGATGTCGCCGCGGCCTCTGGCAGCAGCACGGCAGGCTTGGCTGCCGGTAAACCGAGCAAGCTGGTCAGGTCGGCCTGCTGGCCTTGCCCCCCCTCGCCAAGCTGGCCGGCAAACAGGCTGGCAAACAAACCATCGCCCGCAGTCGCAGCCGCAGCCGCAGCAGGCATGGCTGCGCTCTGGCTGGCAACGGCCGCAGTGGCACTGTGTGATACAGGTTTCAAGGAGAAGCTCATGGCCGGCACCCCATGTACGGAATGAGGCGGTTAAAGCAGGAAACATGCCAATAGAAATGCGGTCAGTAGAACGCTTGCCGGCTTGGGATATGCCGCTATTCGGGCTTGGGCCGTGCGGCAAACTCGTCCAGCGCCTTTTGCTCTTGCCGGCGCTGGCGCAGCGCCAGGCGGGCCTTTTCCCGCTCTTGTAGTACTTCATAGGATTTCAGCTGTTTGCGCTGCTGCAGCCAGGCTTGTTTTTCCATCAGAAAGCGCTGCAGGCTGCGATCTACCTCCCGCGTTTGCTGCTCGCGTGCATCGTCGAGCTTTTG
>JAIXTB010000023.1 GCA_027484385.1 Neisseriaceae bacterium | reverse complement strand
TCAACCTTGGCAAGGTTGCGCTCTACCAACTGAGCTATTCCCGCGTCGCATGGTGCTGCTTAAGTTTTATGGAGCGGGAAACGAGGCTCGAACTCGCGACCTCAACCTTGGCAAGGTTGCGCTCTACCAACTGAGCTATTCCCGCGTAAAACTTGGTTTTTCTTAATGACCGCTGCGTCGTTTCCGTCGCTGCGTCGTTAAGAGAAGGCGAATTATAATGATCTTTTCGGGGGTGTCAACACTCAAACATCAATTTTTTTGCCTGAGAATTCCCGCGCTGCCATCTGCAGGTAATAAACCATTGACCACAAAGTCAATATGACAGCGACAATCATGAATAATTTTCCTGCCAACATGGTGCTCAGCCCCGGCACCAGCGGGCCTGCGTACAGCAGCAGCAAAATCGCCACCATCTGGGCGGCGGTTTTCAGCTTGCCGATATACGCCACCGCCACACTGCCGCGGCGCCCCATCTCGGCCATCCACTCGCGCAGTGCCGAAATGGCGATTTCGCGGCCGATGATGATCATGGCCATCCAGCCTTCCAGACGGCCCAGCTCTACCAGCAGGATCAGCGCGGCGGCCACAATGAGCTTGTCGGCTACCGGGTCCAGAAACGCGCCAAAGGCCGAGGTCTGCCCCAAGCGGCGTGCCAGGTAGCCATCCAGCCAGTCGGTAGCGGCAGCCAGGCCAAAGATAAAGGCCCCCAGGCTATTACGGTGATGCTGCAGCAGCACGCTATCCGGCAGAAAGAATACCGCCACGCAGACAGGAATAAGGGCTACGCGCAGCCAGGTTAATAGAATGGGCAGGTTAAAGGGCATGTGTCGGCTCTGGTGTGCTAGTGCAGTGCATTATGAATTTTTTCGGCCAGCGCACGGCTGATGCCGTCTACTTGGGCCAGGTCGTCGATACTGGCTGCCACCACCCCGCGCAACCCGCCAAAGCGGGTAAGCAGGCGCTGCCTGCGCGTGGGGCCCACCCCCGGTATGTCTTCCAGCGTGGACGAGGTACGCGCTTTGGCCCGTTTGGCGCGGTGGCCGGTAATGGCAAAGCGGTGTGCCTCGTCGCGCACGGTTTGTATCAGGTGCAGGGCGGCGTGATCGCGCGGCAATTGTAACGTCTTTTGCAGATGCGGCACGATCAGCGTTTCCAGACCCGGCTTGCGCTCCTCGCCCTTGGCCACGCCCACGATAGGTACGTCTACCCCGACTTCGGCCAGCACTTCCAGCGCAACGCCCACCTGCCCCTTGCCGCCGTCTATCAGCAGCACGTCCGGCAGTTTGCCTTCTTCTGCAGCCAACCTGCTGTAGCGGCGAGTCAGTGCCTCGCGCATGGCGGCGTAATCGTCGCCCGCCGCTGCGGTTTCAATATTGAAGCGGCGGTACTCCGACGGCTGCATGCCGCCACGGTCGTACACCACGCACGAGGCCACCGTGGCCTCGCCCAGCGTGTGGCTGATGTCGAAGCACTCCAGCCGCGCCACCTGCTCGACTTCCATCAGCTCGGCCAGTGCGGCCAACCTGCTCTGCTGGCCGGCCACGCTGAGTATTTTCTGGCCAATGGCCAGCTGGGCGTTTTTTTCGGCCATCTCCAGCCACACGCGGCGCTCGCCGATAGGGTTGCCGACAAAGGCCAGGCGCTTTTCTGCCTGCTCGATCAGCAGCGCTTGCAGCTCGGGCGATACTTGTTCGTTATGGATAATGACGGCAGGCAGCGGCACGCCCAGATAATGCTGCGCCAGAAAAGCCTCCAGGTTGGCCGCCAGCGAGGCTTCGTCGGCGTTTTGCGGAAAGAAGCTCTTGTCGCCCAGGTGGCGCCCGCCACGGATCATCACCAGGTTCACGCACACCAGGCCGCCGTGCGCGGCAATGGCCACCACGTCGGCGTCCAGCTGGCTGGTATTGCTGCTGATGAACTGTTTCTCTTGCACCCGTGCCAGCGCCTGGATCTGGTCGCGAAGCTCGGCCGCCTGCTCGAACGCCAGCGATTCCGATGCAGCCAACATGCGCTCGGTCAGCGCGTCGATCAGCTCGTTCTGTTTGCCCTGCAGGAACGCCACGGCACCGCGCACGTCTTCACGGTAGGCCTCGGCGCTGATTTCGCCGGTACAGGGCGCGGTGCAGCGCTTGATCTGGAATAACAGGCAGGGTCGCGAGCGGTTGCTGAACACGCTGTCTTCACAACTACGCAGGCGAAACACCTTTTGCAGGATCTGGATGCTCTCGCGCACCGCGTAGCCGTTGGGATAGGGGCCAAAGTACTGATGCGGTTTTTTCGGGTCGCCGCGGAAATAGGCCAGCTGCGGGTAGGCGTGGCCGGACAGCATCAGGTAGGGATAGGATTTGTCGTCGCGAAACAGGATGTTGTACTTGGGCGCCAGTGCCTTGATCAGGTTGTTTTCCAGGATCAGCGCTTCGGCTTCGCTACGTACCACCGTGGTTTCGATGCTGGCGATCTGCGCCACCATCAGCTGGATGCGCGGGCTAAGGTCGTTTTTCTGAAAATAGGAGCTAACGCGCTTTTTCAGGTCGATGGCCTTGCCCACATACAGCACATTCCCCGAGGCATCGAGCATGCGATACACCCCGGGCAAGCCTGGCAGGCTGGCCAGTACCGGCCGGTAATCAAAAGCAGGCTGCATTATTTACCGCACCAGATCTGCACTTCCTCACGCGCACGTTTAAGCATGTCTTCGCGCCCCGCCTTGGCACCGGGGCGGTCCAGCGCGGCCAGGTTGGCCTGGGCGGTTTTGCAGTTTTGCGCTTTCACGTCGCGGTTGTGCTTTTCTATGCGTTCGTTCAGCGCTTTCACATCCGCGTCCAGGCCGGCGGCACCCTGCGCCGCAGCCGGCGCAGAGGCTGCCTGGCGTGGCGCCTGCACACCCCCCGGGTAGACTTTGATCTTGTCTACTTTTTTGCCTGGCGGCGGCTGGTCGGAAAACACCACGCGGCCGTTGGCATCTACCCATTTGTAGACCTCGGCCTGGGCCATACCGCAGGCAGCCAGCAGCAGCGCTGCTATCACTATGTCTTTTCTCATGAAAACCGTCTTTGCAGTCAGCAGCAAACGGCCACTTTATACACTGCATGCACACTATAGGCAAAACCGCCATCACATTTTGCACTTGGGGCGACAGGTCGGTATAATGCGTTTTTGCCGCCTAAGGAAACGCGAAGATGCGCATCATCGAGAAAGCCTACACTTTCGACGACGTTCTCCTCGTCCCGGCCCATTCTGCAGTACTGCCGCGTGACGTTGCCCTCCACACCCGTCTTACCCGAAACATCAGCCTGAACCTGCCATTGGTTTCCGCCGCCATGGATACCGTGACCGAGTCGCGCCTGGCGATTGCCATGGCCCAGGAAGGTGGCATCGGCATCATCCACAAAAACATGAGCGCCGAAAAACAGGCCCTGGAGGTTTCCAAGGTCAAGCGTCATGAAAGTGGTGTGGTGAAAGACCCGATCACCATCGCCCCGGACATGCTGGTACGCGACCTGGTTCTGCTGACCCGCCAGCACAAGATCTCCGGCCTGCCGGTGATCCAGGATGGCAAGGTAGTCGGCATCGTAACCAACCGCGACCTGCGTTTCGAAACCCGCCTTGACCAGCCGGTAGCCAGCATCATGACCCCGCGCGAGCGCCTGGTTACCGTGAAGGAAGGTGCCAGCATCGAAGAAGCCCGCGAGCTGATGCACACCCACCGCCTGGAACGTGTACTGGTGATTGGCGATGATTTCGAGCTGAAAGGCCTGATCACCGTCAAGGACATCATCAAAACCAGCGAACACCCTAACGCCAACAAAGACAGCCAGGGCCGCCTGCGCGTGGGCGCTGCTGTGGGTACTGGCGGCGACACCGACGAGCGCGTAAAAGCGCTGGTGGCTGCCGGCGTGGACGTGATCGTGGTCGATACCGCCCACGGCCACAGCCAGGGCGTGCTGGACCGCGTGAAATGGGTGAAGGAAACCTACCCGCAGGTAGACGTGATCGGCGGCAACATTGCCACTGCCGAAGCCGACCTGGCCCTGGTGGCCGCTGGCGCTGACGGCGTGAAAGTGGGCATTGGCCCCGGCTCCATCTGCACCACCCGTATCGTGGCCGGTGTCGGTGTACCGCAGCTGACCGCTATCCACAACGTATCCGAAGCCCTGAAAGGCACCGGCGTACCGATGATCGCCGACGGCGGCATCCGCTTCTCCGGTGATATCTCCAAGGCACTGGCAGCCGGCGGCAACGCCGTGATGCTGGGCGGCATGTTTGCCGGTACCGAAGAAGCCCCGGGCGAAGTAGAGCTGTTCCAGGGCCGCTCTTACAAATCGTACCGTGGCATGGGTAGCCTGGGCGCCATGAGCCAGGGCTCGGCCGACCGCTACTTCCAGGACAGCTCCAACGCTGCCGACAAGTTCGTACCGGAAGGTATCGAAGGCCGCGTACCGTACAAGGGCCCGATCGCCCAGGTTATCCACCAGCTGGTGGGCGGCCTGCGTTCGTCCATGGGCTACCTGGGTTGCCCTAGCATCGACGTGATGCACGAAAAAGCCGGCTTTGTGGAAATCACTTCCGCCGGTATGCGTGAATCGCACGTGCACGACGTACAGATCACCAAAGAAGCACCCAACTACAACGTGGGCCGCTAAGCCCGCGCCAAGGTTGGCCGCAAAAAACCCCGCAGCGCGCTGCGGGGTTTTTCTTTGGGTGCATACCATGCAGCCACCAAGCGTATAAGCACCGGCCAGCACACCCGCCTGGCGAGCTACACCAGCGGCGCCCAGATTTCGGTCAGCAGGTCTTTCGGTGCCGTATCCTGCGGCGAATTCAGGTACGCCTCGACACACGGCCGGTCGGCCAGCTGCTCGCCACTGGCGGGCAGCCACACACCATATAGCCAGCCATAAGCCTGCTCCAGCTCGCTGTACGGGCCACGGTGACAAATCACCACGTAGCGTCCCGCCTCGATGCGCCAGCTTTCCAGGCCATCGGGTAATTCAAGCCCGGGCGGCAGCGCCAGACACGCTGCAGAACGCAGCTGGTCAACCGGCACCACGCGCGGGTCGTCCAGATAGATACCGTACCAGCGGCTATCCGGCCCCAGCCAAGGGCGAGCGATCGCGCCCAGGCGCTCGAAAGCCTGGCCTATCTGCATATAGTCGCCACGGTGCGGCAGGGCCGCCAGGGCCAGTGCGCGGTCAAGGGTGCGGCATTCAGGTGTGTACATGGCATTCTCCAATCGGGACAAGGTTTGCAGGCGCAAGACACAGTGCTGACGATAGCGCCCCGGCGGCATGCCATAGGCCTGACGAAACGCGCGGACAAAGGCGGCCGCACTGCCATAACCGGCACGCCGCGCCATCTGCTGCAAGGGCACCAAGGGCTGGCGGCGCAGCGCCAATGCGGCCAACTGCAGGCGCAAACGCTGCCGGGTGTCGTGCACGCTCTCGCCCATCACCGCCACATAGGTGCGGTGAAAGTGATAAGGCGAAAAATGCGCCATCTCGGCCAGCAGCGCCAGCGGTGTGTCCTGCTGCGGGTGCTGCCACAGGTAATGCACCACCTGCAGAACACGCTGTACATGGCGCTGGCGGGTGTCGCTACTCGTCATCTGTGTCCTCCTGTGCGTACACTAGGCGCCTCCGATTGATTCAGGTTGCGATTCTGCATGCACCCCACCCTGCCCTACCAGCCACAACAGCCGCCACGCAGCGAGTGGCACACACTCAACGGCCACGCCTACCACATTCGCCGCTGGGGCCCGCCCGAGGCGCCACTGCTGGTGATGCTGCACGGCTGGATGGACTGCGCCGACACCTTCCAGTTTGTGGCAGACCGCCTGGCTGGCGGCTGGCAGATCGTGGCACCCGACTGGCGCGGCTTCGGCCACAGCGCGTGGAACCACGGCAGCTATTACTCGCCCGACTACCTGGCCGACCTGGATGCACTGCTACAGCACTACAGCCCGCACCGTGCGGCCAACCTTATCGGCCACAGCATGGGTGCCATGGTGGCCGGCCTGTATGCCGGCATCCGCCCCGATCGCGTGGCGCGGCTGGCGCTGGTAGAAGGCTTTGGCCTGGCCGCCACCCGCCCCGCCGAGGCACCCGGCCGCTACGCACGCTGGCTGCGCGAAAAACAGCAAGCCCCCGCCTTTGCCGCGCTGGCCAGCCTGGACGAAGTCGCCGCCAAGCTGCAGGCGCGCAACCCGCGCATGGCGCTACCTTACGCACAGCACATGGCCGCCGCACTATGCCATCAGCAAGATGGCCAGCTGCAATACCGCGCCGACCCGCGCCACAAGATGGTGAACCCCGTGCTGTACCGCCTGGAAGAAGCCAAAGCCTGCTGGCAGCGCATCAGCGCGCCGGTGCTGTGGGTAATCGGCGGCGATATGTGGGACCACCCCATGGCCAAGGGCGTGTTCGACACCCTGCCCGAGCGCCGCGCCTGCTTTGCACAGCTGACGGAAACCACCATTGCCGACGCTGGCCACATGATCCAGTGGGAGCAGCCCGCCGCGCTGGCCGATACGTTGGCCGCGTTCTTTACTTATAAATAAGCGGCATGGCACGCCGCCGCGTTTTGCCTTAGTGTCATGCCATCAGTTTTTATGGATACCGCCATGCCACGCTACGCCCGCCACCTGCAAGACGTCACCATCAACAACCCTTTCCCCGGCCTGCCACGGCTGGAGGCCCTGATAGGCCGCCGCATTGACAGCCGCATCGGCTCCAATGAAAGCATGGCCATTGCTGGCCACACCGTCAGCCAGCAATGGGGCGAAGCCTTGTACGAGCTGGCCCGGCTGTACCCGGACCCATACGCCGGCGCCATCCGCCAGCGCGCCGCCGCGCTGAATGGCGTGGAAGCGGCCAACGTAGTGGTAGACGCCGGGGCCGATAGCCTGATCGCGCTCTTCCTGCGCGCACGGGTATCGCCGGGCGACGTGGTGGTGTGCACCGCCGGCACCTACCCCACCTTCCGTTATTTTGCCGAAGGCGTGGGCGCGCATATCGTGGAGGTACCGTATGCGCAGCACGGCGATAGCCTGGTCAACGACCTGCCCGCCCTACTAGCCGCTGCGCAGCAGCACCAGGCCGCACTGCTGTACCTGGCCAACCCGGACAACCCCACCGGCAGCTACCTGCCGCTGGCCGACATCACCGCGCTGCGCACCGCCCTGCCTGCCGACACCTTCCTGCTGCTGGACGAAGCGTATATTGATTTTTGCGACCAGGCCGAGCGCCAGGGCACGCTGCCTGACACCGCCCGCCTGCGCACGCTATCCAAGGCACACGGCCTGGCCGGCCTGCGCATTGGCTACGCGCTGGCACCGGCAGAATGGGTGGCCAAGGCCGACCAGATCCGCACCCAGTACGGCACCTCCAGCGTGGCACAAGCCGCCGCCGTGGCTGCACTGGACCAGCCCGAGTGCAGCCAGCAGCTGATTACCGAGACGCTGACCCTGCGCGATGCACTGCAGCAGGCGCTACAAGCAGGCGGCTTGCACGTCATCCCGTCGCATACCAACTTCCTGTCCATTGTCTATGCCGATGCTGATGCAGCACTGGCGCGGCAAAAAGCGCTGTGGCTTCAAGGCGTTGCCGTACACCGCCCGCCCCACCCTGCCATGCAGCACATTCTCCGCATTACCGCCCACCCCGACTCGCTGACAAAAAAGGTGATCCAGACACTGATTTCGCCATGAAATAGCCGGCCTTCACTGCTAGAATGAGTTGAAATTCCTATAACCCAGCCTATACCGGATCCTTAGCAATGAAGGTCCCTCAATTCGACGCCAGCACCACCGCCGACCTGGTGCGCAACCTGGTTATCCCGCCGCGCCCGGCAATTCTGGACAAGCTGGTAGCCCTGCGCAGCAATGCGGACATGAGCCTGATGGACGTGGCCGACATCATCGGCAGCGACCTGGGGCTGTCTGCCGCCATCCTGAAAGCGGCCAACAGCCCGTTTTTTGGTAGCGGCCGCACCCTGACCTCCATCATGCAAGCCGTCAACCTGCTGGGCGAACGCAATATCGTTCATCTGGTGCACGGCCTGCTGCTGCGCCTCACGCTGACCAGCCAGAACCCGCCGGTCATCGAGCAGTTCTGGGAGCGCACCATGCACGAGGCGTCCATCGCCGCCAGCCTGTGCGAAAAGCTGGGCCGCCCGGCAGACGAGTGCCAGAGCTTTGCGCTGTTCCGTAGCTGCGGCATTGCCGTGATGCTGATGCGCTACCCCAACTACGAACGCACGCTGCGTCTGATTACCCAGGCACGCGACCGCCAGATCAGCAAAATCGAACAAGAATTCCACGGCACCAGCCATGACGTGGTGGGCTACCTGGTGGCACGTACCTGGCACATGCCGGAAGACTTTGGCCAGGCGATTTTGCTGCAGCACAACCCCGACCTGTTCCAGGACAGCAACGACGAGCTGCTGGATCACGGTCATAAAATGATGATTGCCGTTGCCCGTGCCTCACAGCACATCTGGCGCACCAGTACCGACCAGAACGGCGACCCGGGCTGGAAAGACCGCGCTGAAGAGCTGATTGCCTACCTGGGCATGCACGAAGTGGAATTTGAAGACTGGGTAGACGAGATGCACGACCGCATCCACGCCGGCCTGTAAGCCAGCGCGCACAAAAAACCCGCCACATGGCGGGTTTTGTTTTTACGGCAGCAGATATTAGTGGCGCTGCTGCTCGGCGCGCACCGCGGCCACCACGTCCATGCCAAACAAGGCGTTTACATCTTCGTCGTCAAACACGTAACGTTGGCCGCAGTATTCGCAGCCCACCTCGATACTGCCCTGTTCCAGCACCACCCCGGCTACCTCTTCGCCGCCCAGCAGCTTCAGCATGTCGCCTACGCGCTCGGTGCTGCAGTTGCAGGCAAAGCTGACCTGGGCCGGGTCGAAGATACGCACGGCGTCCTGGTGATACAGGCGGTACAGGATATCCAGCGCATCCAGCTGCAGCAGCTCGTCTTGCTGCAGGGTCTCCGCCAGCGCCTTCACGTGCGGCCAACCTTCGGCGTCGCCATGGCCATCGGGCAGGCGCTGCAGCAGCAGGCCGGCGGCAGTGTCGTCGTTACAGGCCAGCACCAGGTGGGTTTCCAGCTGCTCGGAGCGCTGCATGTAGTTTTGCAGCATGGCGGCAATGCTGTCGCCTTCCAGTGCCACAATGCCCTGCCACGGCTCGCCATCTTTGGGCTCCAGCGTGATGACAAAAGTGCCCCCCTCGCCCAGCAGCTCGGCCAGTGGGGCATCGGTAATACCGTCGTCAAAACGGGCAGTGGCACGCACGGTACGGTCGTTGGTGCATTCGGCTACAGCCAGGCGCAGCGCGCCTTTGCCGTGCAGCTGCATGATCAGCGTGCCGTCAAACTTCAGGTTGGCCGCCAGCAGGCTGCTGGCCGCCAGCATCTGGCCCAGCACATGGCGAATGGCGGGCGGGTACTGATGGCGGGCCACCACCTCCTGCCAGGCGCTGTCCATGCGCACCAGTGCGCCACGAACGGGGATGCCGTCAAACAGGAAGCGTTGCAGCGTATCGTGTTGGCTCATGAGCGGGTGTCCTTTTCTTTCTGAATAGTGTGAATCGTCAACGGCAGCGAAGAGCTGGCGTCGAACTCGCAGCCGGCACGGATGGCCGCTTCGGCAATCTGGCTGGCTGTCATGTCGGTATCAAACAGGGCGTGCATGGCCCCCATGGCAAACTTGCGCCCCGAGCCGATGGCCCAATAACGGGCAAACTGATACACCTCGCGCATGGGGTACACACCAAAGATGCCGTGGGCGTTGGCCACCAGCACCATCATCTGGCTGGACTCGTACGGGTCGTCTTCTTCCTCTTCCGGGCGCAGGTAGAAGTGGTCTTTCAGCTTGGGATGGATCTTGCGAAAGGTTTCGAACAAGCCGGCACGGCTGCTGAAGTCGCGCGACTTCATGCCTTTCAGCGCCGATTGCAATACCAGGTCGTGCGCGGCCGAGCCGGCAATGGCCAGGTAGCTGTCACCCAGCTTGAAGATCTTGTTGCTGTGCACGTCGTAGGCTGCCAGCAGCTTCTGGTCGTCGCCAAACGTGGTCTGGCTGTCGGCCGCAATGGCAATCTCTGCCCCTTTGCTTACAACAACGATGGTGGTCATGCCTGCCTTTCGGTTACATCGGGCCTGCCGCTACATGGCTGGCCGGCCCCGGAAAACACATATCGGGATTTTCTCATAAATCACAAGCCCACCCCAAGGCAGCCCGTTGGCCGCATGGCGCTTGGCGTGGCCGCCCCTGCATGAAACAATAGGCCATCTATTGAACACGGACACCCCCATGTGCCAGCTTTTGGGCATGAACTGCAATACGCCCACCGACATCCTGTTTTCCTTTGAAGGCTTCCACCGCCGCGGCGGGCTGACCGACCACCACGCCGACGGCTGGGGCATTGCCTTTTTCGAGGGCAAAGGCGTACGCCTGTACCTGGACGACAAACCCTCGGCCGATTCGCCGGTGGCCGCGCTAGTACGCCAGTACCCCATCAAGTCGGAAAACGTGATCGCGCACATCCGCAAGGCCACGCAGGGCGAGGTAAACCTGGCCAACTGCCACCCGTTCCAGCGCGAGATCTGGGGCCAGTACTGGATTTTTGCCCATAACGGCAACCTGGCAGGCTTCCAGCCCGGCACCGGCTGCCACTACAACCCGGTAGGCAGCACCGACTCCGAGGCCGCCTTCTGCTACATCATGGAACAGCTGCGCCAGCGCTGGTGCCAGCAGCCCTCGCTGGACGAGCTGTTTGATGCCATCGAAGGCCTGGCCGCCACGCTGCGCGGCTACGGCGTGTTCAACTTCATGTTGTCCAACGGCCAGTGGCTGTTCACCCACTGCTCCACCAAGCTGCACTACATCGTGCGCAAGGCGCCGTTCCCCACCGCCCACCTGGTAGACGACGATGTCACTGTGGACTTTTCCACCGTCACCACGCCGGACGACCGCGTAGCGGTGATTGCCACCGTACCGCTGACCGATAACGAAACCTGGACCGCCATGCAGGACGGCGAGCTAGCCCTGTTCGTAGACGGCGTGGTACGGCGCAGCAGCATCACCCTCCCCGCCACACGCCCGGCCAACTGCTGCGGGAATGACGCAGCATCATCTGATCCAGCGCAAGGCTAGCCACATTGCACCGTACAGGTCTGGCCAGCCGTTTCGATAGCACCGTATGCTAAAGAAATGAGCCACCTACCGGACCTGCCAGCATGAGCCGCTTCGACTTTACCCACCCGCCGTTTACCCACCTGAGCCAGCAAGAACGGCTGGCCCTGGAGGGTGCAGCCGATATCGTGTTTTTTGATAACGACGAAGTGATCATGGCGCCAGGCGACAGCGTGGACAGCCTGTACGTGCTGATCAAGGGCGTGGTGCGCGAGATGGCGGACGACGAAGTGCTGGCCGTCTACCACGCGCAAGACACCTTCGACGCCCGCGCCATGGTGGCCGGGGTGGCCACGCAGCGCTTTGTGGTGCACGAAGAAGCGCTGGCCTACTGCCTGCCGCGCAGCGTGGTGATGCAGCTCACCGAAAGCAACCCGCGCTTTGGCGCCTTTTTCTACGCCAGCGTGTCGCAGAAGTTTGGCGCCCTGGCGCAAAACGCCGGCTCGCGCGAGCTGCAAACCCTGCTTACCGCCACCGTACGCGATGCCTGCAGCCGCCTGCCGGTATTCGTGAATGGCCAGGACAGCGTGCTGGATGCTGCCCGCATCATGAAGCAGCGCAAGAGCAAATCCATTCTGGTGCGCCACCGCGGCCAACTGGGCATGTTCACCACCACCGACTTTCGCGACACCATCCTGAACGAGCTGCCGCCCAGTACACCGCTGTACCAGGTGTGCCATTTCAACCTGATTACCACCGACATCGACGGCTTTCTGTTTGACGCCCTGCTCACCATGACGCAGCGCAATATCCGCCGCCTGGTGGTGATGGACCAGGGCGAGCCGGTGGGCATTCTGGCGCAGGTGGATATCCTGTCCTATTTTTCCAACCACTCGCACCTGATTGCCCACAAGCTGGAACGCGCCGACACCCTGGACGAGCTGCAGGATATTGCCGGGCAGATCACGCGCCTGGTGGGTATTCTGTCCAGCCACGGGGTAAAAGCCCCGCAGCTGGGGCGGCTGGTACAGGCGCTGAACGCACGGCTGTTCGAGCGCACCTGGCAGCTGATTGCCCTGCCCGAGGTGGTGGCCAACAGCTGCCTGATCGTCATGGGCTCGGAAGGCCGCGGCGAGCAGATCCTGAAAACCGACCAGGACAACGCCCTGATCATCCGTGACGGCTACGACCACCCCACCATCGCCGGCGCCTGCCAGGCCTTTAGCGATGCGCTGGCGCGCTTTGGCTACCCGCCCTGCCCCGGGCACATCATGGTGAACAACCCGCAATGGTGCCAGCACGAACAAGGCCTGCGCGACCAGCTGTACCGCTGGCTCTACCTGCCGGACGGCGACGCACTGATGAACCTGGCCATCTTTGTGGATGCCGAAGCAGTGGCGGGCGACCACGCCCTGCTGGCGCAGGGCAAACACTACCTGCAGAGCCTGCTCTCGGACGACGAAAGCTTCTACGCCCGCTTTGCCCGCGCTATCGAGCAGTTTGATACCCCGCTGGGCTTTTTTGCCCAGCTGCTCACGCGCGAACAAAATGGCGAAGCCACGCTGGACATCAAGAAAGGCGGCATTTTCCCCATCGTGCACGGTATACGCTCGCTGGCACTGCGCCACGATATTGCGGCCAACAATACCTTCGAGCGCCTGCAGCGCCTGGCAGAAAACGGCCATCTGGACCGGGATTTTGCCAACGATATCAACGAAACCCTGGCTTTCCTGCTGGGCCTGCGCCTGAGCCACGGCCTGGCCGAGCTGGCAGACGGCCGCCCGGCCAGCAACCTGATTCGCCCCGGCAAGCTGTCCACCCTGGAAAAAGACCTGCTGAAAGACGCGCTGGCGCTGGTGAAAAAGTTCAAAAGCCTGCTGCGCCACCAGTTCCGCCTGGGGGCCGTGGCATGATAGGCGCGCTGAAAAAACAGTGGGCGGCCCACCGCCTGAAAGACCCGCGCTTTGCCATGCTGCTGCAAGAGCAGAACGAAGAGCTGGTGAGTGTGGACTGCGAAACCACCAGCCTGAACGT
Organism: Neisseriaceae bacterium; assembly: GCA_027484385.1. GTDB lineage: Bacteria > Pseudomonadota > Gammaproteobacteria > Burkholderiales > Chromobacteriaceae > Vogesella. The sequence goes on along the minus strand of JAIXTB010000023.1, from coordinate 10,806 downwards.
GCGCGATGCCGAGCTGCTGTCCATCGGCGCAGTGAAGATACGCGGCCAACGCATACTGAGCAGCGAGTCTTTTTATGTGCTGGTGCGCCCGGAACGCAAGCCGGATGCGGGCAGCGTACGCATACACGGCCTGCGCCCGCGTGATGTATCAGACGGGCTGGCACCGCAGGACGCCGTGACCCGGCTGCTGGATTTCATCGGCGGGCGGCCACTGGTGGGCTACTACCTGGAATACGACGTGGCGATCCTGAACAAATACGTGCAGCCGCTGACCGGTATCAAGCTGCCGAACCGGCAGATCGAGGTATCCGGCCGCTATTACGACTACAAGCTGCGGCAAAACCCGGACAGCAACGTCGACCTGCGCCTGGCTACGCTGGTGGATGACCTGCGCGTCCCCGCGCTGCCACGCCACGACGCGCTGAACGATGCCATCACCGCCAGCATGCTGTACCTGGCGCTGAAAAAACGCGGCTTCGGCTAGGCGCCTGCCCTGCTCATGTCCAACAGGCATGCGGCCAACCTTCAGCAGCTTGGCCGCATGAAAAAAGGGCGCGCTTGCGCACGCCCTTCAAGCCAGCCAGCGCAGTCGCACGCGGGCTGTTTACTGCATCGACCTGTTAATGACCCAGCAGAAGCCTTCAGTAGCTGAGCGAATCGTGGCGGGTTTCCACCAGCTCGCCTGCCGACAGCGACATCAGCAGCAGCGCAATGCGCTCATGCATGATGACCGTGTGGGTATTGCCGGCAAACTGCATGAAACGGCGCAGGTCTTCGCGCACTTTGCGCGAGCCGGTCAGGTCGATAATGATATCCACCCGCTCGCCCTGCTCGGCCAGCTCGATAAAGTTGTCGGTTACCGGGACACCGCGCTCGCGCGCCAGCGCCACACCCGGCAGGGCCAGGTTCAGCTCGGCCACACCGATCAGCTCCACATAGGACGCGTCCAGCAGCTGCCGCAACAGGGGTGTCGCTGTTTCACCAGCACCCACCATGGCAATACGAATCTTGTTCATGTCCATCCTCGCTTGCGCCTTATGTAACACGCATTGAAGCGCGTACTTTATCAAGCCGGCCCCGGCGTGATTTGCGCCAGATCAAACCGGGCCATATTGCGTCACCGCCCAGCGCATTGCGCCATTTCATGCCCGTAAAAAGCCACAAAAGACATAAAAAAACACCGGAAGCGCAGCCAGACGGCAGGCTTCCGGTGCGATTTGATAAAGCCTAGTGCAGTGCGTGCCGGCTGAGAAAACGGATATAACCGACACTTTCTATCCAGTAGGCCCCATCGGCCAGCGGCGTGGCCTCTTCCAGGTCGGCTACGGTCAGCACCAGGTCGGCTTCGTTGATATGCGCTTCCAGCGCGATATCGTCGTCATCGGCGTAGTCTTCGCTGGCGTACATGAATGCCGGCTTCACCAGCTGGTTGTTCACCTGGATGTACTCGGACTGATTCATCAAACGCAGGATGTTCATGGCTTGCTCCTTTCGACCCGGCCACCCGGCAAGGTTGGCCGCACGACAACAGCAGGGGCAGCCACCTGGCTGCCGCTACACCCAACCACGCGCTGCGAGCGATTCGGCGTGCTCGCCCGTTACCACAAAATGATCCAGCAAATTGATATCGACCAGCTGCAAAGCCTGCTTGAGCGTGGCGGTAAGCTGCCAGTCCGCCTCAGAAGGCTCGGCCACCCCTGACGGGTGGTTATGTGCCACGATCACACTGCAGGCATTGTGCTGCAAAGCCCGCCGCACCACCTCGCGCGGGTAGACCCGTGTTTCGGTGAGCGTCCCCCTGGCCAGTTCTTCGACAGCCAGTACGCGGTATTGTGCCGTCAGGAAAATCACGCTGAACACCTCCACCTCGCAATAGCCTATCGCCACCCGCAGGAAACGCTGCACCGCCTCCGGGCTGTTCAGCACATCGCCGCTAGCCATTTCCTCGGCCAGCAGCCGCCGCGCCAGCTCGTGCATGGCCATGAACTGCACGTACTTGGCCGGGCCCAGCCCGGCCTGCTGCTGAAACTCGTCAGCCCGCGCACCCAACAAGCGCCCCAGGCTGCCAAAACGCTGCATTAATTGGCGTGCCATATCGACAGCCGAGCAGCCTTTTATACCTGTTCTTAGAAATATCGCCAGCAATTCGGCATCTGACAAGGCTTGTGCGCCCCGCGCCAGCAGTTTTTCACGCGGGCGCTCGGCCTCTGGCCATTCTGTAATCGGCATAATCCCTCCTGCGGGCTGGCTAAGCCTGCATCATCGGGGATGGCGCGACCTCCATAAAATGCATTTTTCATGACAGCCACCATCTACCCATGCAGCACGACGGCCTGCGTGCAGGCGCAGCATTACGCTACAATCATGCCTCGCACGACACACGGCAGGCTGTGACATGACGCAAAAGCGCATTCTTTTAGGCATTACCGGCGGCATAGCCGCCTATAAATCGGCAGAACTGACCCGGCTACTGGTCAAGGCTGGCCACCACGTAGAAGTGGTGATGAGCGAAGCGGCTACCCGTTTTGTCACCCCTGCCACCTTCCAGGCCCTGTCCGGCCATGCGGTTTACAGCGATATCTGGGACCCGCGCCCGGATAACGCCATGGCACATATCGAGATGTCGCGCCGCGCCGATGTATTCCTGATTGTGCCGGCCACCGCCGACTGCATCTTCAAGCTGGCGCACGGTGCCTGCGACGACCTCATCAGCACCATGGCGGCGGCGCGTACCTGCCCGCTGGTGGTGGTACCTGCCATGAACCGCCAGATGTGGGAAAACCCGCCCAACCTGCGCAATATCGCCCAGCTGCAAGCCGATGGGGTACAGGTATGGGGCCCGGCGCACGGCGTGCAGGCCTGCGGTGAAACCGGCCCGGGGCGCATGCTGGAGCCGGAAGAAGTGTTCGACCTGCTGGGCGGCGTCTTCAGCGCCAAACTGCTGGCCGGCAAGCGGGTGCTGCTGACCGCTGGCCCCACCTACGAGCCTATCGACACCGTGCGCGGCATCACCAATATCAGCTCCGGCAAGATGGGCTACGCACTGGCCCGCGCCTGCCGCGACGCCGGTGCCGAGGTCACGCTGGTCAGCGGCCCTACCGCCCTGACACCGCCCGCCACCGTACGTACCATTGCTGTGCAAAGTGCGCAGGACATGTACCAGGCCGTGTTGGGCGAAGTGGCCCGCAGCGATATCTTCATCAGCGTGGCAGCGGTAGCCGACTACCGCGTGAAAAACCGTGCCGAACACAAGATCAAGAAAGGCGACAGCCTGCCGGTGATCGAGCTGGAAGAAAACCCGGACATCCTGGCCACCGTAGCCGGCCTGCCGGCCGCACCGTTCTGTGTGGGCTTTGCTGCAGAAAGCCAGAACCTGCTGCAGTTTGCCGACCAGAAAAGGCGCCGCAAAAAGGTCCCTTTACTTGTGGCCAACCTGGCACAGCACGCCATGGGCGCCGACAGCAATAGCGTGACCCTGCTGGACGACCGCGGCGAACACCCGCTACCGGACATGCCCAAGACCGATGTGGCCCGTGCCATCGTTCAACACCTGGCCCAGTGCCTTAACCTGAAAAGCTGACAACGCATGAAACCTGTTATCGACGTACAAATCCTGGACCCGCGCCTGAAAGACAACCTGCCAGCCTACGCCACCAGCGGCTCGGCCGGCCTGGACCTGCGCGCCGCTACCGAGGCCGACATGGTGATCCAGCCCGGTGAAACCGTGCTGGTGCCCACCGGCATGGCTATTCACCTGGCCGACCCGGGCCTGGCCGCCATGATCCTGCCGCGCTCCGGCCTGGGCCATAAGCACGGCATTGTGCTGGGCAACCTTACCGGCCTGATCGACTCCGATTACCAGGGCCAGCTGTTTGTCTCGGTATGGAACCGCGGCAACATGCCGTTCACATTGGCACCCATGGAACGTATTGCCCAGATGATTATCGTGCCGGTGGTGCAAGTAGGGTTTAATATTGTAGATAGCTTTATCGATACAGAACGCGGTAGCGGCGGTTTTGGTAGTACTGGCCGCCAGTAAACCCTGTTGATACGGATGAAAATGGATCAGCACTTCCCCCCCGCCAGCATCGCCACCCTGATGGAACAGATGGCGAAAATGACCTCGCAGCGTGAGCAGCGCGAGCTGGAGCGGGCGTTGCTGGAGCTGGTGGGTGCGTTTCTGCAAAGCGAAAGCATCACCCTGTACGGGGTACGGCACGCCGAGTCGCTACCCGAGCTGAAACTGCTACAGGTGAGCGGGGAAGACGACAGCCTGATTTCTCCCGAGGGCTGCGGTTGGCTACCAGCGGGTGACGATGCGCGCAAAGCCATTGCCATCGGCCGTGACAACCGTGGCCCCTGGGAGTACGGCGATCATATCTGGCAGGTGATTTACCAGAAAAACAACATCATTGCCCTGCTGCAGATAGAACATGGCCCGCTGGACCCGGAGGAACGTGGCTTCCTCTCCGGGATGGTCCGCATCCATGAAAACTACCTGCGCCTGCTGTACGATGCCGAGCGCGACATGCTGACCGGCCTGATGAACCGCCGCTCTTTCGATGCCAGGCTGTACGAGCTACTGGACAAGCCGGACTACCAGCACACCCTGGCACTGGTAGATATCGATCACTTCAAACTGGTCAATGACCACTATGGCCATATCGTGGGTGACGAAGTGCTGCTGCTGGTGGCCCACCACATGGAGCAGGTCCTGGGCCTGCACGCCCAGCTATACCGCTACGGCGGCGAGGAGTTCGGCATCATCCTGCGTGACGAGCCCATGCTGGCCATGGCCCGGCTGGAAGCCCTGCGGGAAAACATCGCCACATTCAACTTCCCCCAAGTGGGCCAGGTCACGATCAGTATCGGTTACGTCTTGATCGACACCCAGATGCTGCCAGCCAATGTGGTAGAGCAAGCCGACCGTGCGCTGTATTACGCCAAGGAGAATGGCCGTAACCAGACGTGTGCCTACAGCCAGCTACTACAGCGCGGCAAGATTCAGCCACAGCAGATTTACGAAGGCGATATCGAGCTGTTCTGACCCCGGCTGCGGCCAACCTTGCCCAGTAAAAAACCCCTGCCATCAGGCAGGGGTTTTTCATGCAAGCCGCGAAAATCAGGCCACGTTGGTACGGGTCTTCTCGGCACGGCCGCGCAGCCATTCCAGCGTCAGCAGCAAGGCGATGGAGAACAGGATCAGCACCGTTGCCGCAGCGGCGATCGCCGGGCTGATGTTTTCCTTGATACCGCCAAACATCTGGCGTGGCAGCGTGGTTTGCTCCGGGCCCGCCAGGAACAGCGTGACCACCACCTCGTCAAACGAGGTGGCAAAGGCAAACAGCGCACCCGAGATCACACCGGGTGCAATCAGCGGCAGCACGATGCGGCGATACGTGGTGATCGGGTTGGCACCCAGGCTGGCGCTGGCGCGGATCAGGTTGGCATTGAAGCCGCGCAGCGTGGCCGATACGGTAATCACCACAAACGGCACGCCCAGTGCGGTATGCACCAGAATCAGCGCAAAGTAGCTGTTGGACAGACCCAGCGGAGCAAAGAACAGGTAAGCCCCCACCCCCACGATCACTACCGGCACGACCATGGGCGAGATCAGCACGCTCATCAGCACCGACTTGCCGGGGAAATCCGACGACGTCAGGCCCACGGCGGCCAGGGTACCCAGCGTGGTGGCCAGCAGCGTGGCAGCGGGCGCCACGATGAAGCTGTTCTTCAGCGAAGTCAGCCATATGCCGTTACCGAAGAACTCCTCGTACCAGCGCAGCGAGAACGACTTGATCGGATACAGCAGGAAGGTATCGGCCGAGAACGACAGCGGCACAATGACCAACAGCGGCGACACCAGGAAAATCAGGATCAGCACGCAAAAGATGCGGAAGCTCCAGAACCAGATGCGCTCGATAGGCGAAGCATAAGTTGGCAACATGGCTTCTTACCCCAGGCTCAGTTTGTTGGCGCCAACCAGCTTGCTGTACAGGCCATACAGCGTCATGGTGGCAATCAGCAGCAGGCTGCCCAGCGCGGCGGCCATGCCCCAGTTGATGGTGACGTTGGTGTAGAACGCAACGTAGTAGCTCACCATCTGCTCTTCCGGGCTACCCAGCAGGGCCGGGGTAATGTAGTAGCCAATGCACATGATGAACACCAGCAAGGCACCGGCAGCCACACCGGCCACGGTCTGCGGGAAATAGATCTTCCAGAAGGCGGCAAACGGATGGTCACCCAGCGAAATGGCAGCACGCATATAGGTAGGCGGAATGCTCTTCATCACGCTGTAGGCCGGCAGAATCACGAATGGCAGCAGGATGTGCACCATGGCGATGTACACGCCCACACGGTTGAACGCCAGCTGTAGCGGCTCGCCGATAATGCCCAGGTTCATCAGGGCGCTATTGATCAGACCTTCGCGCTGCAACAGCACGATCCACGACGCCACACGCACCAGTACCGAGGTCCAGAACGGCAGCAGCACCAGAATCATCAGCAGGTTGCTTTTGCGTGCTGGCAGGTTGGCCAGCCAGTAAGCCAGCGGGTCGCCCAGCAGCAGGCAGAACACGGTGACCCAGAAGCTGATCCACAGCGTGCGGCCGAAAATGCTGATGAAGGCACGCTCTTCCTCCGGCGCCAGCTCAGGCGTACCGGCCTTGGTTTCGCGCAAATCCAGCGAGCTGTACAGGTAGTACGGCGTCCAGCTCTTGGCGTTCTTGGCAATCACGTGCCAGTGGTCCGGGTCACCCCAGCGCTCGTCCATCTGGATGAAACGGTCGCGCATGGTTTCGCCTGCGGCCAACTCCAGCGGCATCTTGCGCGCGGTTTTCTGGATCAGCGAGCGGAAGCCGCTGATATCCATATTCAGGCGCTTGGCAACTTCGGGAACGGTCTTGGCTTCTTTGGCGGCGGTCAGGTCACGCGCCATGGCCTGGAAGACTTCTTCGGATGGCAGGGCGCGGCGGTCCCAGCTGGCAATCAGCTGGCTGGTAGCCGGGAGGTGGGTGACCACTTCGGGGTTATCCACGCTACGACCCAGCAGCATGAAAATGGGAACCAGAAAAGTCAGCAGCAAGAAAATGGCCAGCGGCGCAACCAGGGCCACGGCTTTCAGCTGCTTGTTGCGGTGCTCGCGTGCCAGCTTGACGGTCAGCAGCTCGCCATCGGCTGCGGTCAGCGGCGCATTCACGGTAAGGGTTTGGGACATGGTGGGCATCACTTCCAGCAAAGTCCCGCCAGCCCGGGGGGCATGGCGGGACGGTTCAGGCAGGGTGGCTACTTAGCGGGCAGCCCAGGCGTTGAAGCGCTCTTCCAGCTCTTCACCATGCTCAACCCAGAAGTTTACGTCCAGGGCCAGCGCGTTTTTCAGGTTGGCCGGCCAGGTTGGCAGGTTGGCCGCAGACTTCGGATCTACCTTCTGGATGGCTTTCAGGTTGGTCGGGCCGTAAGCGATCTTGTTGGAGTACACCGCCTGGTGTTCCGGCAGGCTGGCGTGCTTGATGAAGTCCATGGCTTCTTTCAGCTTTGGCGAGCCCTTGGGTACGGCCCAGGAGTCCACGTCGTACACGCTGCCAGTCCATACCACTTTCAGGTTTTTGCCTTCTTTCTGTGCGGTATCGATACGGCCGTTATAGGCCGAGCTCATCACCACATCGCCAGAGGCCAGGAACTGCGGCGGCTGGGCACCGGCTTCCCACCACTGGATGTTCGGCTTCAGCTGGTCCAGTTTCTTGAAGGCACGGTCCACACCGGCCTTGGTGGCCAGCAGCTTGTACACGTCAGCTGGTTTCACGCCGTCGGCTTGCAGGGCAAATTCCAGGGTGTACTTGGCACCTTTACGCAGGCCGCGTTTGCCCGGGTATTTCTTCACATCCCAGAAGTCAGCCCAGCCTTGCGGGGCTACCTTGATCTTGTCGGCGTTGTAGGCCATGGCGGTGGACCACACAAAAATACCCACACCGCACTCGGAAACGGCCGGCTTCACGAAGTCGGCTTTCTTGCCTACTTTGGCCCAGTCGATTTTCTCGAACAGGCCTTCCTCGCAGCCGCGCAGCAGTTCTGGCGACTCAACCTCTACCACATCCCAGCTCACCTTCTTGGCATCGACCATGGCTTTGATCTTGGCCATTTCGCCGTTGTAGTCACCGGCAATAACCTTGTTGCCAGTGGCTTTTTCAAATGTCTGGTAGTAGGCCACGGCTTGTGCGTCCTTGTTGGCACCACCGAAAGAAATCACGGTGATGTCTTTGGCCATGGCCGGGGCGGCCAGCGCAACAGCAACAGACAGGGCCAACAGGCGCGGGGTGTTTTTGTTCATAGTCATACTCCTCTGGGGATATCGCTTTGCAGGACGTTGAAAGCGCCCGTGTGGTCGGGCTTTTTTATCTAGTGTGTGTAAACCGAGGCATCCAGCGCGCGAATGTCGCGTGCCATCCAGCCTATATCCAGCTTGTCGCCTACTTTCCAGCTGCTATCGAGCTCGCCGGCAGGCACTTTCACCATGAAACCGCTCTGCCCTGCTACATCCAGGCGCAGGCGGACGTGGTCGCCGAAATAAATGAACTCTGCCAGGCGTGCCTGCAGGCGGTTTTCGCAGGCTTCGGCGTGGCGGTTCAGGCGCACGCGCTCGGGGCGAATCGACATGGAGGTGGCTTCGCCAGCCTGGCCGACGCAGACGGCTGCGGCCTGTACGGTGTCGCCGTTACCCAGGCGTACGGTGCAGTGCTGGTCGTGCAGCGCGACAACTTCGCCGTGCAGGGTGTTGTTCTCGCCAATGAAGTTGGCCACAAACGAGTTCACCGGCTTTTCGTACAGCACGTTGGCCGCATCGATCTGCTGGATGATGCCGTCCTTGAATACCGCTACGCGGTCGGACATGGTCAGCGCCTCGCCCTGGTCGTGGGTCACGTACACCACGGTAATGCCCAGGTTTTCGTGGATATGCTTGATCTCCAGCTGCATGTGTTCGCGCAACTGTTTGTCCAGCGCGCCCAGCGGCTCATCCATCAGCACCAGCTGCGGCTCGAATACCAGCGCACGGGCCAGCGCCACGCGCTGTTGCTGGCCGCCGGACATCTGGCCGGGGTAGCGGTTGGCCAGCGCATCCAGCTTGACCATGCCCAGCGCTTTTTTCACGCGGTCGGTAATCTCGGATTTGCCCATCTTGCGGATGGTCAGCGGGTAGGCCAGGTTTTCTGCCACGGTCATGTGCGGGAACAGGGCGTAGTTCTGAAACACCATGCCGATGTTGCGCTTGTGCGGCGGCACGTGGTTCAGCAGCTTGTCGCCCAGACGGATCTCGCCGTGGGTGGGGGTTTCGAAACCGGCCAGCATCATCAGGCAGGTGGTTTTGCCGGAGCCGGACGGCCCGAGCATGGTGAGGAATTCGCCTTTGCGAATATCCAGGTCCAGATTCTTGACGATCAGTGACGCGCCATCGTAGCTCTTCTGTACACCGCGAAAGCTGACAAGGGTGTCGGAGGCCGTGTGTTTCTCGCTCATCATGTCCTTCCTGATAGTTCCGCTTGGCGGAATGTTGTTTCAGTTTTTATCAGATTAACCAGCATCAAAACCGAAGTAAAGCGCATTGGCCCAAGTCAGCCGGCTGGTTTGTCCCCCTGTCTCTGTGTACAGGTGTCCATTAATTTAATCGCCCCGTTTAATAAAACAAACTACCTAAGCATGCTTTTTCAAAAAATGAATAAGTATTGAAGCAGGGCAAAGACATGCAGCACTATTGCAGTGCATGCAAACGGGATTTATTGAGAAGATTATGCGGCATTCACTAGGCAGACCGCATGGAAATGCACCAAACGGCAACATCATTGCACCGCCATGTCAAACGGGCGTTTGTGGCATAAGGGCAACAAAAAAAGCCGACCTTGCGGTCGGCTTGAAGGGAGTAATGCGAAAAAGGGAACTTAGGCGAGCAGGTGGTTATTCAGCTCGCGCATGCCGGCAGACAGCATGGCCAGGTCCAGCGTCTCGAAAGACTGCAGCTCGGCAAACATCTGCTGGCACGCTTCTACCTCGGCAGCACGCTGCTGCAGCCACTGGCTGACAAAGCCCGCGTCTTGCGACACGGACAGCGCACGCTGGGTCAGCGAGCGGTGCTGACGGTACAGGTCGTCACGCAGCGCGCTGCGTGCCAGCGACTGCCAGCGGTTGTCGCGCGGCAGCTGGGTGATGGCAGCACGCAGCCAATCCAGCTGCAGGTCGCGGCCCAGTTGCAGGTAGTTGGCCGCAATGTCTTCCAGCGCCAGCTCGCCACCCTCGCCGATCTCGATCAGGTCCATCAGCGGCACGGCAAATTCCAGACGCGCCAGCACGCTGGCCAGCTCGGCCGGTACGTTTGGCTGGGTCAGGCGTTTTTCCAGACGCGCTACCTGCGGGTAGGTGTCGGCGCTGATCAGCTGCGGCAGCTTGGCCAACAGGGCTTGTACCTTGTCGGCAAACTGCGCGATGGTGGCCTCTACCGAGCCGCTGGTGCGGCGGTTGCGCAGCACCCAGCGCACCACGCGCTCTACCAGGGTACGCACCATCACCATCATTTCTACTTGCAGGTCGGCCGATACCAGGTTGTCCAGGCTTTCGATGCGAGTCCACAGCGCTTCGGCATCAAACACGCGGCTGGCAATCCAGAACGCGCGGGTGATGTCGGCAGCCGAGAACGACGACTCTTCCTGCATGCGGAACACGAAAGTGGTGCCCATGCGGTTGATGATCAGGTTAGCCAGCTGGTTGGCGATGATTTCGCGCTTCAGGTGGTGCTTCTGCATGGCATCGCCAAAACGCTGT
>JAIXTB010000139.1 GCA_027484385.1 Neisseriaceae bacterium | reverse complement strand
GCTGGACAGGCCCAGCATGATGGACAGCGCGGTCACGGCCAGCACACCGATAATGATGGAGCCGTGCACCTTGCGGTACTCCAGCGCCACGATGATGAAGAAACCCAGGATAGCCAGCAGCACTTTCGGGTCGTGCATATTGCCCATGGTCAGCAGCGTAGCGGGGTGATCTACCACCACACCGGCGTTTTTCAGCGCGATGATGGCCAGGAACAAGCCCACACCTGCCGAGATGGCAAATTTCAGCGACTGGGGAATGGCGTTCACGATGGCTTCACGCACCTTGAACAGGCTCACCGCCAGGAACACGATACCGGAAATAAACACGGCACCCAGCGCCGCTTCCCACGGTACGCCCATGCCTTTTACCACGGTAAAGGTAAAGTAGGCGTTCAGGCCCATACCCGGCGCCAGCGCGATCGGGTAGTTGGCCACCAGCGCCATGATGGCGGTACCCAGCGCAGCAGCCAGGCAGGTGGCAACAAACACGGCGTTGAAATCCATGCCGGTAATCGACAGGATGGCCGGGTTCACGATAACAATGTAAGCCATTGTCAGGAACGTGGTGAAACCGGCAATGACCTCGGTCTTGACGTCGGTGCCGTGCTCTTTAAGCTTGAAGAAGCTTTCTAGCATGATGACATGCCCTCCCCTCGTCTTTTGAGACGTAACTGTTTGAAAAACGCGCGATTTTAACCTGAAACGCTCGTTTGTTGCGCTGCAGTTTATCGGTGGCAAGCCCGGCTTAACCACAACAGCGCCTTGTGGTATCCTGAAATATTGCTCAAGTTCGTTAGGAAGCGCTTACATGACGTCAGCCCAAGGCTCGATTTTTATCGTGGTGGCCCCCTCCGGCGCCGGTAAAACCTCGCTGGTGGCCGCACTGTTACAAGCGGAGCCCGGTGTAGAGCTGTCGGTATCCTATACAACTCGCGCCCCGCGCGAAGGCGAGGTGGACGGCAAGAACTACCATTTTGTCGACCGCGCCGCCTTTGAAGGCATGATCGCCGCTGGCGACTTCCTGGAGTACGCCGAGGTCTACGGCAACTACTACGGCACCAGCGCGCGCTGGCTGCGTGAAAGGTTGGCCGCAGGCCACGATATCCTGCTGGAAATCGACTGGCAGGGGGCACGCCAGGTCCGCAAGGTCTTTGGCGAAGCCGTGGCCGTGTTCATCCTGCCGCCATCGCTGCCCGTACTGGAAGCCCGCCTGCGTGGCCGTGCTACCGATAGCGAAGAAGTGATCCAGCGCCGCCTGTCAGAGGCACGCATGGAAATCGATCAGGTCGCCGAGTACGACTACCTGATCGTGAACGATGATTTCGACCAGGCCCGCCTGGACCTGATCAGCGTGATCCGCAGCCAGCGCCTGCACACCGCACGCCAGCTGCAGCGCCACGGCAGCAGCATTGCCGGCATGCAAACGCCCCGCTAGGGCTTTATCCGGATCGCACAATCCCTTATCTTTTTGCTTCACCCTTTGTGAAAGAGACATACCATGGCCCGTATTACCGTTGACGATTGCCTCGACCGCATCCACAACCGCTTCGACCTGACCCTGGCAGCTGCCTACCGTGCCCGTCAGGTAGCCTCCGGTGCCACCGCTTTTGTAGAGCAAGGCCGTAACAAGCCTACCGTCGTTGCCCTGCGCGAGATCGCCGGTGGCCACGTTGGCCGCGAAATCCTCACCCGCCACAAAGGCTGATTCTGCCGATGACCGCGGATAACGCCTCCCCTATCGACTACAACGCCCTCGTTGACGCCGAGGCCGAGGCGTTATTCCTGGCCGCGTCGCGCTACCTCAAGCCCGAAGACGTACAGCTGCTGCGCCAGGCCTTCATCACCGCGCGTGACGCGCACGAAGGCCAGACCCGCAAAAGCGGCGAGCCCTACATCACCCACCCGCTAGCGGTCGCCACCATGCTCACCGACTGGCGGCTGGATGCCCAAGGGTTGGCCGCAGCGCTGATGCACGACGTCCTGGAAGACACCGGCGTCACCAAGCCCACGCTGTCCGACCAGTTTGGCCGCACCATTGCCGACCTGGTAGACGGGCTGTCCAAGCTGGAAAAGCTGGAATACCAGACCAAGGAAACCGCCCAGGCGGAAAACTTCCGCAAGATGGTACTGGCGATGGCACGCGATATCCGCGTGATCATCGTGAAACTGGCCGACCGCCTGCACAATATGCGCACGCTGGACGCCATGCGCGAAGACAAGCGCCAGCGCATAGCGCTGGAAACGCTGGAAATCTACGCCCCTATCGCCAACCGCATCGGCCTGAACAAGGTCTACCGCGAGCTGCAGGACCTGGCGTTCATGCACCTGCACCCGCACCGCTACCACGTGCTGTCCAAAGCCGTGCGTGCCGCACGCGGCAACCGGCGCGAGGTGGTGGACAAGATCCTGAAGGCCGTTAGCCAGAAGCTGGTGGAGGCCAATATCGAGGCCACCATCAAGGGCCGCGAGAAAAACCTGTACAGCATCTACAAGAAAATGCAGGAAAAAAGCCTGTCGTTTTCCGAAGTGCTGGATATCTACGGCTTTCGCATCATCGTCAAAGACAACCCCGGCTGCTACCTGGCACTGGGCGCGCTGCACAGCCTGTACAAGCCCATTCCGGGCAAGTTCAAGGACTACATCGCCATCCCCAAGGGCAACGGCTACCAGAGCCTGCACACCACCCTGTTCGGTCCCTACGGCACCCCTGTGGAAATGCAGATCCGCACCCGTGAAATGAACGCGGTGGCCGAAGCCGGCATTGCCTCGCACTGGATGTACAAATCCGGTCACGCCAGCATCGACGCGGCCAAGCAGCGCACGCACCAGTGGCTGCAAAGCCTGCTGGACATGCAGGCCGAAAGCGACGACGCCGTCGAGTTTCTGGAACACATCAAGATCGACCTGTTCCCCGACGAGGTGTACGTGTTTACACCCAAGGGCAAGATCATCGTGCTGCCGCACGGCTCCACCCCGGTGGACTTTGCCTACGCGGTACACACCGACGTGGGCCACCGCTGTATCGCCGCCCGCGTGAACCACAACCTGGTACCGCTGCGCAGCGTGCTGCGTAACGGCGACACCGTGGACATCATTACCTCCACGCAAACCAAGCCCAACCCGTCGTGGCTGAATTTCGTGCAAAGCGGCCGTGCACGCTCCGGCATTCGCAATTACCTGAAATCGCTACAGGCACAAGACGCCATCCAGCTGGGGCAAAAGCTGCTGCGCCAGGCCGCCAGCGCGCTGTCGGCTTTCGAGCCGGACATCACGCCAGAGCTGGAAGACGCGCTGCTTGCCCGCTTGGGCGAGCGCAACCGCCGCTTTAGCGACATCCTGGCCGACATCGGCACCGGCAAACAGCTGGCTGCCGTGGTGGCGCGCAAGCTGCTGGAGCTATCCGGCCAGCAGGCACAGCAAGCCGCGCTGGGCCCGATTGCCATCCGTGGCAACGAAGGCGCCGCCATCCACCTGTCCAACTGTTGCAACCCGATACCGGGCGACCAGATTGTCGGCATCGCCAAAAAAGACCAAGGCTTGCTGATTCACCGCGGCAGCTGCCACAACGTGCAGCGCGTGGAGGCAGAAAAGCTGCTGGAAGTACGTTGGGAAGCGGTAAAAGACCGCATGTTCGGCGTGAACATCAGCATTCTGGCGTTTAACCAGCGCGGCGCGCTGGCCGATATCGCCGCCGCCATCTCGCACGCTTCGGCCAACATCGAAACCGTCGACACGCAAGACAACCACAGCCAGGACGGCTACATCCACATTCATTTCCGCCTGCAGGTAGACAACCTGCAGCATCTGGAAAAGGTGCTGGCACAGGTTCAGCAAGTGGAAGTCGTCCAGCGCGCAGAAAGACGCTAGCACCATGCCCCGCATTCGTATTAACGGTGAAGACCGCACGCTCTCCGGGCACGTAGACAGCCTGGCCACCCTGATTGCCGAGCTGGGCCTCACCGGCAAGCGCATTGCCATAGAACGCAATGGCGAAATCGTACCGCGTAGCCAGCATGCCAACACCCCGCTTGCAGAGGGTGATGCGCTGGAAATCGTCGTCGCCGTGGGCGGCGGTTAACTTTAGCAAGGGACCAAGCGTGCAAGACCCATTGATCATCGCCGGAAAATCCTACCAATCGCGCCTGCTGGTTGGCACCGGCAAATACCGCGACTTCCAGCAAACTGCCGACGCGCTGGACGCTTCCGGCTGCGAAATCGTTACCGTGGCCATCCGCCGCGTGAACCTGGGGCAAAACCCTAACGAGCCGAATCTGCTGGACTTTTTGCCAAAAAACCGGTATACACTGCTGCCCAACACGGCAGGCTGCTACACCGCAGACGACGCCGTGCGGACCTTGCGCCTCGCGCGTGAGCTGCTGGACGACCACCGCCTGGTGAAGCTGGAAGTACTGGGCGACCCGCATACCTTGTACCCCAACGTACGCGACACGCTCAAAGCCGCCGAAACCCTGGTGAAGGAAGGCTTCGACGTGATGGTTTACACCTCGGATGACCCCATCGTCGCCAAAGAGCTGGAACAGATAGGCTGCTGCGCCATCATGCCGCTGGCCAGCCTGATCGGTTCCGGCATGGGCATTCTGAACCCGTGGAACCTGCAGCTCATCATCGAGCAATCGAATGTCCCCGTGCTGGTTGACGCCGGCGTGGGTACCGCCTCGGATGCAACCATCGGCATGGAGCTGGGTTGCCACGGGGTACTGATGAATACTGCCATTGCCGCCGCACAAGACCCTGTGCGTATGGCACTGGCCATGAAACTGGGCGTCCAGGCCGGTCGCGAAGCGTACCTGGCCGGGCGTATGCCTAAACGCTTTTATTCGGCGACACCGAGTTCGCCACGTGAGGGGGTGATTTCTTCCCGTTCGGGATGATGCGCAGTGCACACTAATACCCGTTGCCACGCATCTGGCTTTTACAAAAGCTACAACGTTGTTTAGAATACTCATTTTCCTCGAGGCAGAAATGCCTCAAGCCAAAAGATTTAAGGACCTCAGCTAAATGCCGACTATCCGCGTTAAAGAGAACGAACCGTTTGAAGTTGCCATGCGTCGCTTCAAGCGCGCTATCGAAAAAACCGGTCTGCTGACCGAACTGCGCGCCCGTGAATTCTACGAGAAGCCAACTGCAGAACGTAAGCGTAAAAAAGCCGCTGCCGTGAAGCGCCACTACAAGCGCATCCGCAGCCAGATGCTGCCACCGAAGCTGTACTAAGCTTTACGGTAGCAAGCACAAGACCGCAGGCCCGCCCTGCGGTTTTGCCATTTATGCGCTGGCTGCAGCCCTGCTGCGGCCAACCTTACCCCCCCCCGCACGGACACCATCATGAGCCTGAAAGCCCGCATCTCCGAAGACATGAAAACCGCGATGAAAGCTCGCGAAACCGACCGTCTGGCAGCCATTCGCCTGCTGATGGCGGCCATCAAGCAAAAAGAAGTGGACGAGCGCGTGGAGCTGGACGACGCCGGCATCACGGCCGTGGTGGACAAAATGCTGAAACAGCGCCGTGACTCCATCACCCAGTACGAAGCTGCCCAGCGCCAGGACCTGGCTGACAAAGAAAAAGCCGAAATGGCCGTGCTGAGCGCCTACCTGCCGCAACAGCTGACTGCCGAAGAAATCGACACCATGATCGACGGCGACATCGCCGCCAGCGGCGCTGCCGGCATGCAGGACATGGGCAAAGTGATGGCCCTGCTGAAACCGCACATGGCCGGCCGTGCCGACATGGGCGCCGTGTCTGCCCGCATCAAAGCCAAGCTGGCCGGCTAAGCCCGCCGGATGATCCCGCAGGACTTCATCGATCAGCTCCTGTCCCGCGTCGACATTGTCGACGTGGTGGATCGCTATGTTCCTCTGAAAAAGGCAGGCCAGAACTACATGGCCTGCTGCCCGTTCCACAAAGAAAAATCCCCCTCCTTCACCGTTAGCCCCACCAAGCAGTTCTACCATTGCTTTGGTTGTGGTGCGCATGGCTCCGCCATTGGCTTCGTGATGGAATACCAGGGGCTGCCCTTTGTGGACGCCGTCAAAAGCCTGGCCGAAGGCATCGGCCTGCAAGTACCGCAAGAACGTGCGGCCAACCCTGAAGCCAGCCGCGCCGCGCGCGAAAAACAGCTCTCGCTGGAAAGCGCCCTCAGCCAGGCTGCCGCCTACTACAAGCAGCAGCTCAAAAGTGCCGTTAACGCCATCAGCTACCTGAAAGGCCGCGGCCTGACCGGCGAAATCGCCGCCCGCTTCGGCCTGGGCTACGCCCCCGGCGACTGGCAAAACCTGCAAGCCGTATTCAGCGACTACCTGAACCCTGCGCTGCTGGAGTCCGGCCTGGTGATCGAAGCCGAAGACACAGGCCGCCGCTACGACCGTTTCCGCGACCGCGTGATGTTCCCCATCCGCAACCAGCGTGGCGCCATCATCGGCTTTGGCGGCCGCGTGCTGGGCAAAGGCGAGCCCAAATACCTGAACTCGCCGGAAACCCCGCTATTCGAAAAAGGCCGCGAGCTGTACGGCCTGTACGAAGCCCGCCAGGCTATCCGCCACGCCAACGCCGTACTGGTAGTAGAAGGCTATATGGACGTCGTCGCCCTGGCGCAATACGGCGTGGAATACGCCGTAGCCACGCTGGGCACTGCCACCACCGGCGAACACGTGCGCAAGCTGCTGCGCCACGCCGACCAAGTGTACTTCTGCTTCGACGGTGACAAAGCCGGCCAGAAAGCCGCCTGGCGTGCGCTGGAAAACAGCCTGCCGCAGCTGGTAGACGGCAAGGCGCTGCATTTTCTGTTTCTGCCGCAAGAGCACGACCCGGACAGCTACATCCGCGAACACGGCCGCGAAGCGTTCGAAGCCGCACTGCGCGAGCAGAGCATTCCGCTCTCGGCCTACTTCACCCGCGAGCTCACCGCCAGCGTCGATTTATCCAGCCCGGAAGGCCGCGCCGACCTGATCAAGCAAGCCAAGCCCTTGCTAGACCAGATAGCCGCCCCCATGTTGGGCTATATCATCAAGAAGCGCCTGGCCGAGCTGGCACAGATGGAAGTCGACGAAATCGACATGCTGATGGGCCACAGCCGGCCCGAGCGCAAAGGCCGGCGCGAATACCGCCTGCCACGCGAATCCACCCGCCCGGCCAGCACCCCCATCATGCGCAAGCAGATCCGCGACGTGCTGATGAACCCGGAATGGGCACTGGCCATACAGATACGCGAAAACGAAATCTACGAAGGCGAAATGGCCGCCCTGGTGGCCATCATCGAAAGAGTACAAGCCAGCGAACAGCTACCCAGCTGCGCCGTGCTGGCGGAAGGTTTCCGCCATACCGAGCACGAATCCATCATTGATTCGGTGCTGCAAGACTCACAACTCAGAAGTGAAGAATTCATCAACCCCAACGAGCTGGACCGGGAAAACTTCATACTGGGTTTTGACAAACTCATGGACCGCTACGATGACGAGCTGGTTTCGACACTGTCTAACAAAGGCTACGAGCACCTGTCGCAAGAAGAACTACAGCTTCTGCGCACCCTGCTAGCCCGCCGCATGCGGCCAACCCCAGCCAGCTGACCGAGCCCCGTACACGTAGTTGTGATATAATCAATTGTTTTTTTCGGCTTTTTCGAGCAGGAAACCAAATGGCGGCATCTCCCGACACCAAGAAACAGAACAACGAACCGGCAACCGAGCCAATGAGCCTGGAAGAGCAGCGTAAACGCTTGCGCCAGCTGATTGCTCTGGGCAAGGAACGTGGCTATCTCACGTATGCAGAGATCAACGACCACCTGCCCGAAGACGTCTCCGACGCCGAACAGATCGAAAACATCGTCACCATGATTGGTGGCCTGGGCATCCAGGTTTACGACGAAGCGCCCGATGCAGAAACCCTGCTGATGTCCGACGCCACCCCGGCCGTGGCGGACGAAGACGCAGTAGAAGAAGCCGAAGCCGCCCTGTCCTCGGTCGACTCCGAGTTCGGCCGCACCACCGACCCCGTGCGCATGTACATGCGCGAAATGGGCTCGGTAGAGCTGCTGACCCGCGAAGGCGAAATCGTGATCGCCAAGCGTATCGAAGAAGGCCTGAAGTTCATGATTCAGGCGCTGTCCGCCTGCCCGGGTTCCGTGGCAGAGGTCCTGGCGCTGATCAGCCGTGTCGAAGCCGGCGAGCTGCGCATCGATGAAGTCATCGATGGCATGATCGACCCCGAAGCCGACACCGCCGTCGCCGTAGAATTTGCCGAGCCGGTAGAAGTAGACGCCGAGCTGGCCGACGACGAAGCAGAAGAAGACGAAGAAGACGAAGCCGTCGACGAAGCTGCCGTGAGCGAAGCCAACCTCGAAGAGCTGAAACAAGAAGCCCTGGCCCACTTTGCCCAGGTACGCGAGCAATACGCCGCCCTGCTCAAAGCCCTGGAAAAACACGGTTTCGCCAGCAAACAGTACAACGAAGCCCAGGCGGCCATCACCGAGCTGTTCATGGGCGTGCGCTTCTCCACCCGCCAGATCGAAAGCCTGTGCGAAAGCCTGCGCAGCAGCGTCAACGGCATCCGCAAGCTGGAACGCGAAATCCTGGACATCTGCGTGACCCGCGTACGCATGGACCGCCAGTACTTCGTGAAAAACTTCCCCGGCAACGAATGCAAGCTGGAATGGGTTGAAAAAGAAATCGCCAGTGGCAAAGACTGGTCCGATGTACTGGGCCGCTTCAAATACGCCATTATCGAGAAGCAAACCAAGATCGCCGATATGCAGCAGAAGTCCATGCTGAGCATCAACGATCTGAAAGAGATCAACCGCCAGATGTCGTCGGGCGAAACCAAAGCCCGTCTGGCCAAGCGCGAAATGATCGAGGCCAACCTGCGCCTGGTGATCTCCATCGCCAAGAAATACACCAACCGCGGCCTGCAGTTCCTCGACCTGATCCAGGAAGGCAACATCGGCCTGATGAAGGCGGTGGACAAGTTCGAATACCGCCGTGGCTACAAGTTCTCCACCTACGCTACGTGGTGGATTCG
>JAIXTB010000107.1 GCA_027484385.1 Neisseriaceae bacterium | reverse complement strand
TGCGCGAGCAGGGCGTGAACGGCCAGATCGAAATGGGTGCAGCCTTTACCCGTGCCGGTTTCGAGGCGGTAGACGTACACATGTCCGACGTGATTGCCGGCCGCGTACAGCTGGCCGATTTCAAAGGTCTGGCCGCTTGCGGTGGCTTCAGTTACGGCGACGTACTGGGTGCGGGCGAAGGCTGGGCGAAGAGCATTCTGTTCAACGGCCAGGCACGCGAGCAGTTCGAAGCCTTCTTTGGCCGCAGCGACACCTTTGCCCTGGGCGTGTGCAACGGCTGCCAGATGATGTCCAACCTGTCGGACATCATCCCAGGCGCGCAGCACTGGCCCAAGCTGAAGCGCAACGCGTCCGAGCAGTTTGAAGCCCGCTTCGCCATGGTGGAAGTGACCGAGTCGCCGTCCATCTTCCTGCAAGACATGATCGGCTCCAAGCTGCCGGTGGTGGTATCGCACGGTGAAGGCCGCGCGGTGTTTGCCCCGGGCGCACAAGCGCAGGTGCTGACTGCACTGCGTTATGTGGACTTTAACGGCCAGGCCACCGAGACCTACCCGATGAACCCGAACGGTTCGCCGGCAGGCATCACCGGCGTGACCACGCCGGATGGCCGCTTCACCATCATGATGCCGCACCCGGAGCGCGTGTTCCGTACGCTGCAAAACAGCTGGCACCCGGAAAGCTGGGGCGAAAACGGCGGCTGGTTCCGCATGTTTGCCAGCGCACGCCGCTGGATCGGCTAAGGTTGGCGCAAGCTGACAGCAAAACGCCCCGACTCGTCGGGGCGTTTTTTTTACCTCCTGCCAAGTCGCAGGGTGATCGTATTCACGATGGCCGCGCTTGAAATAGCGCGGGGCTGCCATCACTTGCCGTGATGACAATGCAAAAAGCGCCAGACCATTACGGTGCAGGCGCTTATGCATGCTGTACTGCTGTGTGGTGCGAAAGGAGAGACTCGAACTCTCACGCCGCGAGGCGCTGGAACCTAAATCCAGTGCGTCTACCAATTCCGCCACTCTCGCCACGACATCAGTACTGCTTTGAGGAAACGTATAATAGACCAATCAGCTTTTTTTGGCAAGCATCTTCATCAAAATAGGCACTGGCAGAAACTTGTGTAACAATATGTTGTCCATGACATTGCCGTCCCGAATAACACGCGCGAGGAGAATCGTCGCCATGCAACCGAACCTTCACACTGCTTACAAAACCACCGCTTATAGCGGCGCAAGCCATAAGGTTCTACGTAACACCTATGGCCTGCTGGCCCTGTCCATGGTGCCCACCGTCATTGGTGGCGCCTTGGGTGCCAATATGAACTTTGCCTTCATGGCAGCCAGCCCCATCATGAGCGTTCTGGCCATGATGGTGGTGATCTACGGCTTGATGTTTGCCGTACAGGCCAACCGCAACAATGCGTTGGGTGTGCCGCTGATGCTGGTATTCACCTTTGCCATGGGTCTGATGCTGGGGCCTTTGCTGCAAGTCGCTCTGAAGCTGTCCAACGGTGCGCAACTGATCATGGTTGCCGGCGGCGGTACCGCAGCCGTGTTTGCCGTGATGGCAGGCATTGCCACCACCACCAAGCGCGACCTGTCCGGCATGGGTAAATTCCTGACCGTGGGTGCCGTGGTGCTGATGGTAGCCATCGTTGCCAACATCTTCCTGCAGCTGCCAGCCATGGCCCTGGCCATCTCCGCAGCCTTTGTGATCTTCAGCTCGCTGATGATCCTGTGGGAAGTGAAAAACGTGGTGGATGGCGGCGAAACCAGCTACATCTCTGCCGCACTGGGCATCTACATCAGCATCTACAACCTGTTCACCAGCCTGCTGCATCTGCTGATGGCGTTTGCCGGTGACCGCGACTAAGCCCTGACAGATAGCGCAAACTGATCAACGCCGGCCTTGTGCCGGCGTTTTTGCATCTGGCGGGCTAGCGCTGGCACCTGAAAATGTACATAATCAAAATAGCAAAAACCACGGGCCACGACACATGCTAGACATCCTCATTACAGCCATTCTGGCAGCAGGCAGCAGCGGGGGGGTGGCATGGCTCTTGTTACGCGGCAAAAGCGATGCCGCTTACCAACAGGGCAGGGCAGAGGTACAGCTGGAGCTGGCGCAGCTGCAGGGCCAGTGGCACAGCATGAACCAGCAATGGCAAGCCCTGCAGCAGCGCGAACAACACGCTCAAGACACCCTTCAAACCTTGCACGCCCAATACACCGAAAGCCAGCAAAAGCTCGCCAGCCTGGCCAGCCACCTGCAGCGCATCCCCGAGCTGGAAACGCGCCTGCAAGCTCGCGAAGCGCAGCTGCAGAGCCAGCAACAGTTGGCCGCAGAGCAGGGCGCACGCCTGGCCGCCAGCGAAGAGCAGGGCAGGCAAATGGAACGCCTGCTGCAAGAGCGCGGCCAACTTCAGGCGCAATTGGCTGCCTTGCAGCAAGAGGGCGCCCAGCTACAGGTGGACAAGCAACAGCTGCAAACCCTGCTGGAACAAGAACGGCTGCAGGCCGCAGAAAAGCTGGCCATCCTGGCCAACGCGCGCGAAAGCCTGAGCCAGCAATTCAAAGTGTTGGCCAACGATATCCTGGAAGAAAAAAGCCAGCGCTTTACCGAGCAAAACCGGCAAAACCTCGACCAGCTGCTGGCGCCCATGGGTGAACGGCTACAAGCCTTTGGCAAACTGGTGCAAGACACCTACGACAAAGACAGCAAAGAACGCCTGACGCTGGAACACGAGCTGCGCAAGCTACAACAGCTCAACACCCAGCTCAACCAGGATGCCATCGCCCTGACCAATGCCTTAACCGGCAGCAACAACAAAGCCCAGGGCAACTGGGGCGAGATGGTGCTGGAAAAAGTGCTGGAAAGCTCCGGCCTCACGCGCAACCGCGAGTATCGCGTGCAGGTATCCGACCGCGTTGAGCAGGAAGACGGCAGCCAGCGGCGGTACCAGCCCGATGTCGTCATCGACTTGCCGGAAGGCAAACAGCTGGTCATCGACTCGAAAGTATCGCTCAACGCCTACGTGCGCTACACCGCCAGCGAAGACCGCGCCACTCAAGAGGCTGAACTCAAGGCACACATCGCCGCACTGCGTCAGCATATCCGCACACTATCCGACAAACGCTACCAGGACCTGTACAAGCTCAACACACTGGACTTTGTGTTCATGTTCATCCCGGTCGAGCCCGCCTACCTGCTGGCCGTGCAGCAGGACATGAGCCTGTTCAATGAGGCGTTCGAACGGCGCATCATGATCGTCGGCCCCAGCACACTGCTGGCTACGCTACGCACCGTCGCCAGCATCTGGCGCTACGAATACCAGAACCAGAACGCACAGGAAATCGCCCGCCAAGGCGGCGCCATGTACGACAAGCTGGCCAGCCTAGCCGAGTCGCTGGAAAAGGTTGGCCGCCAGATCGGTCAGCTGCAAGACAGCCACCAACAGGCCATGCGCCAGCTCAGTAGCGGCAGCGGCAACCTGATAGGCCGCGCCGAAAAGCTGCGCAAGCTGGGTGCCAAAAGCAGCAAAAGCCTGCCAGGCCACCTGCTCGCCGACACCCTGTCAGAAAATGAAGCAGAAACCGCAGAATAATTCTTGCACTGCCATTACCTGTCATCTATAAAAAATTCAGGTAACAGAAAGGAGGGAGCAAATCTTGGAATCGCTGGTTTTACTTGTTGTTGCAGTTGGATTTGTTGCGTTCTTTAGCCGTAAAGCGTTAGTCCAGAAGCGAGCACGTATCGTCGTGCGCACGCAGCACCCGGCCTCCCGCCGGCAACGCTCCAACCTTTTTTGATACCTGTTTGTGGTGTTTGGAATGAAGTAGTTTGAAGCAGTGTTTAGTCAGACGAACCTTTAGTTTTACTCACCCCAACACAAAGCCGGCCATTGGCCGGCTTTGTCATTTTCTCCGTCACTAAAATAAAAGCACACTGCAGGACAAGCCAGGCCTTCAACACGCTGCGTCTATTGTTGTGCGTATTGGGATTCATGCCTTTGTTGAATTTGTACTTTTTCAAAGAAAGACACATCAGTAGAGATTAACCAACCATGACCAAGAGACGACCCAAGCCAGCATCCCGGCCGATTATCGATAGACATCCTAAGCTGCAATACCGGCCACACAAGAACGAGCAGTCATAACAGGCACCAACAATGCATGCATGTAAACCCAAGCCAGACGGGACTTTTGGGCGGATTTTCGCAAAAAGATCGGCGCATTGGCCGTGGCCGGTCTGATGGTTCTGACGACGTTAATGAGCCCAGTTGAAGGCTCGAAGACCCCCCCAAGGGGTTTAGTATTTACGTCGTATAATGTTTATTATGTCAAATTTAGACGCAAAAATGGTGCTGCGCACCACTCCTCTCTATCGCTTTCTCACTCTTTGTTAATCCAAAGTCCCGCAACAGCTACGTGGCGATGCACTTGCAGCACCACGTAGCGTCACACGCACGCTCAAATCTATGGCGCAACGTGCTGCAGGTAAATCTGCAACTCTTTGCGGCCTTGCCATTCGTTGGCCGCTAGCTGATAGACGGCATGAATTTCATCGGGCAGCCAGTCTGTGCGGTTGAAAATCATGCCATCACATTGCACGCCGTCTTTGGCTAGGCGCAGCTTCAGGTGTTTGTCGCCTACCATACGCTGGCTGATGACCAGGAAGCGGTCCTGAAATGTGGGTGGCGCAAAGCCTTGACCCCATACTTCTGCGGCCAGCGTTTCGGCCATGGGCAGGTTCAGTTCCCTTGCGCTGAGGCTGCCATCCGTTTCCAGGGTGCGCGTCAAGGCGCTTTCATCCAGCAGGCCTTGCGCTACATCTTCGAATGCCTGCTGAAATGCCGGCAGTGTCTGCTCGGCAATGGTGAGCCCTGCTGCCATGGCGTGGCCGCCAAACTTCAGGATCATGCCCGGATGGCGCTTGTACACCAGGTCAAGCGCATCACGCAGGTGGAAACCGGGTATGGAGCGCCCTGACCCTTTGATTTCGCCCTCGTCGCCCGGGGCAAAAACAATGGTTGGCCGGTGGTATTTTTCTTTCAGACGGGAGGCCACGATACCCACTACGCCCTGATGCCAGTCATCACGATAGAGCGCCAGCGTATAACGCTTGTCGGCATCGATGGCGGTGAGTGCCGCCAGGGCTTCGTCTTGCATGCCGTGTTCTATCTGGCGGCGTTCGCGATTCAGGCGGTCCAGCTCTTGCGCCAGGCGCATGGCTTCGTCTTCGCTGCTGGCCAGCAGGCAGGCGATACCCAGGCTCATGTCGTCCAGGCGCCCTGCTGCGTTTAGCCTGGGCCCCAATGTAAAGCCCAGGTCAAAGGTGTTGGCTTTGTGCGCAGCGCGCCCGGCAACGCGAAACAACGCGCCAATACCGGGGGCCATGCGCCCTGCCCGCATTCTGCGCAAGCCGTTATCGACCAGGATGCGGTTGTTTCTATCCAGCCGGACAACGTCGGCTACTGTGCCCAGGGCGACGATGTCGAGTAGCTCGCCCAGGTTGGGTTCGGGGTTGGCCGCAAAGTGGCCGCGCTGGCGCAGCTCGGCACGCAGGGCCATCAGCACGTAAAACATGACCCCGACACCGGCCAGATTTTTGGAGGGAAAATCACAGCCCGGTTGATTGGGGTTGACGATGAGTGCGTCGGGCAAGGTGTCGCCGGGCAAGTGGTGGTCGGTGATCAGCACCTCTATGCCCAGGGCCTTGGCGGCATCCACACCCGCCACGCTGGCGATGCCATTATCGACAGTGAGGATGATGTCTGGCTGGCTTTGTGCGGCCAACTCGACAATTTCCGGTGTTAGCCCGTAGCCGTACTCGAAACGGTTTGGCACGATAAAGTCAATCACGCCACCCATGGCCGCCAGGCCTTTTACCGCCACCGTGCAGGCGGTGGCGCCGTCGGCGTCGTAATCGGCCACGACCAGCATGCGCTGCCGTTGGCTGATGGCATCGGCCAGCCTGGCTGCCATCGCCAGGATGTTTTTCATGCTGTGGTATGGCAACAGGCCTTTGAGTGCGTAGTCTACATCGCCAGCATTATCGATGCCGCGGGCGGCGTACAGGCGTGCCATCAGCGGGTGGATACCCTGCTCGCACAGGGTTTGTTGCCGGCTGGCCGGGTAGCTGCGGGTGGTGATCTGGGTCATTGCGGGTACAGAGTGGCGAGAGGTTGGCCGGATTGCCAGAATTTCCACAGCTGGCGCGGGGTGATGCGCAGGGTGAAGCCGGCATCGCCATCGCAGCTGAGTTCGAGCACCTGTAGTTTGCCGGCCTTGAGTGCGGCCAACATGGGGGCGAACCAGTCTTGCTCCAGCCGCTTCAGTGTTTCGCGCCAGCCCCAGGCGTCGCGAAACTGTGCTGCCGCTTCCAGCGAGTCCAGCACCAGGTGCACGTGCTCGCCCTGCAGGCTGGCAAACTGATACGGGGCAGCTTCAATAGCCATGCCGCACTCTGCGGCCAGTGCCTGATAAAGCGGGTTGTCACTATATAGCAGCGGGGCAAAGGCTTGCGGCGCGGGGCTGCTGGCACCCTGCTCTCCCCATAACCACACACTGTTAACCGGCGCATCGCCACGCAGCTCACGCGCATCGTTGGCCGCATGGGTGTAGAGCAGCATCTGCATTTCGTTCAGATAACGGCTCCAGCGCATGCCGTTTTGCCCGCTTGGCAGATGGTGGTTGATGTCCTGGCCAATGACATCGGGCAAGGGGGTGAAGCTGGCGCCGGTGGCTGCTGGTAATGAAATGAACCAGCGCGCCGGTGTCGGGGCGTGGAACGTAAAGCCGTCTTCGGCAAAGAGCTGGTTCAGGCTGGCGATAAGCTGGTCAGCTTCGCCTTGCGCCAGGTTCATGATGCCTACATCGCCCAGCAAAGCGCGATCGCGGTCTACCCGCAGGTTGACCGGGTCGGCAATCAGCCAGTGCCGGCCGGTAGTATCCAGCCCGGCCTGGCGGGCAAGAGCGGCCGCGATGGCAAGGTCAGGCAGGCTGTAACTATGCAGCAAATGTTGGCTGGGCCGTGCCGGGCGGGCGCTGAGTTGGCCGCGGGCCAGCAGTAGCGAGAGTGCCGGGGTGGCGAGGTCACGGCAGACGTCTGCGCCATCATAAGCGTCGTACCAGGCCAGGCCGGGCAAGTGCAGGGTGAGTTTCATAAAAGCGCCAGGCTGTTTTTGTTTTTTAACAAAACAATTTTGGGGTGTGTAGAACCATCCGCCCCTGCGCGCTGTCTTTTGGTTCAGGATGCCCTGTCCGTTTGACTAGTAGGTTGATTTGGCAGGAGTTTCTGGTTTGCAGTGGCACCGTGTTTTTGCTAGCATGCCCTGCTTCGTTATTTATTGCTGCCAAAGCAGCCCTTTGGCAGCACAGTATTTAAGCTGATTCGTTCTGCGATGAAGGCTTATGCCACACGAGTCATCAGAATATGGATTATCGCAAACTGCTGGCCTTCCCGCAAAAGTGGGTAGCACGGCTGATCAACAACCCCATGACCTGGCTGGGTGCTGCTGCCTGCCTGCCGTTTATGGGTGCCGTGACGGCGCTGGCGATTACCCAGGAGCAGGCGCTGCCCAAGCCTGCGGCGCCACTGGCGCAGCAAGTTACCGAACAACTGGCCCTGCCCCCACTGGCAGCCACGCAGCCCTCTGGCCTGCGTTACTGGCGCGACGAAGCGGTGCAGCGCGGCGACACCATCGCCCGCCTGCTGAACCGGCTGGGCGTAGACGACGGCGAAGCCACGCGCTTTATCCATGCCAGCCCGCTGTCACGCGACCTGCTGAAACTGCGTACCGGTGCCACCTTGTCGGTAGAACTGAACGACCAAGGCGAGCTGTTTGGCCTGCGTTTTCTGAATGATGATGAAAACGGCGAAAAAGTGCTGGTGGTGATCGAGAAAAACGGTGACCAGTGGCAAGCCAGCGCCGATGCGCCCGAAATGCAAACCGTACAAACGGTCAGGTCCGTACTGGTCAAAACCAGCGCCACCGGCGCGCTGGCGCAGGCACAAGTGCCAGTAGAGATTCGCACCAGCTTGTCCGAGATTTTTGCCGACCAGCTGCCCTTGGCCGCACTGCGGCCTGGCGACAAGATTAGCCTGGTGTACGAAACCCTGCAGTACAAGGGCACGCCACTGGCCAGTGGCAATATCTTGGGTGCAGAGATTGTACGTGCAGGCAAGACCTACCAGGCCTTTTACTTCGAGCACGATAGCGAGTCTGGTGGCTATTACGACGCAGCCGGCAAGCCGCTGAAAAAGGGCTTTACCATGCAGCCGGTTAACGCCCGTATCAGCTCCGGTTTTGGCATGCGCTTCCATCCTATCCTGCGCTCATTACGCATGCATGAGGGGGTGGATTACGCAGCCGCCAGCGGTACGCCCATTGTGGCGCCATCGGATGCCACGGTGGCCACCGTGGCGCAGCAAAGCGGCTATGGCAATGTAGTGGTGCTGAAGCACAGCAATAAGCTGTCCACCCTGTACGCCCACATGAGCAGCTTTCAGCCAGATCTGCGCCCTGGCGACAAGGTAAAAGCCGGCGACGTCATCGGCTTTGTTGGCAGCACTGGCCGCTCCACCGGCCCGCACCTGCACATGGAGGTGCTGATCGACGGCCAGCCAGTCGACCCGGCCACCACCGCACTGCCAGTACCGGGCCTGGCGCCCAGCCAGCGCTTGGCCTTCCGTCAGGCTAGCGTTAAGCTGGCGGCCAACCTTCGGCTGCTCAGGGAGATTCCGGTCAGCGTGGCACAGCTGGACTAAACCGGCCCCACCCATGCACCGCCCTGGCAGCCCCTCTTTGCCAGGGCTTTTTTATGTCTGAGATTTATATCGGTTTAATGTCTGGCACCAGTCTGGATGGTGTCGACGCCCTTGTGGTGGACTTTGCCAAACAGCCCATGCGCGTACTGGGCGAAGCTTTTGTACCCTACCCCGCCGCCGTGCGCGAGCAGGTGCTTACCCTGCAACCGGTTGGCCATGATGAGCTGGCGCGCAGTGCCGTGCTGGGCAATACGCTAGCCACCTTGTATGCCCAAGCTGTGCAGCAGGCGCTGCAGGCCAGCGGCCTGGCTGCTGGTGACATACGGGCGGTGCTTTGCCACGGCCAAACCATCCGCCACGCCCCGCAGCATGGCTATACCTTGCAAATCGGCAACCATGCCTTGCTGGCCGAGCTATGCGGCATCGATGTCATAGGCGATGTGCGCAGCCGTGATGTCGCCGCCGGCGGCCAGGGCGCACCATTGGTGCCCGCTTTTCATCAAGCCGTGTTTGCCAGCGCCAGCGTGTCGCGCGTCATTCTGAACATTGGCGGTATCGCCAACCTGACCCGCCTGAGTCCGGGCTTGCCGGTGATCGGCTTTGATACCGGCCCGGGCAATATGCTGCTGGATGCCTGGATACGCCGCCATCGCGGCCTGGATTACGACGCAGGTGGTACATGGGCGGCCAGTGGCCAAGTGCAGGGCGCACTGCTCGATCGCCTGCTGGCAGAGCCCTATTTTGCGGCCAACCTGCCCAAAAGCACCGGGCGGGACTTGTTTGACCTGCCCTGGCTGGATGCGCAGCTAGCCGCACATACCCGGCTACACGGCCCGGTGCGCGATGCCGATGTACAAGCCACGCTATTGGCACTCACCAGCCACAGCATTGCCGCGGCCGTGCAGCGCTTTGCCCCATGCTGCCGCGAGCTGTATGTCTGCGGCGGCGGGGCACAGAACCCGGTACTGATGGCGAGCCTTGCGGCCAACCTTGCAGATATTTATATCGAAACTACCGAGACATTGGGCCTGGGCCCGCAGCAAGTCGAAGCGGCGGCGTTTGCCTGGCTGGGCTGGTGCTTCAGCCACCGCCACGCGGCCAACCTGCCAGAAGTGACCGGCGCGCGCGGTTTGCGCGTACTCGGCGCACTTTATCCGCGGTAAATGTAATGTGATCGATAAAATACCGGGTAAATTGCCGATATAATGCATGGCTGACTTCATACATTAAATAACAATGCGCCTGTTCAAGCGTAAAGCCGCCGTACGAAATACCCAACCCCTACCACCCAAGCTCACCGCGCT
The DNA here is from genome assembly GCA_027484385.1 of Neisseriaceae bacterium. GTDB lineage: Bacteria > Pseudomonadota > Gammaproteobacteria > Burkholderiales > Chromobacteriaceae > Vogesella. The sequence continues at coordinate 5,736 of JAIXTB010000107.1, read as the reverse complement.
GCTGCGCGAAGCGTGGTGGCTACTTATGGCCGTGACAGCTGTTTATCTGGTTATCACCCTGGCCAGCTTCAATCCGGCCGACCCTAGCTGGTCGCACAGTTCCGCCGATACCCAGGTGCGTAATTACGGCGGCACCTTTGGTGCCTGGCTGTCCGACATCCTGCTCTATCTGTTTGGCTATGCAGCATGGCTACTGGTGGGTTTCTGCCTGTTTGCCATTGCCTGGGGCTACCGCAAGATCGAACAAGCCGATTTCCAAACCGGCCCCATGACCTGGGCGGCCCTGCTGGGCTTTCTCGTCACGCTCACCAGCGTCGCCAGTATCGAAGCGCTGATACTGGGCAACAAGGTACTGGCACTGCCGGCCGGTGCTGGCGGCATGCTGGGCAAGTCGCTGGGCTATGCCGCCGCACATGCTTTTGGCGGTACCGGCGCGGGCCTGCTCTTGCTGGTGCTTGCGGCCATTGGCACCTCGCTGTTTACCGGCTTGTCCTGGTTAAATCTGATGGAAAGCCTGGGCGGCAAGATCGAAGATGCCACGGTAGGCGCCTGGCAGGCCTGGCAAGCTAGTAAGGATCGTGAGATTGGCCGAGAGGTAGCCAAGCAGCGCGAAGAAAAAGTGGTTCAGGAAAAGAAAAAGATCGACGAGAAGCCACCAGTACGCATAGAAGCCCCGGTGCTGGAAGTGCCGGTCTCCCCCAAAGCGGTGAAGCCGGTACAACAATCGCTGTTTGCTGCCCCGGGTGACGACGCCCTGCCAGGGCTGACCCTGCTTGCGCCGCCCAAAGAACAAGGCGAACCGGTGTCTGCCGAAACGGTGGAATACACCTCGCGTCTGATCGAGCGCAAGTTGGCCGACTTTGGCGTGGATGTGAAGGTCATTGCCGCCTACCCTGGCCCGGTGATTACACGCTATGAAATCGAGCCCGCCATCGGTGTGAAGGGCGCGCAGATCGTCAACCTGATGAAAGACCTGGCCCGTGCGCTGAGCCTGGTCTCCATCCGCGTGGTGGAAACCATCCCAGGCAAAACCTATATGGGCCTGGAGCTTCCCAACCCCAAGCGCCAGATTGTGCGCATGTCCGAAATCGTCGGTTCGGAAAGCTATCAGAACATGCCGTCCAAGCTGGCCATGGCGCTGGGCAAGGATATTGCCGGGCAGCCTGTCTCGGCAGACCTGGCCAAGATGCCACACGTCCTGGTGGCCGGCACCACCGGCTCCGGTAAATCGGTGGCGATCAACGCCATGATTCTGTCGGTGCTATACAAGGCCACGCCAAAAGAAGCCCGCCTGATCATGGTGGACCCGAAAATGCTGGAGCTATCGGTATACGAAGGCATCCCGCATCTGCTGGCCCCCGTGGTAACCGACATGAAGCAAGCGGCCAACGCACTGAACTGGTGTGTGGGCGAAATGGAGCGCCGCTACCGGCTGATGTCCAAGCTGGGCGTGCGTAACCTGGCCGGTTTTAACCAGAAAATCCGTGATGCCGAAAAAGCCGGTGAAAAAATACCCAACCCGTTCAGCCTGACACCCGACATGCCAGAGCCACTGGAAACGCTGCCGCTGATTGTGGTGGTGATCGACGAGCTGGCCGACCTGATGATGGTGGCAGGTAAAAAAATCGAAGAGCTGATCGCCCGCCTGGCCCAAAAAGCGCGTGCGGCTGGCATCCACCTGATTCTGGCCACCCAGCGCCCGTCGGTGGATGTGATCACCGGCTTGATCAAGGCCAATATTCCCACCCGCATTGCCTTCCAGGTATCCAGCAAGATCGACAGCCGTACCATTCTGGACCAGATGGGCGCAGAAACCCTGCTTGGCCAGGGCGATATGCTGTATCAGCCGCCCGGCACCAACTACCCGCTGCGCGTACACGGCGCCTTTGTGGCCGACGAAGAAGTGCATCATGTAGTAGAGTTCCTGAAGACCACGGGTGAACCAGACTACGTAGACGGCATTCTCACCGGCACGCCCGAAGGCGATGAAGCGGGAGGCGATGCGGGGGCTGCTGGTGGCGGTGGCGATATGGAAGCCGACCCGCTGTACGACGAAGCCGTGGCGATCGTGATAAAAACCCGCAAAGCATCCATTTCATCGGTGCAGCGCCAGCTACGCATCGGCTATAACCGCGCGGCCCGGTTGATTGAACAAATGGAAGCCACGGGCATTGTCTCCGCCATGGAAACCAACGGCAACCGCAGCGTACTGGTACCCATGCGCGAAGAGTAAGCACCTGCCCTCTTTTCTCTACCATGGCCGCTCTGCGGCCATTGCTTTTTATCGCTAGCCGGTTAAGCTAAGCGCACTCGTTTTGTACTGGACAAATCATGCCCGCACTACTGAAAGAACCCGCGTTTCGCCACGATTACACCCCAAAGACAGGTATTCTGCTGATCAACCTGGGCACGCCAGCGGCGCCTACCGCGAAAGCACTACGCCCCTATTTAAAGCAGTTTTTGTCCGATAGCCGTGTCATTGAAATCCCCAAGGCGATCTGGTGGTTCATTCTTAACGGCATCATCCTGAATGTACGCCCGGCAAAAAGTGCGGCGAAATACGCCACGATCTGGACGCCCGATGGCTCCCCCCTGCTGGTGCACACCCAAAAGCAGGCCACGCTGCTGAAAGGCCTGCTGGGTGAGCAAGGCATGCGCAACCTGGTGGTGGAGTACGCCATGCGCTACGGCCAGCCATCTGTGGAGCAAACCATGATCAAGATGCGGGAAGCCGGCGTAGAGCGCCTACTGGTGATACCGCTGTACCCGCAATACGCTGGCTCATCCAGCGCCACCGCACTGGACGACGTGTTCCGCACCCTGCAAAAAATGCGCAACATGCCGGAAGTGCGTACCGTACGCCACTTTCACGACCACCCCGCCTATATACAAGCGCTGGCAGACAGCGTGCGTGAGCACTGGCGCCTGAACGGCCGGGCAGAAAAACTGGTGATGAGCTTTCATGGCGTGCCGCGCTTTACGCTGGATAAAGGTGACCCCTACCACTGCGAATGCCTCAAAACCGGCCGTTTGCTGGCTGAAGAGCTGGGCTTGAGCAAGGCGGAATACGTGGTCAGTTTCCAGAGCCGGTTTGGCAAAGCAGAATGGATCAAACCCTACACTACCGAGGTACTTAGCCAGCTGGCGCGCGATGGCGTATCGAAAATTGACATCATGTGCCCGGGTTTTGTGGGTGATTGTCTGGAGACCCTGGAAGAAATTGCCATGGAAGGAAAAGAAGATTTTCTGACCCACGGCGGCAAGGAATACCGCTACATAGCCTGCCTGAACGAGCGTCCGGCATGGATTACCGCGCTGGCGGAGATCGCTGCGGCCAACCTGGGTGGCTGGATAACAACACCTGATGATGCAGAAATGCGACAGCTACGCGCCCGCAGCTGTGGCGCAAAAAGCTAGAAAAAGGCCAATTTTTTTCACAAAGGCGCACCGCAATGGTGCGCCTTTGTTCATTTGTGAAAACTTTGTTCAATAAGTGCATGGTGCAGCACACCATAAAGAGGCATGCGACAAATTTATGTCGAACAATATTCAAAACATTGTTTGCGACCTTCGTTGACACTGAAAGAAACGGCTCCGCATAATCCTTGCCATCTGCTCATCCAAAAGATGTAACGCAGGTTTTTCAAGTCACAGACTTAAGATCAGGGGAAACACAAGATGAATAAATTTGCTCGTCTGAGCCTTTTCGCGGCTGCTGCCATTGCACTCACTGCTTGCGGCAACAAGGAAGAAAAACCGGCTGGCGAAGCATCCGCCGCAGCTGCTGAAGCTGGCGGTGAAACCGTTGTCAAAATCGGTCAAGTGTCGCCGCTGACTGGCCCGATTGCCCACTTGGGTAAAGACAACGAGCTGGGCGCCAAGCTGGCTATCGAAGACCTGAACGCTGAAGGCGTTGAGATCGGTGGCAAGAAAATCAAATTCGAACTGGTATCCGAAGATGACCAGGCCGACCCGAAAATCGGCACCCAGGTTGCTCAGCGCCTGGTTGATGCCGGCGTAGTTGGCGTAGTAGGTCACCTGAACTCCGGCACTACCATCCCGGCTTCCAAGATCTACTCCGACGCTGGCATACCGCAAATCTCCCCATCGGCTACCAACCCTGACTACACCAAGCAGGGTTACAAAACTACCTTCCGCGTTATCGCTAACGATGTACAGCAAGGTAAAGCACTGGGCGAGTTTGCCGTTGATGGCCTGAAAGCCAAAAAAGTAGCCATCATCGATGACCGCACCGCTTACGGCCAGGGTCTGGCTGATGAATTCGAAAAAGCGATCAAAGCCAAAGGTGGCTCCATCGTTAAACGCGAATTCACCACCAACACTGCTACTGACTTCAACGCCATCCTGACCTCGATCAAAGGTTCTGCACCGGACGTGATCTTCTACGGCGGTATGGATGCACAAGCAGGCCCGCTGGCCAAGCAGATGCAGCGCCTGGGTATCAAAGCCAAGCTGATGGGTGGTGATGGCTGGCAGACTCCGGAGTTCATCAAGCTGGCAGGCGAAGCTTCCGAAGGCCAGTACTCCTCCAGCTGCGGTATGCCACGTGACAAGATGCCTGGCTTCGCTGCCTTCAATGACAAGTTCAAGGCCAAGTACAATACCGAAGTACAGATCTACGCACCTTACGAGTACGATGCGGTTCGTGTACTGGTAGAAGCCATGAAACGTGCAGGTTCCACTGATCCGAAAACCTACCTGGCTGAAGTTGGCAAAACCAACTACACCGGCGTAACCGGCCCGATCGCCTTTGATGAGAAAGGTGACATCAAAGACGGCGCCGTGACCGTTTACCAGGTTAAAGGCGGCAAGTGGGAAGTAGTTTCCACTGTAGGCGGACCGGCTTCTGCGGCCCCTGCTGCTAGCGCTGCTCAGTAATTCTTGCTGGCAACACCATGAAACGGCGCCTTCGGGCGCCGTTTTTTATTTGCACTTGCACAACAATACATGGATAGCTAATATGTTGCGTTGCAGTGCCGATTGTATCCTTTCGCCACTCCCTGCTTTTCCTGCAGCCCGCCACCCATGGGCCTGCTGAAAACGCACCCGCTGTATTACCCGCCCCAACAGGGCCGGTATCACGCCTGAAATCCACCTGCCATCACCTATAAAACAATGCCCCCGCGCAGGGGCAGGGACAAGCTTTGCCATGAACAAAATCATTAATGCTTCGCTGGTAGCCGCCACGGCTGCTGCTCTGGCCGCATGCGGCGCTTCCGACAAAACCGCAACTGCCGAAGGCAGTGCGCCTGCAGCCAGTCCAGAGCAACTGACCGTAAAAATCGGTTCGGCCAACCCGCTCACCGGCCCATTCGCCCATTGGGGTCGTGACGCAGATAACGGCGTTCAGCTGGCGATCGAAGAAGCCAATGCTGCGGGTGTCACCCTGGGCGGCCAAAAAGTAAAATTCGAAGTAGTGTCAGAAGACGACCAGGCAGACCCCAAAGCCGCCACACAAGTCGCACAGCGCTTTATCGACAGCGGTGTTGTGGCAGTAGTCGGCCACCTGACCTCTGGCGCAGCCATTCCCGCATCGCGCATCTACAACGATGCAGGCGTACCAATGGTGGCGGGTTCGGTAACCAGCCCGAAATTCACCCAGCAAGGCTACAACAACACCTTCCGCATCATTGCAAACGACCTGCAACAAGGCCAGGCATTAGCCAAGTTTGCGGTTGGCCAGCTGAAAGCACAACGCGTCGCCGTCATTGACGA
>JAIXTB010000316.1 GCA_027484385.1 Neisseriaceae bacterium | reverse complement strand
GTTCCATGCGCTCCAAGTCGTCGGCAGGCACCTGGCGGCTCATGGCGGCGATCAGCGTAGTGGTGTCCAGCGTATTGGTGTCGATGGACAGCACCGGGAGGCCGCTGGTGAAGGCTTTGTGGCATAGCTGCTGGATGCGCTCGTCCGGCTCGGCGTCGCAGGTCAGCAGCAGGCCGGCCAGTGGCACGCCGTTCAGCGTGGCCATGGCGGTAGCCAGGATGATGTCCTCGCGGTCGCCCGGGGTGATGATCAGCGCGCCGGGTTTCAGCAGGTGCACGATATGCGGCACGCTGCGTGCCATCACCGACATGCTGCGGACGCGGCGGCGGGTAAGCTGGCCGGCGTGCAGCAGCTTGGCTTTCAGGTAGTTGGCCACGTCCAGCGTACGCGGTGCCATCAGTTCCGGTTCCAGCGGGATGCCACCCAGGCAAGGAATGCGGCGCTTCTGGATTAGTTGGCTGGATTCGGCAATCTCGGCTGACAGCTGCTTGATGCTCTGCTCGCCATCCACCCGGTTCAGAATGTAGCCGGCAATGGCGTGGCTGCGGCTGCCAAAGGCCTGAATGGCGATTTCCAGCTTTTCGGCCAGCTCATGGCTGGGTTGGGTGTTGGCCGCGCCCACCAGAATGATGTCGCATTGCAGCGTGCTGGCCAGCTTGCTGTTGATGTAGGTGGTAAACACGTGCTGCTGGTCTTGTACCAGGCCTTCCACGATGACCACGTCGACATCTTGCGCAGCTTGCTGGTACAGGCTGACGACTTCTTCCATCAGCTGGTCCAGCTGGCCCTGGCTCAGCAGGTGCTCGGCACGCTCCATCGGCAGTGGCTCGGGGGCGTTCAGGTGGCACAGTTCGCGGGCAAAGTGCGTGGAACGCTCCGGCTCGTTCGGGTCCAGGCCTTGGGCGATGGGTTTGACAAAGCCTACTTTCAGGCCGTCCTGCTCCAGTGCGCGCACCAAGCCCAGCGACACCGAAGTGAGGCCGGCATCAAAACCGGTCGGTGCAATCAGAAAAGTGTGCATGACGTGTCCTTATTTGCCCTGTGTCAGTGCAGCGGTATCCAGCGCAATCATCAGTTCTTCATTGGTGTTGATCACCACGGCAGCGGTGCTGTCGGCGTGGCTGATGCGGCCGCTCTTGCCACGGAAGGCGGCATCGTTGGCCGCAGCATCCAGCTGGAAGCCCAGAAAAGCCAGCTTGCCCAGCACATTGGCGCGCACGAAAGGCGAGTTTTCGCCGATGCCGCCGGTAAACAGCAGTACGTCGATGCGGCCCAGTGCCACCACCATGGCGGCGATCTGCTTGGCCAAGCGGTAGCAGAACACTTCCATAGCAATAATCGCACCCGCGTGGCCGTTGGCCGCGGCTTCTTCCAGCTCGCGGCAGTCGCTGGACAGCTCGGACAGGCCCAGCAGGCCGGACTGCTTGTTCAGCAGGGCGGTGATGCCGTCTACGTCGGTATTGAGCGCGCTGGCCAGGTAGCCAAACAGGCCCGGGTCGATATCGCCGGAGCGCGTGCCCATGACCAGGCCTTCCAGTGGGGTCAGGCCCATGCTGGTATCGACCGACTGGCCGTTCAGAATGGCGGCGACCGAGGCGCCATTGCCCAGGTGGGCGCTAACGATGGCGCTGTTGTCCAGCGGCAGGCCCAGCATGGCGGCGGCTTCGCCAGCAACAAAGCGGTGGCTGGTGCCGTGGAAACCATAGCGGCGCACGCCGTGCTCGCGGTACAGCGCCATGGGTACGGCGTACAGATAGGCGTGCTGCGGCATGGTCTGGTGGAAGGCGGTATCGAACACGGCGACTTGCGGCAGGCCGGGGAAGCACGCCTGTGCGGTGCGGATGCCCAGCAGGTTGGCCGGGTTGTGCAGCGGGGCCAGGCGGGCACAGTCTTCGATGGCGGCCAGCACGCTGTCGTCAATCAGGGTGCTGGCGTGGAAGCTTTCGCCGCCGTGTACCACACGGTGGCCAATAGCAGTGATGCTGCCCGTCAGTGCGCGCTCGTCCAGGTAGGACAGGATGGCTTTCATGGCGCCGGCGTGGTCGCCCTGTGCCAGTGTCAGCTCAACCTTCTGGCCAGCCTGTTTGAAGGTGATGCAGGCACCGGCCATGCCCAGTTTTTCTGCCAGGCCACTCAGGGTGGTTTCCTGGGTGTGGGCGTTGATCAGGGCAAATTTCAGCGACGAGCTGCCGCAGTTGATGACGAGAGTGTGGGTGGTCATGTTCTATCCGTTAGCAGTAAGACATCATGGATGAGTCTGTGCTGGTGTTGCGTGTTCTTTTTATAGAGTGTTTGCACGGTTTGCGAAGCGCTGCCGCAGCCATGCAGGGGGCGCATTATCCTTGTTTGTGATGCATTGCACCATAGGGAAGTTCCCTAGCCGCAATGGTCGGGTAGTATTTCAGCCTTGTCTGACAACATCATGAAAGCAAAAGGGTTTTTGCACGAAATTTTCAAAGACGCCATTTTGGGTAATTTCGATGGTGCAATCCCTTGACTTGGCACAAAATCCCCGGCAAAAAATACTTGCCCCATGGGGGGATTTGGCCCACAATCCCGCCCCTGAACATTTGGGTGTTGCTTTAAAAGCCCCTGTTCTACCAATGTTTTTTTATAGCTCTCCGTAAACTCGTTAAGAGCGAGATTCGGCTGGTCTTATATCTTCTTCCACGGAGGTGTGGGAATAATGTCTGATCTGGCTTCGTCCCAGTTGCTCAAAGCATCTGCTGCGCAGTTGCCTGTCTTTACTTACTTTGACCCGGCTTATTACGAGCTGGAGCAAAAAACCCTGTTCGCCGATGCCCCGCAATACTACGGCCACGCGCTGATGGTGCCCAACGCGGGCGACTATCACACGCTGGACTGGCAGGGCCACGGCAAAATGCTGAAAAATGTCGATGGTGACATCAAGCTCATTTCCAATGTGTGCCGCCACCGCCAGGCCCTGATTTACAAAGGTCGTGGCAATGGCAACCACATGGTGTGCAACCTGCATGGCTGGACTTACGACGCCGAAGGCAAGCTGCTGGGGGCGCCGTATTTCCCCGAGACACCTTGCCTGAACCTGAACCAGACCGAGCTTACCCGCTGGAACGGCCTGCTGTTTGACGCCAAGCGCAATGTGCAGCGCGACCTGGAAAAACTGGGTGTGGCCAAGCACATGACGTTTGAAGGCTTTGCCTACCACAAGTCGTTCACCACCGAATACGACTTCAACTGGAAAACCTTTATCGAGGTGTACTCGGAGGACTACCACGTTGACCCGTTCCACCCGGGCTTGGGCAATTTCGTGAATTGCGCCGACCTGAAATGGGAGTGGGGTGACCAGTACCACGTGCAGACGGTGGGCGTAAAAAACAGCCTGGCCCGCTCCGGCAGCAAGGTGTACGGCAAGTGGCACGAAGAGGTACTGAAGCGTTACGCCGACCAGCAGCCGGAGTTCGGTGCCATCTGGCTCACCTACTACCCCAATATCATGGTGGAGTGGTACCCGCACGTACTGGTGGTGAGTGTGGTG
>JAIXTB010000059.1 GCA_027484385.1 Neisseriaceae bacterium | reverse complement strand
GTCGGTACACCACGATACCCCGGTAGAAAACCAGCCGATGATGACCGTGGACGAGGTGGTGGCGGCAGCGCGTAACGCCAAAGCCAACGGTGCCGGCCGTTTCTGTATGGGCGCCGCCTGGCGTGGCCCGAAAGATGCCGACCTGGAAAAAACCCTGGACATGGTGCAACAGGTGAAAGCCCTGGGCCTGCAAACCTGTGCCACCTTCGGCTTGCTGAAAGACGGCCAGGCCGAAAAGCTGAAAGACGCTGGCCTGGACTTCTACAACCATAATCTGGATACCGCGCCGGACAAATACGCCGACATTATCCAGACCCGCGAGTACGAAGACCGCCTGGACACACTGGGCAAGGTACGTGGTGCCGGGCTGTCGGTATGCTGTGGCGGCATTGTGGGCCTGAACGAAACCCGCGAGCAGCGCGCCGGCCTGATCCTGCAGCTGGCCAACCTGGAGCCGCAGCCGGAATCCGTGCCGGTGAATAACCTGGTCAAGGTCAGCGGCACCCCGCTGGACGATGCCGACGCGCTGGACTGGACCGAATTCGTGCGTACCATCGCCGTGGCGCGCCTCACCATGCCCAAGAGCTACGTGCGCCTGTCTGCTGGCCGTCGCGAGATGCCGGAAGCCATGCAGGCGCTGTGCTTCCTGGCCGGTGCCAACTCCATTTTCTACGGCGACAAGCTGCTCACCACCGGCAACCCGGATGTGGACGCAGACCGCGCCCTGATGGACAAGCTGGGCCTGCAGCCACTGTAACCCCGCCTGACCGTCTGGTTAAATGCAGAGCACCGTGCACGACGCCGGTGCTCTTTTTCATGATCTTGCAGAAAGGTTGGCCGCATGCACCCAGACCAGCTTGAACCCGCACTGGCCGCGCTGGCGGCAGAGCACCATTTGCGCCAGCGCCACGCGCTGCACAGCCCGCAAGGGCCGCGCGTCACCATCGATGGCCGCGATTATCTGGCCTTTGCCAGCAACGACTACCTGGGCCTGGCCAACCACCCCGCGCTGAAAACCGCCATGCAACAGGCTATTGAGCAATGGGGCGTGGGCGCCGGAGCCTCCGAGCTGGTGGCCGGCCACTTTGCCATCCAGCAGCAGGCCGAAGCGGCGCTTGCCGACTGGGTAGGCTGCGAGGCTGCGCTGGTGTTCGGCTCCGGCTATGCGGCCAACCTGGGGGTGATCACCAGCCTGGTGGGCCGTGGCGATGCGGTGTTTGCCGATAAGCTCAACCACGCGTCGCTCAATGACGCCTGCGTGCTATCGCGGGCCGATTTTCAACGGTTTCGCCATAGCGACCTTGCCCATCTGGAAGCACTGTTGCAAAAAACCCCAGCCCGAACACGGCTTATTGCGGTAGACGCGGTGTACAGCATGGATGGCGACGAAGCCCCGCTGCGCGAGCTGCTTGCCCTGGCCGAGCGTTACGACGCCTGGCTCTATCTGGACGATGCCCACGGTTTTGGCCTGCTGGGCGAGGGGCGTGGTGCACTGGTGGAATACGCCTTGCACCACCCGCGCGTGGTGTACATGGCCACGCTGGGCAAGGCTGCCGGGGTAGCGGGGGCCTTTGTGGCCGGAAGCCATGCTTTGGTGCAGTGGCTGGTCAATACCGCACGGACGTATATTTTCACCACGGCGCATCCGCCTGCGCAGGCGGCGGCCATTCTGGCCAGTTTGCAGGTGATGCAGCAGGAGGGCTGGCGGCGGGAGCAAGTGCAGCAGCATATTTTGACATTAAGACAATTTATGCAGGATAAATCTTTGCGATTGCTCTCTTCCCGTTCGCCAATTCAAGCGATTATTATTGGCAGTAACGAGGCTGCGGTAGGAATGGCTGCCGCCCTGCGCGAGCAGGGTGTGTGGATACCAGCCATTCGGCCTCCCACGGTACCGGCAGGAACGGCAAGACTGCGCGTTTCCTTGTCGGCGGGTCATACCGCAGGCGATTTGGCGGCGTTGTTGGCTGCGCTACAGCAGGTAGCGCGATAAAGCGGCCGCCCAAAGTGCCAAGCAGTAAGACCACACGAGAATAATAGCCACCGCGCGCTAATGATGACGAGTGGGTCAATAAAGACTGTATGAACAGTACGGCTGATTTTCTGTTTACACCAGAAGAAGCTGCCGAAGCGGCACTGGACTTTCTGTTCCGCTTGCAGGCTCCTGAAGGTGCAGCAGTTTGGGGAAAACCGGGAACCGTCTGGCAATGCCTTGCCAGCCGGGGCGATTGCACTGGCTTGCCAGTGCCTACGGCATTGTCGGGCGAGCTGTCCTGGCAGGCCCCGGTACAGTGCCACCCGCTGGGTAGCCCCGGCCAGCCACTGGGCTGGCTGCTGTGGCATGGCGCGCGCGAGGCCGACGAGCTTACCCGGCGCCTGGCGGTGCTGCTATCGGGTCACCTGGTGGCAGGCAGCATGCGTGGCGAGCTGGCCATCGCCCGCACCACCCACGAAACCCTGCTGGAAATCAGCCGTCTGGCCAACCACGCCGATAGCGTGGACGACTTCCTGCCGCGCATGCACCGCGCAGTCAGCCGCCTGATGCCGGCCGACAACTTCTACATTGCCCTGTTTGACGAAGAAGCCGGGCAGATCCGCTTCCCTTATTTTGTTGACCAGCTGGACCGCGAGCCGCCAGACGTTGGCCGCGCCTACCCGCTGCGCGGCCCCAGCGCCTCGCTGACGGCCTGGCTGATTCGCGAAAACCACTTTTTGCTGCTCAAGGGCGACGAAGTGCGCGTGCTGTGCCAGCGCGAGCGCATCCGCTTCATGGGCACACAGCCGCACTGGTGGATGGGCATGCCGCTGGTCAGCGGTGCGGGCAAGGTGATGGGCGCGGTGGTCATTCAGGGTTATGACCCCGCCTATACGCCTGCGCTGGCAGATGAATCCACCTTTCTGTACGTGGGGCACCACATTTCTTGCGCACTGGACCGCCTGCTTTATCGCGCCCACCTGGAGCAGCAGGTATGGCAGCGCACCAGCGAGCTGGAAGGCATCAACGCGCGGCTGCGCGCCGAAGTCGTAGAGCGCCAGCGCAGCGAGCAGCTGCAGCACATGCTGTTCCGCATTGCCGAGCTATCCAATACCAGCCTGTCGATGGAAGCCTTCTTTGTCGGCCTGCATCGCCTGCTGTCCGAATTTATCGATGCCAGCAACTGCATGGTGGCGCTGTACGACCAGAGCCGCGACGAGCTGAGCTTTCCGTATTGCTCCGACCTGCGCCTGGCCGAGCTGTCCCCGCGCTCGCCCGGGCGTGGCCCGGTAGAGCAGGTGCTGCATAGCGGCCGCCCGCTGCTGCTGGCAGACATGCACAGCCACCCGCTGTTCGGCATGCAACATGATGGCGGCAGCCCGCCACACAGCTGGCTGGGTGTGCCGCTGTACAGCGGCAATATGCTGCGCGGCGTGCTATCGGTACAGAGCTATCAGGAAGACACGCGCTATAGCTGGCGCGATCAGGAAATCCTGGAGTTTGTGGCCAACCATATCGGCAGCGCCCTGGCCCGCGTGCAGGCGCTGGACGACCTGCAGCGTGCCTATGTCGACCTGGAGCAGCGTGTACGCGAGCGTAGCGACGCGCTGGATGCGGCCAACGCCCAGCTGCAGCACGACAGCCTGCACGACCCGGTCACCAAGCTGCCCAACCGCAACCATTTCTCGCGCGTGCTCAAGCGCAGCTGGGACCACTTCCAGCTGGCGCCCGAGCAGCGCTTTGCCGTACTGCTGATCGACCTGGACCGCTTCAAGCTGGTGAACGACACCCTGGGCCACCTCATCGGTGACCAGCTGCTGATCGAAGCCGGGCAGCGTGTGCGCCAGAGCCTGCGCTTTGGCGACTTCATGGCGCGCCTGGGCGGCGACGAATACGCCGTACTGCTGGCCTCGGTAGACGATATGGCCGAGTGCGAGCAGGTAGCGCGTGACCTGGTGGCCGCCTTCGAGC
>JAIXTB010000169.1 GCA_027484385.1 Neisseriaceae bacterium | reverse complement strand
TTCTGGCTCAGCACATTGCGCCAGCTATCGCTGTCTATGCTCAAGCTGGTGCCCAGCCAGGCGTTGACGCGCGGCAGGGCCTGGTGTTGCACAAAATCCACCAGTACGGGTAGCCGTGCTGCCAGCGCTTGTGCTTGTGATACCAGCATGGGCACCACAATCAGGATCAACCCCAGAATGGCAATAAACCCGCCTGCCATTACCAGTAGCAGCGAGCTGGTGCGCGACAGGCCTTTCTCCTGCAGCCGGTCTACTGCCGGGTCCAGGATATAGGCCAGGATGGCCGCGGTGACAAAAGGCGCCAGTACGCCAGCCAGCCTGCCAGCCAGCCATAGCAAGGCTGCCAGCGCGATAGCGATAATCAACCACGGAAGATAAACAGAGCGGGAGCGTTCCATTGTCTTTTCAGTTAAAATACAGCCGCTTTGGGCCAAGAGCCCAGGGCGCTCAAAGCAGCAAAACGATCACGTTAGCAGAAAGCGAGTTTACCTTGAACACCACGTCCCTCAGTTACCGTGATGCCGGCGTCGATATCGATGCAGGCGACGCGCTCGTCGAAAACATCAAGCCGTTTGCCAAGCGCACCATGCGTCCGGAAGTCCTCGGTGGCCTCGGCGGTTTCGGCGCACTGGTGGAAATTTCCAAAAAATACCAAGAGCCGGTACTGGTTTCCGGTACTGACGGCGTCGGTACCAAGTTGAAGCTCGCCTTTGACTGGAACAAGCATGATACCGTCGGCATCGACCTGGTGGCCATGAGTGTCAACGACATTCTGGTACAAGGCGCCGAACCTCTGTTCTTCCTTGACTACTTTGCCTGCGGCAAGCTGGATGTACCGCAAGCTACCGACGTCATCAAGGGCATCGCCGAAGGCTGCGAGCAAGCAGGCTGCGCACTGATCGGTGGTGAAACCGCCGAAATGCCGGGCATGTACCCGGTAGGCGAATACGACCTGGCCGGCTTTGCCGTTGGCGTGGTTGAAAAGAGCAAGGTCATCACCGGCCGCGAAATCAAGCCGGGCGATGTGGTTCTGGGCCTGAAATCCAACGGTGTGCACTCCAACGGCTACAGCCTGGTGCGCAAGATCATCGAGCGCGCCCAGCCAGACCTGGACGCGGCCTTTGACGGCGACAAAACCCTGCGTGAGGCCGTTATTGCCCCGACCCGCATCTACGTGAAGCCCCTGTTGGCGCTGATGGAGAAGCTCACGGTTAAAGGCATGGCGCATATCACCGGTGGCGGCATTACCGAAAACACCCCGCGCGTTCTGCCAGCCAATACCGTGGCCCAGATCGATGCCGCTAGCTGGACCATGCCCAAGCTGTTCCAATGGCTGCAGGCCGAAGGCAATGTGGATGCACAGGAAATGTACCGCACCTTCAACTGTGGCATCGGCATGGTCGTGATCGTGGACGCGGCGGATGCCGACGCGGCAGCGGCCTTCCTGACCGAGCAGGGCGAAACCGTATCGCGCATTGGCGTGATTCGCGCCCGTCACGGCGACGAGCACCAGACCCAGGTAGGCTAAACCCTGTCTGGCTAAGGCAAAGCGCCGCCGGCAGTGCTGGCGGCGTTTCTGTTTGCGGCCAACCTTTTCTGCTACTGCATAACCGTTTCTGACTGCTGACATGAAAAACATCGTCATCCTGATTTCCGGCCGTGGCTCCAATATGCAAGCCATCGTCGACGCCCGGATTGCCGGCGCCCGTATTGCTGCCGTGATCGCCAACCGCCCCGACGCCGCCGGCCTGGCCTGGGCTGCCGAGCGTGGCATTGCCACCGTCGGCCTGGACCACAAGCAGTTTGCCAGCCGTGAAGCGTTTGACGAGCGCCTGGCTAGTGAAATCGACGCTTTCGCCCCCGATCTGGTGGTGCTGGCCGGTTTCATGCGTATCCTGACGCCCGCGTTTACCGCCCGCTACGAAGGCCGCATGCTGAATATTCACCCCTCGCTGCTGCCGTCTTTCCCCGGCCTGCACACGCACCAGCGTGCTATCGATATGGGCTGCAAGGTTGCCGGCTGCACCGTGCATTTCGTCACCGCCGAGCTGGACCACGGCCCGATCGTAGCTCAGGGCGTGGTGCCGGTACTGGACGACGATACCGAAGCCGCGCTGGCCAACCGCGTGCTGGCGCTGGAGCACCAGCTGTACCCGCAGGCCGTGCGCCAGTTTGTCGCCGGCCAGCTGCAGGTGCGTGGCAGCCGTGTCACGGGCGTGGCCGCTAGCCAGGCTCAGGCAGCACTGATGGTACCGGCACCGCATTGAAGCGCTGGCGCAAACCGGCTGCCAGCCTGATGGCGGTAGCCTTTATCCTGTCCCTGCTGGCGCACCTGTTGGCGCTGGGCAGCGGGCTGGTGTCGTTTGACAGTATCGACATGCCGGAAGACCCGGCGCTGCGCAAGCTCAGTGCCACGCTGCAAGACATGCAGCTGGATATACCCAAGCCGCCCGCGTTGAGCGCACCGCGCATCCCCGGTACGCTGGGTGTGCCCGCTGGCGAGGCGTCGCAGCCGGTGGCCGACAAGCCCAAGCCGAAGCACAAGAAAGCACCGGCCAGCCCGGCCAAGGCCAAGCCACGGCATGCTGCCAGCGCGGTAGCAGCCGTGCCGCCAGCACCAGGTCAGCAGGTAGCGCAGGCCGAGGCCAGCGCACCCATGGCCAACGCGGCCAACCCTGCCAGGCAGGCAAGTGCACCGCAGGCAGAGGTGGCCGGCAAACCGGCTGACAATGCCGATGCGGATAGCGGCAAAGTGGTGAAGCCGGACGAGCGCATTACCCGCTTCCCTGCCGCCGCGCGCATGCAGTACGGCCTGTACGTGTCTGGCGTTTTGCTGGGCAGTGGCGAGATGCGCTGGCAACGCGATGGCAGCAGCTATAGTTTGATCACCGATGTTACGCCGGTGGTGGGCCCCAAGCTGCGCTACGAAACCGTCGGTAGCGTCACGCCGCAGGGCTTGCGGCCGGACAGCTTCAAGGCCACGCGTAATGGCGAGCCGCGCGAGTACGCCCGTTTTGACTGGGCAGCGGCCACGCTGGCCTATGGCGATAAGGAACACAAGTCCGAGCCCCTGCAGCCGGGGGCGCAAGACTGGCTCAGCCTGGGCGTGCAGCTGGCGCTGCGTGGCAAGAAGATGGGTGAGGCACCCATTCAGATCACCAATGGCAAAAAAGTGTACCGCATGGTACTGCGGCCAGAAGGGGAAACCGATTTCGACACCGGCGCGGGGGTGATTCGCGCCGTGGTCATCCGCGTGCGTGAAGAGGGCGAGCTTACCGAATTCTGGCTAGCGCCCGACTTTGCCAATATTCCGCTGCGTATCCTGCGCGCAGACAAAGACAAGCGCTTCGAGCTGCGTGCAAACCTGATTGAACTAGATGGCGACACTGTGTGGAAACAGCCGCCACGACAACCGAGACAAGACAATGAAAGTAAACGTTAGCCAATTCAACCACCTGGAACAGGTGCTGTTTGCCATGCTGCGCTTTGACCGCCCGGCCGACGCCGTGCTCACTGCGCATTTCCGCCAGCATAGCAAGCTGGGCGGCACCGACCGTCACCTGATTGCTGAAACCGCCTTTGCCTGCCTGCGCCACCTGGAAACCCTGCGCCCGCTGTGTGGCAAGCAGGTGAACTCGCGCCGCCTGGCGCTGGCTACCCTGGTGCGTATCGGTGGTACCAACCTGCGCGAGCTGGATGGCGTGATGAAAGAAACCGAGCGCGAATGGCTGGCGTCGGTAAAAGGCGCCGAGCTGCCGGACGACCTGAGTGCCCGCTCCGGCCTGCCAGGCTGGGTGATCGGCCTGCTGGGCGAGCAGGAAGAAGGCGAAGTAATTGCGCTGGGCAAGGGCCTGGCGTCTTACGCACCGCTGGACCTGCGCGTGAATACCCTGAAAATGAAGCGTGACGACGCGCTGATCCAGCTGCAGGATTCCGGCATTGCCTGCGAGCCTACCCCGTATTCGCCTATCGGTATCCGCCTGAAAGGCAAGCCGGCGCTGGCCCGCCACCCGCTGTTTGTCGGTGGCGCCATCGAAGTGCAAGACGAAGGCAGCCAGCTGCTGGGCCTGCTGACCGGCGCACGCCGTGGCGAAATGGTGGTGGATTTCTGCGCTGGTGCCGGTGGCAAAACCCTGCTGCTGGGCGCGCAGATGGCTTCCAGCGGCCGCCTGTACGCGTTTGATATCTCGGAAAAACGCCTGGCCAACCTGAAGCCGCGTCTGGCGCGCTCCGGCCTGTCCAACGTGAACAGCACCCTGATCGCGCACGAGAACGACACCAAGGTAAAACGCCTGGCCGGCAAAGCCGACCGCGTACTGGTCGATGCCCCGTGCTCCGGCCTGGGTACCCTGCGCCGCAACCCGGACCTGAAATACCGCCAGAGCCCGGAAAGCGTAGCCGAGCTGAACGCCAAGCAAACCGCCATTCTGGCCTCGGCCTCGCGCCTGGTGCGCGCCGGCGGCCGCCTGGTGTACGCCACCTGCAGCCTGCTGCCGGCAGAAAACCAGGACATCGTGAAGGCGTTTCTGGAAAGCCACCCGGATTTCGAGCTGCTGCCAGCCAACACCCTGCTGGCCGAGATGAAAATTGCGCTGGATACAGGCGATTACCTGAGCCTGCGCCCGCACCTGCATAACAGCGACGGTTTTTTTGCCGCCGTGTTGCAGCGCAAGGCTTGAGTCGCAGCGCCAGCGGCCCTAGAATAGTCGATTGAATTTGTCGGGTAATCGCCCGGCCATTAATGCAAAAGGAAGATCATGTCGATTCAGGACACCATCCGCCAGACCGTGACCGAAAACCCGGTCGTGCTGTACATGAAAGGCTCCGCCACCTTCCCGCAGTGCGGTTTTTCCAGCCGTGCTGTACAAATCATCAAGGCCTGTGGCGTTGAGAAGTTTGTGACCGTCGATGTGCTGGCCGACCCGGAAGTACGCCAGGGCATCAAGGACTACGCCAACTGGCCGACCATCCCGCAGCTGTACGTGAACGGCGAGTTCGTTGGCGGCTCGGACATCATGTACGAGATGTACCAAGCCGGCGAGCTGCAGGAACTGCTGAAAGACATCGCAGCGTCCTGATCCCGCCAGGCAGCCCGCGCGTGCGGCTGTCGTGAGCTGCAAACCCTGCCCTTTGCTGTGGCAGGGTTTGTCTTTTTATGGGTGTCGCCTGCAGATACGGCGTGCTGCACTGTTTGATCTGGCACAGTTGGCCGCATGAAACAGGGAAAACCCTGCATACAGGGCATGGCTGCAAACAGCTGTTTGCTTGTACAATATCGCCCCATACCAATTTAGCGAACCGGCTGCCGCCTGGCGGCCGGTTTTCCGTATCAAGAAAAGCGGTTTGCACGGGCGCCAGCCTGACGCAGCCGCTTTTTGCCAAGGTTTGGGAAGAGCATGAACATCACCGTAGTCAATCACCCGCTGGTACAACACAAACTCGGCCTGCTGCGCGAGGGCGATATCAGCACCATGAAATTCCGCCTGCTGACCCAAGAGCTGGCCCGCCTGCTGGCTTATGAAGCCACCCGTGATTTCGAGCTGGAAACCGTTACCATCGATGGCTGGTGCGGCCCGATCGACGTGCAGCAAATCAAAGGCAAGAAAGTCACCGTGGTACCTATCCTGCGCGCCGGTATCGGCATGCTGGACGGCGTGCTTGATCTGGTGCCGTCGGCCAAGATCAGCGTGGTAGGCCTGGCGCGTAACGAAGAAACCCTGGAGCCGGTGTCGTACTTCGAAAAGTTTGTCGGCAACCTGGACGAGCGCATCGCCATGATCATCGATCCGATGCTGGCTACCGGCGGCTCGCTGATTGCCACCATCGACCTGCTCAAGCGCAATGGCTGCAAGCACATCAAGGCAGTGGTGATGGTAGCGGCACCGGAAGGCGTGAAAGCGGTAAACGATGCTCACCCGGACGTGCAGATCGTGGCCGCCTCGCTGGATAGCCACCTGAACGAGCACGGTTACATCATCCCGGGTCTGGGTGATGCCGGCGACAAGATATTCGGTACCAAACACGCCTGATACCTGGCAGACAGCCGCTTGCGAAAGCGGCTTTTTTGCAGCCGCGGCCAACCCTGGGGGCAGCATGACAAACAGCATCAGCATGACCCAGGTCGCACAGATCGAGCAGGACTTTCTGCTGCGCTTCCCCGGTGGGCTACAAGACCCGGCCTGGCTGGCGCTGGGTAAAAAGCACCGCAGTATCCGGCACGCCATGGCCATGTTTGATACGGTATTGTCGCCGCCAATGTTGGCCGCAGCCATCGCGCAGCGCCGCTACGGCGAGGTGATCGAGGCCTGCAGGCAGTTTGTCGGGCGCTGTACCACGGTCAGCACGTTCGAAAAGATGGCCTTTCGCAACTATCTGGCGTTTAGCGATGTGCACGAACCGTTTGTACGCTGCCTGCACGCGCTGCTGACGCGGTGCGATGCGGCCAGCTTTGACGATTTTGTCGACGTACTGCTGCTGTGCCGCCACGACAAAAATGCCAACGCTGCCAAGTGGCCACTGGTAACGGCTTTTCTGGCCTACAGCGACCCGCAGCAGCATGTTTGCATCAAGCCGACGACGGTCAAAAAGCTGGCAGCCCGGCTAGGTGTGGATATTGCTTACCAGGCGCAGCCGGCGTACCAGACCTATCAGCGTGTGCAAGCCATGGTGGCGCAGTGTCGCCAGCACAGCACGCAGCTGCTCATGGATAACAACATCACGGCCCAGGCGGTGATGTACTGCACGGTGTAATGCCGCTGCAGGCACAAAGCATTCAACAACAAGAAGGTAAAACCTATGTTCCAACAAGTGAAAGTGGCCCTGTCTGGCGCCCAGATCCTGTTTGTCGCCTTTGGCGCGCTGGTTCTGGTGCCGCTGCTGACCGGCCTGAACCCCGCCATGGCGCTGCTGGGCGCCGGCCTTGGCACCTTGCTGTTCCAGCTGTGCACCGGTCGCCAGGTGCCTATCTTCCTGGGCTCTTCTTTTGCCTTTATCGGCCCCATCATTTATTCGATGCAAACCTGGGGGCAGGGCGCCACTATGTTTGGCCTGTTCTTTGCCGGCTTCATGTACTTTGTGTTTGCTGCCATCGTGAAATGGCGCGGTATGGCGCTGGTCAACAAGCTGCTGCCGCCGGTGGTAATCGGCCCAGTGATCATGATCATCGGCCTGTCGGTCGCCAATGCGGCGTCCAATATGGCCATGGGGCGTGCGGGCGGCCAACAAGTGATGCCGTATGAAACCTCGCTACTGCTGGCGGCCATCTCGCTGGCGACCACCATTGCGGTATCGATCTACGCCCGCGGCATGTTCAAGCTGGTGCCGATCCTAGCGGGGGTGACCGTGGGCTATATCGCCGCTGCCTTCATGGGCGTGGTGGATTTTGCCAAGGTTGCCAACGCACCGTGGTTTGCGGCGCCGGTCTTCCACAGCCCGGAAGTCAACTGGGCAGCGGCGTTGTTCATGCTGCCGGTGGCCATTGCCCCGGCGATTGAACACATCGGTGGCGTGATGGCTATTGGCGGTGTTACCGGCAAGGACTACACCAAGACCCCTGGCCTGCACCGCACGCTGGCTGGTGACGGCCTGGGCGTATGCGTGGCCGGCCTGATCGGTGGCCCACCCGTTACCACTTACGCTGAAGTAACCGGCGCGGTGATGATTACCCGCAACTTCAACCCGGTGGTGATGACTTGGGCGGCGATTTTTGCCATTGCCATGGCGTTCTTTGGCAAGTTCAACGCGCTGCTGCAGTCCATCCCCATGCCGGTGATGGGCGGCATCATGGTGCTGCTGTTCGGTACCATCGCTTCCATCGGCCTGAAAACGCTGATTGAAGCCAAGGTAGACCTGATGGAGCCGCGCAATCTGGTGATCATCTCGGTGGTGCTGACGGCCGGTATCGGCGGCCTGGAGCTGAAGTTCGGTTCGTTTGGCCTCGTGGGTGTGGGCCTGTGCTCGGTGCTGGCGCTGATACTCAACCTGATACTGCCAGGCAAGTCGGCTAGCCACGACGGTATCGTGGAAGGGCAGGACATCTAGCCTGCTAGTTGGCCGCAGGCTGCGGCCAAGCTGTCTATCTGGCAAAACACCCCGCTACGGCGGGGTGTTTTGCGTTGCAGGCCAGGTATCAGGCCAGTACCAGCTGCACGCTCAGCGCATCATTGGGGCCGATGGCCAGCAAGCGGTCGATATTGGGGTGCTTGCCGGGGAAAGCCAGCGCGTCGGCCGTGTGCTCGGCATACAGTGCCAGGCCTTGCTGCGCGGCGGCGTGGTTGATACAGCCGTGCTGTAGCCATAGGGCATGATACAGCCGCACCGAGCCGCTGGAGCCGGGTTTGGTTTCTATCAGGGCCACTTGCTCGCCTGCAGCATTATGCAGAGTCAGCGCGGTGATATGGTCGATGGCGGGCAGGGTGGGCAGAATGTCGGCAAAAGCGGGCATGAAAAACTCCGGTAGTGAATAAACGGAGTTTGGTGCATGGCGCTGAAATTTCCAGCCAATGTTATAGAAATTTTTCAGCATGATGCCTGGCGCTGCTGCCCCCAGCACATCGTGTCTCTGCGGCGCCGACGCAGATAGTACACATAGCAGGGCCGTGCACTTGGGCTTCTGCTGGCGATGTTTAGTGGGCCAACAGCCCGTATTCCAGCAGCAGGCTGGCAAATATCACCGCACCGACGCGGTTATTATCCAGAAAAGCCTTGAAGCACAGGGCGCGGTCGCGGGTGCGGATCTCGCCATACTGCTTGCCGATCAGCGCGGCCGAGATCGCCAGGCCGCCAAAGTAGGGCCAGCCCAGCCCTAGCTGCCAGCCCAGGCCCAGCATTAGCGCCATGAACACGCCATGGCACAGCATGATGGCAGCCACGTCGTAGTCGCCAAAGGTAATGGCCGAGGTCTTGATGCCGATTTTCAGGTCGTCCGGTTTATCGGCCATGGCGTAGGCGGTGTCGTAGGCTACCGTCCAGAACAGGTTGGCCGCCAGCAGCCACCACGCGGTGCTGTCCACGCGGCCGGTTTGTGCGGCATAGGCCATGGGGATGCCAAACGAAAATGCCAGCCCCAGATAAGCCTGCGGTAGCGGAAAGAAGCGCTTGGTGAACGGGTAAGTCGCCGCCAGCAGTACCGCCGGGATGCTCATCAGCAGCGTCAGGCTGTTCATCGGCAGTACCAGCAGCAAGCTGAGCAGCGCCAGCCCTGCGGCCAACCATAGCGCTTCTTTTTCGGTGACGGCACCGCGGGCAAACGGGCGCTGGGCGGTGCGCGCTACGTGGGCGTCAAAATGGCGGTCGGCATAATCGTTAATCACGCAGCCGGCCGAGCGCATCAGAAAGGTACCCAGGACAAAAACCAGCAGCACTAGCCAGTCTGGCCGGCCTTTGGATGCCAGCCACAGGCCCCATAGTGTGGGCCAGAGTAATAGCAGGGTGCCGATGGGCCGGTCTACGCGCATCAGTTGGCCATAGACCGTTGCGCGTTCGCGCAGCAGGGCGGTATTCATCGCAGGTAATTCTCCAGGGCCGGCAAAAACACCTCGCTCACCAGCAGCGGGGAGTTGGCCAGGGTAAAGCGGCAGCGGCGGGCGCCCAGCTGTGGCGCATGGTGGGTATCGTGGGCGCTGGCCAGGGTATGCAGCGGGTGCGGGGCGGCAGTTTGCAGAAACTGCAGCGCTTCACGCCCCAGGCCGGGCAGGCCGCCAAACAGCGTAAGTCCCAGCGAGCGGCTGCCGCGCTCCAGTATCGGGCGCCAGGCCTGGCTGTCTTGCAGGGTGATGCTGCGGGCAATCACCACGGCTTCGCCATTCAGCATTAATCGAACGTGTCTGGCATAAACCGGTTGCTTTGCGCTAATCTGCAGCAGTTCCGCCTCGTCGGCGTAGATAGCCGTATGGCCTTGTTCCAGCACGTCTACCGCAAAAGGGTGGCCGGTTGCCATCAGGTGTTCGGTCAGCGAGCCACGCGTTGCCATGCACGCTGCCAGTAAAGGGCTGCATGCCGGCAGCGTAGCCGACCAGCGTTGTTTTTCATCCATGGCCGGCATTATGCCAAAACGAGCTTTGTGCTGTCCTGCCCTTGCGGCCAACCTTGTATTCTTATTGCCATGATCGAAACCTTTATCTGGCTGCTGGCGTATCAGTTCACCGGCGAAGTCATCGCCCGTAGCCTGGGCTGGCCAGTGCCTGGCGCCGTGCTGGGTATGCTGCTGCTGTTTATTACGCTGTGCGCACGCCGTGGCGTGCCACACGCGCTGCGCGACAACATCCCGCGGCTGATGACCCATATGTCGCTGCTGTTCATTCCTGCCGGTGTGGGCATCCTGGCGTTCTGGCCCATGCTGTCGGCGCACCCGCTTAGCCTGCCCATCCTGCTGGTGGTGGCCACACTGTCTACCTTCATCATCACTGCGCTGGTGTTGCAGCTGGGGCTGTGGTGGCAGAAACGCAGGAGGCCGGTATGAGCGTACTGGCCTGGGTGCAAAACGCCCCGCTCACCGGCCTACTGCTAACGTTGGCCGCCTACCGCGCTGCGCTTGCCCTCAGCCGCCGCTATCACGGCCACCCGCTGGCCAATACGGTGCTGATGGGGGCGGTCATGGTGATTGCGGTATTGCTGCTGCTGGGCATGGATTTCCAGCAGTACATGAAAGGCGCCGGCTTTATCCAGTTTCTGTTGGGGCCAGTGACTGTGGCGCTGGCTATCCCGCTGTACAACAACCTGGGGCGCCTACGTAAAAGTGGTCTGCCCATCTTGCTGGCCATTGTTATCGGTAGCGCTGCCGGCGTGGTGACAGCGGTCTGTGCAGGCCTGCTGTTTGATATGCCTCGTACCATGGTGCTGTCGCTGGCGCCGCGTTCTGCCACCACTCCCATTGCCATGGGCGTGGCTGACGTGCTGGGAGGGATCCCCGCGCTGGCGGCGACTTTCGTCATCGTTACCGGCATCATCGGTGCCATCTGCGCCAAGCCGCTGATACAGCTGCTGCGTATCCACGATGATGTCGTGCTGGGTGTCGCCACTGGCGTGGCGGCGCACGGTATCGGTACCGCGCGCGTTTTCCAGCTGTCAGAAACAGCGGGTGCCTTTGCCGGGCTGGCCATGGGGCTCACCGGCTTGTTTACGGCCATCCTTGCCCCCATTCTGGTGCACTACCTGCTGTAACGGTTCACCCATACACTGCCACACTATAAACACAACAACATTCTAACGAGGAGCACCCATGGACCTGATTCTGTGGCGACACGCCGAAGCCGAAGACGGCAACGACGACCTGGCCCGCGCACTCACCCGTCGCGGCCAACAACAAGCCCGGCGGATGGCCGACTGGCTGCACAAGCAGCTACCCGGTGATTACCGTTTGCTGGCATCGGAAGCCGTACGCTCCCAGCAAACCGCCGCCTTCCTGGCAAAAAGCTACGAGATCCTGCCGGCATTGAACCCGGATGCTTCAGTAGAAGAAGTGCTGGCCGCTGTTGGTTGGCCGGAATGTGGCAAAACCATTGTTCTGGTAGGGCACCAGCCTTACATTGGCCGCCTGGCGGCCACATTGCTTAGCGAGCAGCCACTATTGTGGAGCGTGAAAAAGGGCTCCATCTGGTGGCTGAACCATCGCGAACGCCATGGCATTGAACAAATCCGCCTCAAAGCCATGATGACACCTGCCATGCTCGAATCACTTTAAGCCGGGTAAGCCGCACAATTCACCAAGTTGGCCGCCTGTGGCCAACTTTTTTGCTTTTTGGTGCCGTTGCAAATCAACACCTTAAGCAAATACTTGCAGTTTATTGCGGTGCAAGTATTGACGGGTTTTGGCTGGGTGGGTATAGTTCGCCTCCTCAG
>JAIXTB010000184.1 GCA_027484385.1 Neisseriaceae bacterium | reverse complement strand
CGCCAGCCAGGCGGCCAAACAGCAGCTCGTCGGCCAGCGCCTTGCGGATGGTGTCCTGAATCAGGCGCGCCATCGGGCGGGCGCCCATTAGCGGGTCGAAGCCCTTCTTCGCCAGGAACTTGCGCAGGCTGTCGCTGAAGTGGATTTCCACTTTCTTGTCCGATAGCTGCTGTTCCAGCTGCATCAGGAACTTGTCCACTACCTGCAGGATGATCTCCTCGTTCAGCATACCGAACGGGATGATGGCATCCAGACGGTTGCGGAACTCGGGGCTGAACAGGCGCTTGATATCACCCATTTCATCGCCAGCCTGCTTGCTGTTGGTAAAGCCGATGCTCGATTTGGACAGCGACTCGGCGCCCGCATTGGTGGTCATGATGATCACCACATTACGGAAATCCGCCTTGCGACCGTTGTTATCGGTCAGCGTACCGTGGTCCATCACCTGCAGCAGCACGTTGAAAATGTCCGGGTGGGCTTTTTCGATTTCGTCCAGCAGCAGCACCGCGTACGGATGTTTGGTTACCTGTTCGGTCAGCAGGCCGCCCTGTTCGAAGCCGACATAGCCCGGTGGCGCGCCAATCAGGCGGCTTACTGCATGGCGTTCCATGTATTCGGACATGTCAAAGCGCAGCAGCTCCACGCCCAGGAAGTAGGCCAGCTGTTTCGCCACCTCGGTCTTGCCCACGCCGGTGGGGCCGGAGAACAGGAAAGAGCCGATCGGCTTTTGCGGGTTGCCCAGACCGGAGCGCGACATCTTGATGGCTGCGGCCAACGCTTCGATGGCTTTGTCCTGGCCAAACACCACGTTTTTCAGGTCGCGGTCCAGGTTCTTCAGCACGTTACGGTCATCACTGCTGATGGTTTTGGCAGGAATGCGGGCAATCTTGGCGATGATCTCTTCGATCTCGCCTTTGTTGATCACCTTCTTCTGCTTGGACTTGGGCAGGATTTTTTGCGCAGCGCCAGCTTCGTCGATCACGTCGATGGCTTTGTCCGGCAGGTGGCGGTCGTTGATGTAACGCGCCGACAGCTCGGCAGCAGTCGACAGGGCCGCCAGCGTGTATTTCACGCCATGGTGTGCCTCGAAACGGCTTTTCAGCCCTTTCAGGATTTCGATCGTCTGCTCTACTGACGGCTCAGGTACATCGATTTTCTGGAAGCGGCGCGACAGGGCGCTGTCTTTTTCGAAAATGCCACGGTATTCGCTATAGGTCGTGGCGCCAATGCAGCGCAGGCTGCCGTTGGACAGGGCCGGTTTCAGCAAGTTGGACGCGTCCAGCGTACCGCCAGAGGCCGCACCGGCACCGATCAGCGTGTGGATTTCGTCGATGAACAGCACGGCGTGGCTGTCTTCTGCCAGCTGCTTGATGACTTGTTTCAGGCGCTGTTCGAAATCGCCACGGTATTTGGTGCCTGCCAGCAGGGCACCCATATCCAGCGAGTACACCGTGGCCTTGGCCAGTACATCCGGCACATCACCCGCCACGATGCGGCGCGCGAGGCCTTCCGCAATGGCGGTTTTGCCTACGCCGGCTTCGCCTACCAGCAGCGGGTTGTTCTTGCGGCGGCGGCACAGGATCTGGATCACGCGCTCGACCTCGTGCTCGCGGCCGATCAGCGGGTCGATCTTGCCATCACGTGCCTGCTGGTTCAGGTTCTGTGTGTAGTTTTCCAGCGCGCCGCCTGGTGCGTTGCCGCTGTCTTCACCCTCGTTTTCGCCAGAGGCATCGTGGTGTGGCTCCTGGCTGGCAGCCGGTTTGGCGTTTTGCTTGGTAATGCCATGCGAAATGAAGTTGACCACGTCCAGGCGCGAAATACCCTGCTGATGCAGGTAGTACACGGCATGCGAGTCTTTTTCGCCAAAGATGGCCACCAGAATGTTTGCACCGGTGACTTCTTTTTTTCCAGACGACTGCACGTGCAGGATGGCGCGCTGGATCACGCGCTGGAAGCCCAGTGTGGGCTGGGTTTCCACCTCGGCATCGCCAGGCACGGTGGGCGTATGTTCGTCGATAAAGTCCCCCAGCTGTTTTTTCAGCTGGTCGATGTTGGCGCCGCAGGCGCGGAGGACTTCGGCTGCAGACGGGTTGTCAGTCATCGCCAGGAGCAGATGCTCCACGCTGATGAATTCGTGCCGTTTGCGGCGTGCATCCATAAAGGCCATGTGCAGGCTGACTTCCAGTTCTTGGGCAATCATCAGTTTTCCTCCATGACACACTGCAGTGGATGCTGGTGCGTTTGTGCGTGCTGCGAAACTTGCTCTACCTTGGTAGCGGCGATGTCTTTGGTATAAATGCCACAAAGACCCTTACCTTCATTGTGGACCTGCAGCATCACGATTGTGGCTTTTTCCGCATTCATGTGAAAAAAATGCTGCAGTACCTCAACGACAAAATCCATCGGCGTGAAATCATCGTTCAATAACAATACTTTATACATCGGGGGGGGCTTTACCTCGGCCTTGCGGGCTGCCGTCGAGACATCATCCTTGTGCTGCGTAGACATGGGAACCTTCTGCGAATTCGCGCTTATTTCAATTTTGGTTCGTATGGCGGCTTTTTCAAGCCCCTTAACTTTTACCGGCTTGTCTTGACGTTGTCACACGCTAGGCGTAGAAATACAAACGGTGCTTGGCTTTGCATCGCTGGCTGTGTGTAAACCGTTACCTGCTGCAGCGTGTGTAAGCTTGGATCGTCAGGGCTCACCACCCTGTTTACTTTATGCATGCTAAGGATAGTTACACATGGCAACTGGTATTGTTAAGTGGTTCAACGACGCTAAAGGCTTCGGCTTCATCACTCCGGACGAAGGCGGTGATGACCTGTTCGCGCACTTCTCCGCGATCAATATGCAAGGTTTCAAATCGCTGACCGAAGGCCAGCGTGTAAGCTTTGACGTGGTTCAAGGCCCGAAAGGCAAGCAAGCCTCCAATATCCAGAAAGCCTAAGCTTGCGCTAGCTGATGGATGTGGCGGAAACGCTGCTGACAAAAACCGCATCTGACCGATGCGGTTTTTTTGCGTCTGTTGTCAGGCAGGCTGGGCCAGCGCGTCTGTCGTGCCCTTGTGTAGCAGCTGGCGATACAGCGCCACAAAGGTCAAGCTGCCGATTGCCGCGAGCATCAGCCAAGGCAGGGCTGGCATGGCCAGGCTGCGCGAGATATCCAGCAACCAGCCACCGCCCAGGTAGCCGGTAGCCCCGCCCAGTGCCAGCCCCAGGCGGCTGGTGCCGCTGTAGCTGGCGCGGGCTTCGCTTTGTGCGTAGCTGGCCAGCAGTGCCTCGCGCGCCGGCTCGGTGACCAGGCTGCCGGTATAGAACAGCGCCAGTAGCGGCATGGCCTGCCACAGGCTTTGCGCTAGCGCCATCAGCAGCAGGCTGCCTGTCATCAGGGCAATGCCTGCCAGCATGCGTTGCGCCAGGCTCAGGTAGCGTTCCCCCAGCTTGGCTAGCGGGTAGAGCAGGGTAAGCGACAAGGTCGTTTCCATGGCGTAGAGCCAGCCCACGATTTGCGGCGTTCCCGCCATTTGCTTGAGGACGATGGGTACCAGCAGCATGATCTGCACCCCCAGCACGTAGTAGCCGCTCAGGGTCAGCACCAGCTGCATATAGCGCCGGTCTGCCAGCACGGTGCGTACCGAGGCTAAGGGCGAGGCCTTGCCGCTGGCCACGCGGTAAGTCGGTAGCAGCCACAGGTTGGCCGCAGCAGCCAGTATGAAGATGGCACAACCACACATGCCCACCCACCAGAAATCGAAATGCAGCAGCCACGAGCCCAGCATGGCGCCGCTCACGGCGGCAGCGCTTTCCCACATGATCAGTAGCGTATAAAAGTGGTTGCGCTCGTGTTGTCGGGTCAGTTTGATGATGAGCGCCGCACGGGGTGGGTCGAACAGCATGCCGCCCAGGCCCGACAGAATGCAGGAAAACACCAGGGTAGCCGGTGTTTCGGCCATGGCCATGGCGGCAAAGCCGGCGGCGCGTAGCAGCATGCCGCCCACAATCAGTGGTTTGGCACCGTAGCGGTCTGCCAGCGAGCCACCCAGCAGGCCCAGCCCTTGTTGCATGAGCTGGCGGATAGCCAGCGCCAGGCCCACTGCTGCGGCAGCCCAGCCTAGCTGGTCGACAAAGTGCAGGCTGATCAGCGGAAACACGCTGAAAAAGCCGAATACCACCAGAATGTTGTCGAGCATGATGAAGCGCCTGCCCAGACGCCGCGCCTGTTCTGCCGAAGCCATGATGTGCCCCTGTAGGAAGTAGCCATCATTGTCATGCGGCATCAGCTATCATAGAAGCCGTTAACTGCTAATATTTCCTATGGTTTTTCATTATGGCTATATCGCTGGATGATCTGGCTTTGCTGATCGATATTGTGGACTGTGGCAGCTTTAGCCAGGCCGCGGCGCGTCGCGGCTGGTCGCAGCCGCAAGTGAGCCAGCGGGTCGCCGTGCTGGAGGCCAGCATTGGGGCACAGCTGTTTCGTCGCCACCGCCGTGGTGCGGTGCCTACGCCGGCGTGCGATGCCTATTTGCCGGCCGCGCGTGAGGCGCTGGCCGTACTGTACGCAGGCAAGCAGGCCGTACAGGGGGTGCCCGCCTTGCCCAGGCTGACCTTGGCTTGCCTGCCGTCGCTGGCTTCGGTGGTATTCGGCCCGGTACTGGTGGCACTGGCCGAAGCACCATTCGAAATCCGCTGCAGTACCGATCATTCGCCGGCCATCATGGAGCGGCTGCTGACTGGCGCCGTGCAAGTCGGCTTTGTGCTGAAGTGCCCACCCATGGCCGGTATCCAGATGGAACGGATCTGGTGCTCGCCCATTGTGCCGGTGGTACACAAGCGCCACCCGCTGGCGCAGCATGCCGAGCTGCTGCTGGCCGATGTGGCCAACGCGAGGCTGGCGCCGCAGTACTGGGGGGAGGGTTGCGATACCTTGCTGGCCCAGCTGCGCCAGC
Organism: Neisseriaceae bacterium; assembly: GCA_027484385.1. GTDB lineage: Bacteria > Pseudomonadota > Gammaproteobacteria > Burkholderiales > Chromobacteriaceae > Vogesella. The sequence continues at coordinate 3,704 of JAIXTB010000184.1, read as the reverse complement.
ATCGTACGGCCACAGGTCCGCTGCACGCGATCCAGCCGGCCAGCGCTGCGCGAGAGCTGGCAATGGAGCATGGCTTTCTCACCTTCATGCCCGAGGTGGCGGTAAGGCGCGATCTACGCGAAGGCAGGCTGGTGAAGCTGGCTATCCGCGACCTGCCAGTGTGGCAGTGGGAGGTGATGATGGCTTGGCGCGCCGGCAAGCGTGCCGATGCACCCAAGCAGCAGGTGCTGGATACCGTGCGTGCCATGGCACCAGATTGGGCCTGATGCGGCCAACGTTGGCCGCAGAGCGTGGGTAACACGGGCCATAGCGTGGTGGATCTGCCAGCGTGTTGATACATGCTTGAGCTGCTTGGGCTGCCAGCTTGCTGCCAATGAAAAACCCCCTGTTTACAATGCAAGCAGGGGGTTTGTTACTCGCACCAGAGCAAGCCCTGGTGCGGTGCGTAGCGAAAGGCTTATACGCGGGCGCTGGCCAGAATCTGGTTCAGCGTGGCGCTTGGGCACATCACGGCGCGGGTTTTTTCTGCGTCTGGCAGGTAGTAGCCGCCGATGTCGGCCGGCTTGCCTTGTACCGCTTTCAGCTCGGCGATGATCTGCTGTTCCTGACCGGCCAGCTGCGCGGCAACCGGCGCGAAGTGGGCCTTCAGTTCAGCGTCGTCGTTCTGCTCGGCCAGCGCTTGCGCCCAGTAGGTGGCCAGGTAGTACTGGCTGCCACGGTTGTCCAGCTCACCGGTGCGGCGCGACGGCGACTTGTCGTTGTCCAGCAGCTTGCCGGTGGCTTCGTCCAGCGTCTTGGCCAGGATCTTGGCCTTGGTGTTGCCGGTTTTGATGCCCAGCTCTTCCAGGCTCACCGCCAGTGCCAGGAACTCGCCCAGGCTGTCCCAGCGCAGGTGGTTTTCTTCCAGCAGCTGTTGTACGTGTTTCGGAGCCGAGCCGCCGGCACCGGTTTCGTACATGCCGCCACCGGCCATCAGCGGCACGATGGACAGCATCTTGGCGCTGGTGCCCAGTTCCATGATCGGGAACAGGTCAGTCAGGTAGTCGCGCAGGATGTTGCCGGTGACCGAGATGGTATCCAGGCCGCGTGCGACGCGTTCCAGCGTGTAACGCATGGCACGAACCTGCGACATGATGTGGATGTCCAGACCGCTGGTGTCGTAGTCCTGCAAGTAGGTTTTCACCTTCTTGATCAGCTCGTTTTCGTGCGGACGGTACGGGTCCAGCCAGAATACGGCCGGCATGCCAGAGTTGCGGGCACGGTTGACGGCCAGTTTTACCCAGTCGCGGATCGGCGCGTCCTTCACCTGGCACATGCGCCAGATATCGCCGGCTTCCACGTTCTGGCTCAGCAGCACTTCGCCGGTAGCCAGGTCAACGATGTTGGCTTGGCCGTCTGCGGGGATCTCGAAGGTCTTGTCGTGCGAACCGTATTCTTCCGCTTTCTGCGCCATCAGGCCCACGTTCGGTACGGTGCCCATGGTGCGCGGGTCGAAGTTGCCATGCCATTTGCAGAAGTTGATCATCTCCTGGTAAATGCGGGCAAAGGTGGATTCCGGCATCACGGCCTTGCAGTCGGCCGGCTTGCCATCGGCACCCCACATTTTGCCGCCATTGCGGATCATGGCAGGCATGGAGGCATCCACGATCACGTCGTTTGGAGAGTGGAAGTTGGTAATGCCCTTGGCGGAGTCCACCATGGCCAGGCGCGGGCGGTGTTCCTGGCAGGCGTGCAGGTCGCGGATGATTTCTTCGCGCTTGGAGGCCGGCAGGGTTTCGATTTTTTCGTACAGCGTGGCCATACCGTTGTTGACGTTGATGCCCAGTTCGTCAAACAGCTTGCCGTGCTTCTCGAAGGCGTCCTTGTAGTAGATCTTCACGCAGTGGCCGAACACGATAGGGTGGGACACCTTCATCATGGTGGCTTTCACGTGTAGCGAGAACAGGATGCCGGCTTCGCGGCAGTCTTCCATTTCGCGCTCGTAGAATTCGCACAGCGCTTTCTTGCTCATGAACATGGAGTCGATGATCTCGCCATCCTGCAGCGCTACTTTCGGCTTCAGCACGATGGTCTCGCCGGTGTTGGTCACCAGTTCCATTTTCACGTCACGGGCGCGGTCCAGGGTCATGGACTTTTCACCGTGGTAGAAGTCACCGTGGTGCATGTGGGATACGTGGGTCTGCGAAGCCTGTTTCCATTCGCCCATGCTGTGCGGGTGCTTCTTGGCGTAGTTCTTCACCGCCAGCGGGGCGCGACGGTCGGAGTTGCCTTCGCGCAACACCGGGTTGACAGCGGAGCCCAGACATTTGGCGTAGCGGGCCTTGATGGCCTTTTCTTCGTCGGTAGTCGGGTTTTCCGGGTAGTCGGGGATAGCGTAGCCCTTGGCTTGCAGTTCTTTGATGCAAGCAATCAGCTGCGATACCGATGCGCTGATGTTCGGCAGCTTGATGATGTTGGTGTCCGGGTTCTGGGTGAGTTTGCCCAGCTCGGCCAGGGTGTCGGGGACTTTCTGCTCGTCGGTCAGGTTTGCCGGGAACTCGGCCAGAACGCGGGCGGCTACCGAGATATCGGCAGTTTCCACGTTGATGCCGGCTGCGCCGGTAAAGGTACGTACGACCGGCAGGAAGGCGCTGGTAGCCAGCGCTGGAGCTTCGTCGGTCAGGGTGTAGATGATGGTCGGCTGTTCCGAAGGCATTACTCTATCTCCATGATTATTTTTTGACGCCAGAACGATTGCGCGGGGCAGCTTTGGCACGGGGCAGCATCCCGCCTGTGCAAGTGAAAGGTATGGGAAAGCCGCTTTTACCGGCGATTTGTCAGGGGAAGACAGGCGCCAGGCGGTATGCAGGCTTTCGGGTGACTTTTCAAAAATGAATTATACCTCTCATTGCTGGTTCTGATTGTAGCGTATCCGAACTTTGCTGCGGGTTTGAATGTAAACAACTGTTCGAATCTGAATGGTCGCCACACTGTCATCTGCCAGACGTTGCGGCCAACCTTTGTCTGCATGCCGGTATACGTTGGCCGCCATGGCTGCCTGGCGCCGTGCTTGTTATCATCCGCCGCATATCTTGTTTACGCTTGCCTGCCCCATGCCCCAACTCATTCTGTTCAATAAGCCTTATGGCGTGATTTGCCAGTTCTCCCAGCATGAGCTGCACCCCACGCTGAAAGACCATATCGCCCTGCCCGGGGTGTACCCGGCTGGCCGGCTGGATACCGATAGCGAAGGCCTGCTCTTGCTTACCGGTGATGGCGAGCTGCAGCACCGCATCAGCGACCCGCGCTGGAAGCAGCCCAAAACCTATTGGGTACAAGTAGAAGGCCGCGTGACCGAAGCCCAGCTGCAAGCGCTGCGCGACGGTGTAGACCTGGGTGACTTCGTGACCCAGCCGGCCCAGGTGCGCCAGCTGCCGGAAACGCCAGCACTGTGGGAACGCAAACCGCCGGTGCGTTTTCGCAAGACGGTGCCGGATGCCTGGCTGGAAATCATCATTAGCGAAGGTAAAAACCGCCAGGTCCGCCGCATGACGGCCAAGGTTGGCCTGCCCACATTGCGCCTGGTACGGGTAGCGGTAGGGCCGTGGCAGCTGGATGGGCTGCAACCTGGCGAGATGCGCACCCTGACCGTGTCGCTGGCTGACCTGCCGCGCACCGCGCACGCCAAACCTGTGGCCAAAGCACCCGCGCGGCAAGGCCCGCGG
>JAIXTB010000108.1 GCA_027484385.1 Neisseriaceae bacterium | reverse complement strand
GGCCGGCTGGTCTGGTTCGCCAGCCCAGCTGCGCAGCGGCAGGGCCGCTAGGGTGAGGGCGCCGGCTTGCAGCAGCTGGCGGCGGGTTAGCTTAGTCGCCATCGGATTCATTAAAGCTCAGGGTGATGTCCAGGGTGTGCGCTACCGGGCCTTCAATCTGGGCCAGCAGTTTTTCCAGGGCCTGTGCGGCGGGCTTTTCGCGGCCGCTGTTGCCGTTTCTCGCCAGGTTTTCCGGCAGTTTGTCCAGTGCTTCCGCAACGGCCAGGGTGGCGTCTTGCAGGGCTTTGGCTTGGGCAGGCTGGCCTTTGGCTTGCAGCAGGCTGTTAACACCAGGCTGGCCTGCATTGCCGACAAGCACGGCTTGCAGCAGGCTGAACTGGGCTTTCAGCAGGGCGCGGCCTTCGCCGCTGCGCTGTGCGTTGACCAGCTCGGGCTTTTGCTGGGGGAGGCGCGAGATTTCCTTGTGCATCTCGTTGACGCCCGCCAGGGTCAGGTTGATGACTTCTTCCAGCGGCTGGCTGGCGTTGGCGTATTGGGCGCCGGCTTGGCCGCTGCGGCTCAGGTTGGCCGCAAAGTCTTGCCAGGCTTGCGCCAGTGCCGGGGTGTGGCTGGCAATTTCCTGGCCGTTTTGTTGTAGCCAGGCGCAGCGTGCGGCATCGCCCAGGTTTTTCTGCTGTGCAAACAGCTGGTATTCGATGGCGGCAAAGCCTTTGGCGGCGGCGCCGGCTTCTTCGTAGCTGTCTTTGCTACGGCCCAGGTTTTCGCTGACGGCTTGTTCGATCAGCGCCGGGCGTGCGGGTTTGAAGGCGATCACGCGCTGGCTGCGCAGCTCGGCCGTGGGGCCCCAGTTCAGCGGGGCGACGGCCATCCAGCTGCGGTAGCTTTGCCGCCATTGCTCGCGGGCGCTAGCCAGGTTGGCCGCACTATTGTCCTGGCACAGCTGTGTCAGGCTGCGGTTTAGCGCCTGGCTTTGCTGGCTAAGGGCGGTGTAGCGGGGTAGCAGGGTGTGGCGGGCCAGGCTGTCGATGAAGCTTTGCTCGGCACTGGTGGCGTGAGCTAGTGGCGCGGCCAGTAGCAGGGTGGCCAGCAGGGTGCGTAACATGCGGTTTCCTTTGTGTGTGCCGGGCCCGTGCGGCGGGCCCGGCTGGTACGGTATGTGGTGGCCTTACAGCGAGTTCAGGAAGCGCAGTATGGCGTCACGGTCGTCTTTACCCAGTCTGGCAAAGCGCCGTTTGGCGGTCTCGGCTTCGCCGCCGTGCCACATGATGGCTTCGGTCAGGTTGCGTGCGCGGCCATCGTGCAGGTACTGGGTGTGGCCGCTGACATCGGAAAACTGGCCAATGCCCCATAGCGGCGGGGTTTTCCATTCGCGGCCGTTGGCCAGGCCATCCGGGCGGTTATCAGCCAGGCCCGGGCCCATGTCGTGCAGCAGCAGGTCGGTATAGGGGCTGATTTTCTGGCCGGAGACTTCCGGCAGGCCGGCCAGCTGACCGGTGGTGTAGCTTGGCGTGTGGCAGGTGGTGCACTCTATCTGGTTAAACAGCAGCTTGCCGCGGCGTACTGCCAGGGTGTCGGCGTCGCGCTGCGCGGGGACGGCCAGCGTGCGGCTATAGAAGATAACGGCGTCCATCTTGCTGGCGCTGATTTCCGGTTTGCCACCGTTCGGGGCTTTCAGGCAGTCACGCTGCGACGGCATGCATTCTTCTTTGGGGAATTTGGCCGAGGTAATGCCGATATCGCCATTGAACGCACCCGCAGTCTGGTGGGCGATGGTCGCCACGTTGGCTTTCCAGCCAAAGCGGCCCAGCAGGGTTTTGCCTGCGTAGGCGTCGTGTACGTAGTTGGGGCGGCCGCTGACGCCTTCATTGTCGGCAGCTTGCGCTTTGGCGTTGGCCAGGATGTCTTGTTCTTTAATCGCTTCCAGCAGGCCCAGGCCGATCATTTGCGGGGCAATGCGCGGCGAGATCTGTACTTGCGGGTGCAGCGGGCCGTAGCCCAGCTCGGTGAGCTGGTAAGTGGGCTGGCGCAGGCTGTAGCTTTCGCCATCGGCAAAGCTGCCGGCTTGTTCGGTGTAACTGATGGCAATCTTGCCTTCCGGTTTTACCCCGGGGATGGCGTCGTTGTTGAACTGGCCGCCGTAGTTGGGTTCTGGCAGGTTGCTGCCGTTTTTGCCGGGGATGGACAGGCGGAACAGCAAGGCCAGTGGTTGTTCGGCTTGCAGGCCGTTTTCAAAATTGGGCGTAGCGCCACGGCCGTCCAGTGCATGACAGGCACCGCATGAGCGGGCAATGAAGTGCGGCCCCAGGCCGTCGCGCGCGGTGGTGGACGAGGGGGCTTCTACCCAGGCTTTCTTGAAGAAAGAGTTACCGATGAAAAACTGCGTCTGGCGGTTGCTTTCCATGTTGGCCGCAGGCAGCGAGAAGGCATTGCGGCCCACTTCGTAGACGGTGGTGTTGCCGCCCAGTTTTTCGTCACCATCCTGGTAGGGCGCCACTTCTTGTATGGCAGTAAAGCCCAGTGTACCGAGGATTGCAGCCGTGCCACCCAGCGTGGCTGCAAGGGAGAGATATTTCTTTTGCATGGTGTTTTCCGGTCAATGCAAATACCCGCCTGCGGCTGCAGGCGGGGTGGTGGGTGGTGGTGGTGAGGCGGCTTAGCCGTTAACGTTCAGTTTCTTGATACCCAGTGCCTTGGCGGCTTCTACCAGGCTGCCGGCCTGCTTTTTCAGCGCGGCAACCGTGGCTTGCACGCGGCTGCGGCCTTCTTTCTTCACGATTTCCTGGTCGAATGGCGCCTGAATGCCTTCTGCGGCTTTCATGGTGGCGTCCATGTCGGCAGTAACGCGCTCGGCTGCCTTGCTATTGCTGGCGGCAACCAGGTCGCGCAGGCTGGCGCCTTTTACCACGCTGCCGTCTACGCGCTTGTATTCACCCAGCCACACGTTCTGGATGCCTTTGGCGTTGTTGATTACGTCGCGGTGGGTGTTATCGGAGAAGCAGCTGTGCTCGTCTTCCTGGTTGCGGCTATCCAGTGCCACCTCCATGCGCTCACCAGCCAGCTCGGCGCGCGACAGTACGCCAATCCCCACCATGATCTGGCGGATGGCGTCCGGGTTTTTGGCAAACTTGGCGCGGTAGTTGTTGCTGCCTGGCTTCCACTGGCTGGCAACGCTGGCCAAGTCGTCTACCAGCAGTTCGGCGGCCACTTTCAGGTATTCGCGGCGGCGGTCGGCGTTAGGGGCTTTGCCGTCGACAAAGTCGGTAAAGCTGCGCTTGCCTGGGCCGGCTACGTCGAAATCCTGGCCCCACAGCAGGAATTCGATAGCGTGGTAGCCGGTGGAGACGTTTTCTTCACCGCCGCGCTCGTTCAGCGACGACAGCTTTTCTTTGGTAATGGCGACTTTACGGTTATTGACGATGCCGGCGTTCGGCTTGCCTTTTACGCCATCAATATAAGCCTCGTCCAGCGGCCAGGCGTTGATCTGGCCTTCCGGGCCTTTGGCGTCGTCGATCGGGCCGCCGTAAAAGCGGAAGGCTTCGGTTTGGCCGTACGGCTCGCGTGCGGCCAGCCAGGCTTT
>JAIXTB010000121.1 GCA_027484385.1 Neisseriaceae bacterium | reverse complement strand
CGGTGGGCGCCGTAAACAGAAAATAAAAGGTGCGGGTGGCATGGCCGCCGCAGACCAGCTCGCAGCTTTACTCGCGCGCCTTGGCGATGTAGCCCAGCACCTTGTCGTACTGGATGCGGTCCACAATGGCGCCCATGCTGGTGGCCGGGTCCAGCGGGTCGGCCGGCTGGTAGGCCGCAGCGGCTTTTTTGAACTCGACCAAGAAGGCGTCCTTGATGTCTTTGTGCAGCAGCAGGCGCGAGCCGGCGGTACACATTTCGCCCATATTGTAGAAAATGGCGCCGGCAGCGGTGCGTGCGGCACGGGCAATGTCCGGGCAGTCGGCCAGCACGATATTGGGCGATTTGCCGCCCAGCTCCAGCCAGGCGCGCTTGAGGTTGGACTGCGCTGCGTAGCTGGCAATCAGCTTGCCCACGCCGGTGGAGCCGGTAAAGGCAATGCAGTCGATGTCCATATGCTGTGCCAGCGCCTGGCCCACGTCGCCAGCGCCAGGCAGTACCTGGAACACGCCATCCGGCATGCCGGCTTCTTTGGCCAGTGCGGCGAGCTTGATGGCGGTAAGCGGGGATTTTTCCGACGGCTTCAGGATGACCGCGTTACCGGCCGCCAGCGCCGGGCCGAATTTCCAGCTGGCCATCAGGATAGGGAAGTTCCACGGCACTACGGCGGCTACCACGCCAATGGCCTCGCGCGACACCAGGCCTACCAGCTTGGGGTCGACCGGGGCGACTTCGCCGCCGATCTTGTCGATCGCTTCGGCAAACCATTCCACGCAATAGGCTGCGCCGGGCACGTCCACGGTGGTGGTGTCGCCGATGGGTTTGCCGGCGTCCAGCGTTTCCAGCAGGGCCAGTTCGTCGCCATGCTGGCGGATCAGTGCGGCAAAGCGTTTCAGAATGCGGCCGCGTGCCAGCGGTGCCAGCCCGGACCATTTGCCACTTTCAAATACGCGCCGTGCTGCGGCAACAGCTTGCTCCACTTCGGCGGTGCCAGCCCAGCTGATGGTGGCGAGCTTGTCGCCGGTAGCGGGGTTGATGCAGTCGAAGGTGCGCCCGTCAGCAGCGGTGACGTACTGGCCATCCACGAAGGCACGGCCTTCGATGGTGATCTGGCCGGAAAGGGCTTTCCATTCTGCATGGGTGCGAGCCATGGTGTTTCTCCTCTGTAGTGTCGGGTTCGCCCCGCTTGGGAGGCGATTTAGAACGTTGGCGGGGAGCTTGCGCTCACAATCTCACAGGTGTCGTTGCCAACGTTACGAAAACGGTGTGGCTGCTTGCTGTCGAAATAGTAGGCATCGCCCGGGCCCAGTACGCGTACGTCGCTGCCCACGGTGATTTCTACTTCCCCCTTCAATACCACGCCGCCTTCCTGGCCTTCGTGTACCAGCATGTCGGGGCCGGTATCGGCGCCTGGCTGGTAAACCTCGCGCAGGATGGCAATGTCGCGCCGCTCGTGCGCTGTACCCACCAGCAGCAACTGGATCTGGTCATTACCCAGGTTGGGTAATTCGTCGCTGGTGTAAAATACATGCGCTTGTTGTGGCTCGGTGTCGAAGGTGAAAAAATCCGACAAGGTCATTGGCATGCCTTCCAGTACCTTGCGCAGCGAGCTGATGGAAGGGCTGACACGGTTTTGTTCGATCAGCGAGATCGTGCCGTTTGTCACCCCAGCCCGTTTGGCCAGTTCGCGCTGGGAAAGCCCCATGCGTTCGCGAACCATCCTGAGTCGTGCACCAACATCCATATGTTCCTGTCCAATCCAAATGTTAATAATTTTAGACGTTCGATGATAAGGATTTTGACCACTTTTTACTGCACTGCTGCGCTGCAAAATCGAAATTTCTTTGCAAGGTGTGCAAGTTATAGTCAAAATCAGTGTGTGACTGCAAGCATGTTGTAGATTTTTTTAAACAAGTGCTGCTAAATATTCACGACACCACCAAAGGAGTCAGCTATGTTAATCGGCGTTCCGAAGGAGATCAAAAATCATGAGTACCGCGTGGGCCTTACCCCCTCCGGTGTGCGTGAGTTGGTGGCCGCCGGCCACAAGGTGATTGTGCAAAGCCAGGCTGGCCTGGCAATAGGTTTTACTGACGAACACTACCTGCAGGCAGGTGCCGGCATTGCCGCCCGTGCAGACGAGGTGTTTGCCCAGGCCGAGATGATCATCAAGGTAAAAGAGCCACAGCCGGTGGAGTGTCGCATGTTACGCCCGGGGCAGCTGCTGTTTACCTACTTGCACCTGGCACCGGACCCGGAGCAAACCCGGCTACTGGTGGAATCCGGCGCCGTGGCCATCGCCTACGAAACGGTGACAGACGAGCGTGGTGGTTTGCCGCTGCTGGCACCGATGTCCGAGGTGGCAGGGCGAATGGCTATCCAGGCCGGTGCGCATGCGCTGGAAAAAGCCCAAGGCGGCCGTGGCGTGTTGCTGGGCGGCGTGCCCGGTGTGGCACCGGCCCGCGTGGTGGTGATTGGTGGCGGCGTGGTGGGCTTGAATGCCGCGCGTATGGCGATGGGGCTGGGGGCGGATGTCACCATTCTGGATAAATCGCTGGCGCGCCTGAAAGAGATAGACATGGTGTTTGGCGGCGGTATCAAGACGCTGATGTCCAATGCGGCCAACATCGAAGACAGCATCCGCGAAGCAGACATGATTGTGGGCGCGGTGCTGATACCTGGCGCGGCGGCGCCCAAGCTGGTGAGCCGCGCCATGCTCAAGCACCTGAAGCCGGGTGCGGTACTGGTGGATGTGGCCATTGATCAGGGCGGTTGTTTTGAAACCAGCCGTGCCACCACGCACCAGGACCCCACCTATATTGTGGATGGCATCGTGCACTACTGCGTGGCCAATATGCCGGGCGGGGTGGCGCGCACCTCCACCATGGCGCTGACCAACGCCACCCTGCCGTACGCGCTGGCGCTGGCCGGCCAGGGCTGGGTGCAGGCGATAGCGGATAACGAACACCTGCGTCATGGCCTGAATGTGTGCCGTGGCAAGGTAACCCACGCTGCGGTGGCGCAGGCCCTGGGCTACGACTATGTCGAGCCGCTGGTAGCCGCCCGCGCAGCGCACTGACAAACGAGGACATCATGTTGCAACCCATTATCGGGATACCGTGCGACGTCAAGCAGATCGGCTTGTTTCCGTTTCATGCGGTAGGTGAAAAGTACATCACCGCCGCGGTGGGCGGGGCCGGCGGCGTGGCTATCCTTATCCCTTCGCTGGGCGATGCCAGCCAGCTGCGAGCCATTGTGGACCTAGTGGACGGCATTTTGCTGCCGGGCTCGCCGTCCAATGTGGAGCCGCACCATTACCAGGGCGAGCCCAGCCGTGAAGGCACGCTGCACGACAAGGCGCGGGACGCCACCACGCTGCCGCTGATCGACATGCTGGTCAAAGAAGGCGTGCCACTGCTGGGCATCTGCCGCGGTTTTCAGGAAATCAACGTGGTGATGGGCGGCGAGCTGCACCAGCACGTACAGGAAGTGCCGGGGCTGAATGACCACCGCGAGCCGGATACGCAAGATCTGGATCACATGTACGGCCCGGCGCACCCGGTAAGGTTGGCCGCAGGTAGCTGGCTGCAAGGCTGGCTGGGCTGTGACAGCGTGCAGGTGAACTCCATTCACCAGCAAGGTATCAAGCGCCTGGCCGATGGCCTGGTGGCCGAAGCGCTGGCCGAGGACGGCCTGGTAGAAGCGTACCGCTTTGAGAAGGCCCCCGGTTTCGCCTACGCCGTACAGTGGCACCCGGAGTGGAAATACTGGGACAACAAGGCTTCACAAGCGATTTTCAAGGCTTTCGGCGACGCTTGCCGAGAGCGCCGTATGCGTCGAAACCAATAGACGTGTACTCGGCAAACCCTTCCGGCACAGACCGGAAAATAGAGGAAATGCATCATGAGTCACCAAATGTTTGAATGGCTGCGCGAGCACCGTATTACCGAGATGGAGTGCATTGTGCCGGATATGACCGGCGTGGCACGCGGCAAGATCGTTCCGAAAGACAAGTTCGTTTCCGAGTCGGAAATGCGCCTGCCCGAAGCGGTACTGATCCAGACCGTTACCGGCGATTACCCCGACGACAGCATGCTGGACCTGACCGACCCGGACATGGTCCTGCTGCCCGACCCGAACACCCTGCGCTACGTACCGTGGGCCACCGACCCTACCGCCCAGCTGATCTACGACGCTTTCCGCGCCGACGGTGAGCCGGTAGAAGTGGCACCGCGTAACGTACTGCGCCGCGTACTGAAAATGTACGAAGACAAGGGCTGGGCACCGGTGGTGGCCCCGGAGATGGAGTTCTACCTGCTGTCGCCCAACCCGGACCCGGACATCCCGCTGGCACCG
>JAIXTB010000084.1 GCA_027484385.1 Neisseriaceae bacterium | reverse complement strand
GCGACTTCATCCTGGTGAACAAATTCAGCTACGGTGTGCGCGTGCCGGTACTGAATAACGTACTGGTACCGGTGGGCAAGGTAGAGCACGGCGACGTGGTAGTGTTCAACTACCCCGAAGACGAAAAAGTGAACTTCATCAAGCGCGTTATCGGTTTGCCGGGTGACGTGGTGAGCTACCGTGACAAGCAGCTCACCATTAACGGCAAGCCGGTTGAACATGTCAGCCAGGGCGAGCACCAGTACCTTGAAAAAGGCCTGATGATGGTGCAAACCCAGCAGTACCAGGAAAGCATCGAGGGTAAAACCTTCCGTACCCTGGTGGTGCCTGAGGCCCCGGCCTACATGCCGCAAGGCGTGCGCCAGTTTGCCGGCCGCGAGAACTGCGAGTATGTCGAGAACGGCTTTACCTGCAAGGTACCCGCCGGCCAGTATTTCATGATGGGCGACAACCGCGATAACAGCGAAGACAGCCGCTACTGGGGGTTTGTAGAAGACCGCCTGCTGGTAGGCAAAGCCTTCCTGGTGTGGATGAACTTTGGCGACCTGAGCCGTATCGGCAGCCGCATTCATTAAGCGAGGCACTATGCGCAAGCAGCAAGGGTTTTCTTTACTGGTGGTGATGGCCATGGGCATCGTGGCCGCTACCGTGGTACTGATGTTTCTCAAGATCGTGCCGGTATATTCAGAATACTATGCCGTCAAGGAAACGCTGGACGCCATGGCGCAAACCCCGGGCAAGGCAGACGACGAGCTGCGCCGCGATTTTGCCAACCGTGCGGCGGTGCAGGACATCGTATCGCTGCGTGCCGACGACCTGGTGATCGTCAGCAGCCCCACCATTATTGGCGTGGGTGCCCGCTATAGCCGCGAAGTACCGTTACGCGACCATGTGAAACTGGTCTTTGATTTTGAATACCAGGCAGGGGCACCTGTACTGAAAGACGCAAAATAAACTGTGAGCAACCAAGACAACCGTTTCCGGCGCCTGACTCAGGCGCTGGATTATTTTTTTACGCAGCCTGCGCTTTTGCGCCAGGCGCTGACGCACCGCAGCTTCGGCACGCCCAATAACGAGCGCTTCGAGTTTATCGGTGACAGCATCCTGAACTACACCGTAGCGCGCATGCTGTTCGACCGCTTTCCGCAGCTGAGCGAGGGCGAGCTGTCGCGCCTGCGTGCCAACCTGGTCAACCAGAACACGCTGGCCGAGCTGGCGCACGAGCTGAAGCTGGGCGACTACCTGTACCTGGGCGAGGGCGAGCTGAAAAGCGGCGGTTACAACCGCCCGTCCATTCTGGCGGATGCGCTGGAGGCCACCTTTGCCGCCATCAGTTTCGACGCCGACTTCATGGCTGCCGAGCAGGTAGTGCGCCGGTTGTACGCCAGCCGTGTGGCCGCCATCGACCCCACCAAACACGCCAAAGACGCCAAGACCCGCCTGCAAGAAGCCCTGCAAGCCCGCCGCCACACCTTGCCGCGCTATACCATACTGCAGCAAAGCGGCGAGGCGCACGAGCAGAGCTTCCGCGTGCAGTGCGACCTGGCCGAGCTGTCCATCATGACCACCGGCGACGGCAACAGCCGCCGCGGTGCAGAACAGCAGGCGGCCGAAGCGGCCTTGCTGCTGCTTGAACAACATTTTGCCGCTGGCAAGAAATAAACCATGACCGATATCACACACCGCTGCGGCTTTGTGGCCATCGTAGGGCGCCCGAACGTGGGCAAATCCACCCTGATGAACCACCTGATTGGCCAGAAGATCAGCATCACCTCCAAAAAAGCGCAAACCACCCGTCACCGCGTGAACGGTATCTACACCGAGCCGGCGGCGCAGTTTGTGTTTGTCGACACCCCCGGCTTTCAGACCTTTCACAAGGGCGCACTCAACGAAACGCTGAACAAGAGCGTAAAAGACACCCTGGGTAGCGTGGACTGTGTGCTGTTCGTGCTGGAAGCCATGCGCTTTACCGGTGCGGACCGCGAAGTGATGGCGCTGCTGCCCAAAAATACCCCGGTGATGTTGGTCATCAACAAGCTGGATAAAGCCAAAGACCGCCTGCTGCTGTCGGCTTTCATCGAAGAAGTGCGCGCCGAGTTTGAATTTGCCGACGTGGAAGTGGTCAGCGCCAAGCACGGCCAACGCCTGGCCGAGCTGCTGGACAAAGTACGTCCGCACCTGCCCGAATCGGTACCGCTGTACCCGGAAGAAATGGTCACCGACAAGAGCCAGCGCTTCCTGGCCGGCGAGATCGTGCGCGAAAAGCTGTTCCGTTACCTGGGCGAAGAGCTGCCGTACGAGATGAACGTCGAAGTAGAATCGTTCGAAGTGGACGGCAGCATGTTCCGCATCCACGTGGCCGTGCTGGTGGACAAAGAAGGGCAGAAGCCCATCGTGATTGGCCGTGGCGGCGAGAAACTGAAAAAGATCTCTACCGAAGCGCGCCTGGACATGGAACAGCTGTTCGACTGCAAGGTGTACCTGGAAGTCTGGGTAAAAGTGAAATCCGGCTGGGCCGACGACGTGCGCTTCCTGCGCGATTTTGGCCTGAATTAAGCCCCCGCCAAAGGTTGGCCGCATGCTAGCACGCACCCCCGCGCCGCCGTACTGGGCGGTCGTTTTCAGCAATCAGCGCACCGCCGCCGACGCGGCGGGCTACGGTGTCACCGCCGAGCACATGGTAGCGCTGGCGGCCGACCAGCCCGGCTTTCTGGGGGCGGAAAGCGCACGTGGTGCCGATGGCTTTGGCATTACCGTATCGTACTGGCAAAACGAGGCCGACATTGCCGCCTGGCGTGCCCACGCCGCGCACCAGCTCGCCATCGCCGCCGGTTTCGACCGCTGGTATCGCTGTTTTGCCACCCGCGTAGCCTACGTTGGCCGCGACCATCTATGGGACAAGCCGCAAGCCGATGCGCCAGGTCAAGGTTGATCGCCAGCCGGCCTACGTGCTGCACACCCAGCCCTACCGCGAAACCAGCCTGCTGGTAGAGGTGCTCAGCCGCGACCATGGCCGCTTCACCCTGGTGGCGCGCGGGGCGCGCCGCCCGCGTTCCGACCTGCGCGGCCAACTATTGCCGTTTCAGCCCTTGCAGCTGGCCTGGTTTGGCAAGGGCGAGCTGCGCACCCTGCACACGGTAGACTGGCGCGGTGGCGTGCCGCAGTTTGCCGGCCAGCGCCTGGTGTGCGGCTTTTACCTCAACGAGCTGCTGCTGCGCCTGTCGCCGCGCGACGACCCGTCCCCCGAGCTGTTCCAGCTATACGACCGCACCGTGCGCAGCATGGCCCGTGCCGATAACCTGGCCGATATCTTGCGCCGTTTCGAGCTAAGCCTGCTGGCCGTGCTGGGTTACGCGCCACCGTGCGCGGAAGACGCTGGTGGCCTGCCGGTGCAGGCGGGCAGCTACTACCTGTGCCGTTTCGGCGAGCTACCGCAACGCGTGGCCGTTCCGGATGCCAGCCCGCGCCAGCTGGTGGTGGGCGGTGACAGCTTGCTGGCGCTGGCCAGTGCCGATTTTACGCAGCCGCACAGCCGCCGCGACGTACGCGGCCTGCTGCGCCTGTATCTGGATGAACTGCTGGGGCCGGAACCTCTGGCCACCCGCGAACTGTTAACCACGCTTTACGCGCTGCAAGAAGACAGCGCCCCCAGCCGGAGACCATCATGATTCTGCTAGGCGTCAATATCGACCACGTTGCCACCCTGCGCCAAGCGCGTGGTACGCGTTTCCCCAGCCCGATCGAAGCTGCGCTGGTAGCCGAAACCAGCGGTGCCGACCTGATTACCCTGCACCTGCGCGAAGACCGCCGCCATATCCAGGACCACGACGTGGACGCCATGCGCGCCACCATCAAGACACGCATGAACCTGGAAATGGCGCTGACCGACGAAATGCTGGCCAACGCGCTGCGCGTCAAGCCGGAAGACGTGTGCCTGGTGCCGGAAAAGCGCGAGGAAGTCACCACCGAAGGCGGCCTGGACGTGATCCGCTACTTTGACGAAGTGCGCGAGTTCACCCGCCAGCTCACCGAGGCCGGCATCCGCGTGTCCATCTTCATCGACCCGGACGTGAAGCAGATCCAAGCCGCCTGGGATGCTGGCGCCCGCGTGATCGAGCTGCACACTGGCGCCTACGCCCACGCCGATTTCCAGCACGACGCGCAGCAGGCCGAGCTGGCACGCATCCGCGAAGCGGCCGTGTTCGGCGACCATCTGGGCATGGTGGTGAACGCCGGCCACGGCCTGAACTATCACAATGTGAAGCCGATCGCCGCCATCCAGGAAATCGCCGAGCTCAATATCGGCCACGCGCTGGTCAGCCACGCGCTGATGGTGGGCTTTGCCAATGCCGTACGTGAAATGAAGGCGCTGATGATCGAAGGTCGCCAGGGTCTGTAATGATCTACGGTATCGGCACCGATATGGCGCGCATCGACCGCTTTCAAGCCCTGCTGGACCGCTGGGGGCTGAAGGCGGGCCGCCGTCTGCTGGCCCCGGTGGAGCAGGGCGAGCTGGCTGCTGCGGCCAACCCGGCGCGGCTGCTGGCCAAGCGCTTTGCCGCCAAAGAGGCGTTGGCCAAGGCGCTGGGCACGGGCGTACGCGCCCCGGTGCTGCTTACTGCCATCGCCATTACGCACGATGCGCTGGGCAAGCCGATGTTTGCTTACGACGACGCTTTGCACGCCTTTCTGGCCGAACGCGGCATTGCGCGCGTGCATTTGTCCATTACCGACGAGGCCGAGCACGCGCTGGCCTTTGTGGTGTGTGAAACCGGCCTTGCGGCCAACCTTTGAGCTTGAATATGAGCACACTTACTCTGCCGCGCGGCCCGGTGATGGCCGATGTTGCCGGTTTTAGCCTGAGCGATGATGAAAAGCAGCGCCTGCGCCACCCGCTGGTGGGCGGCGTAATCCTGTTTCGCCGTAACTTCGACAGCGTGGCGCAGCTCAAGGCGCTGACCGCCGAGATCCGCGCGCTGCGCCAGCCCGAGCTGCTGATTGCCGTGGACCACGAAGGCGGCCGCGTACAGCGCTTTCTGGCCGGTTTTACCCGCCTGCCGCCCATGCGTGTGCTGGGTGAATTGTGGGATGCGCAAGGCCAGACGGTGGCAGAAACCGCCGCCGATGAAACCGGCTACGTATTGGCGGCCGAGCTGCGCGCCTGCGGTATCGACCTCAGCTTTACCCCGGTGCTGGACCTGGACTGGCAGCAGTGCGCGGTGATCGGCAACCGCAGCTTTCATGGCGACCCGGCGGTGGTGATCGCCCTGGCCAGCGCGCTGCAGCGCGGCCTGGCGCGTGGCGGCATGGGCAGCTGTGGCAAGCACTTTCCCGGCCACGGTTTTGTCGAGGGCGATACCCACGTGGCCATGCCGCAAGACCTGCGCAGCCTGGACGAAATTCGCGCTGCCGACCTGCAGCCATTTGCCGCGCTGGCAGCCAGCGGCATGAAGGCGGTGATGCCGGCGCATGTGATCTACCCGCAGGTAGACAACACCTCGGCCGGTTTTTCACGCCTCTGGCTGCAAGACATTTTGCGCGGCGAGCTGGGCTTTGATGGCACCATTTTCAGTGATGATCTGACCATGGAAGGCGCCGCTGGCGCCGGCGATATCGTGGCGCGTAGCGAGCGTGCGTTTGCGGCTGGCTGCGACATGGCCCTGGTGTGCAACCGCCCCGACCTGGTGGACGATCTGCTGGCCAGGTTGGCCGCACCGGCGCAGCCGCAGCTGGTCCAGCGCCTGCAAGGCATGGCCGGGCAGGGTGAGCAAGCCGCGTGGGAAAACACCGTGGCCAGCGCAGGTTTTGCCGCTGTCGCCGCCAGGGTCGCAGCACTGGCTGTACCACCGCAGCAGCTGGCAGCCGGCCCGCAGGTGGGCGAGGCGCACTAAGCGCCCACGTTGCGCCCCGCAATGTACAAGGCCTGTCTGCCAACGCAGACAGGCCTTGTTGCATGAAAAAAGCCCGCTGCAGCGGGCCTGGGTGACGTAGCGTTTAGAACAGCTCGATATCGCCGGTGTCGCTGCCGTTGCCCCCGCCGGCCAGCTGCATTTCGCTGGGGCGAGCGCGGGTGCGGCGCTGGTCGTTCCATTGCTTTTCATGCATGTGCAGGCGGCTCAGGCTGTTGCGTAGCTTGGCGGCCAGGTTGCGCAGGTCGTCCGGCGACACAGCGTGGATGCGGCTGCAGTCCAGTGCATCCTGGTTCAGCTGGATCAGGATATCGCCAGATGATTTGGAGTCGAGTACCGCTTGAGCCTGCATGCTGACCGCGTTGCCGATTTCGCTGGCCGAGGCATTGATCTCGCTGATGGAGCGGGTGATGTTGTGCAGCTTTTCGCGCGACGTATCGGCATGGGTGGCGGCAAAATCGGCACGCTCCAGCGAGGTGGTCATGGCACCGACTACCTTTTCGGTACCGCGCTGCACGTCGCCCATGATGTTCTGTACCTGCTGGGTGGCTTCCTGCGTGCGGTGTGCCAGCTTGCGTACCTCGTCGGCGACCACGGCAAAACCCCGGCCGGATTCGCCTGCGCGGGCAGCTTCAATGGCCGCGTTCAGCGCCAGCAGGTTGGTCTGGTCGGCAATGTCCTTGATGGAGGCCAGAATACCGCCGATATTGCCGGATGCCTGTGCCAGGGCGCGTACGTCGCGGGTGGCTTCCTCCAGCATGCTAGCGACGTCGGTCACGCCATTGATCACGATCAGCGTGGCTTCGCGGCTTTCGCTCATGTCCTGTTCCGCGTGCTGCGCTGCAGCGGTAATTTGCTCCAGGTCCACGCGCAGGCGTTCTGCTTGCTCTATCATGCGGGAAATGGCGCCAATCAACACTTGGCCGTGGCTGGATTGCAGCAGGTTTTTCTGCAGGATGGCGCTGTAGGTGTCGGTCAGCTCTTGCGACATGGGTATCAGCCGCGCACTGGAGCCCAGCACCTGGGTAAAGATATCGTCCAGTTCGTCCATCAGCTGGTTAAAGTGGCGGCTGCAGCCTTCCCAGTCCGGGCTGGTGGCCAGGTCCAGTGTCTTGCTAAAGTCGATAGGCTCTTGTTTAAGTGACTGCAGGTGTCGACGAAAGGTGCGGGCAGGCTGGATAAAGTGTTTCTGGATGCGCCATGCCAGCGTGGCTAGTACGGCCAGCCCGGTGAACAGACCACCTGCTAGCCCTGTCATGCCACTTTCCGGTAACAGCAGGCAGAGTGCAGGAATCAGTAGCAGCGGGATAAATGCAGGTGCAATCAGACGAATCAGCGTAGCTTTCATGTTCTTCTCGGTATGGCTGATGCCACGGTTGTACTGCCAGTGTAAGTAAACACTGTTTGGCAAATGTGACACATGATTTTATGCAAAGTATACCCTTGTACACGTAGGGTTTTGAAAGCAAATGAGCAGGTATTTTGAAGATGCAGACGTTTTTTCACTGGATGATGCGCGGGGTGGGCGACCACTTTGCCAGCCGTGAGGTGCAAGAGGCGGTAGACCTGCTGATTGCCGAGGTGGAGCCCAAGGTAAAACTGCTACCCGGCGGCCGGCGCCAGCTGCGCCGCGGGGTGAAACATATGCTGGCACAGCTGCAGGAG
>JAIXTB010000188.1 GCA_027484385.1 Neisseriaceae bacterium | reverse complement strand
CAGCCGAGGCAAAGAATACCTTCTTGGCGCCAGAGTCACGCGCCATCTGCACGATTTCTTTGGAGGTGGTACCGCGCACGATGGAGTCGTCCACCAGCAGCACATTGCGGCCGGCAAACTCCATGGGGACGGGGTTCAGCTTCTGGCGTACCGATTTCTTGCGTACTGCCTGGCCCGGCATGATGAAGGTGCGGCCAATGTAGCGGTTCTTGATGAAACCTTCGCGGTACGGCAGGCCCAGCGCATTGGCCAGCTGCAGCGCGCTTTGACGGCTGGAATCGGGGATCGGGATCACCACATCGATTTCCATATCAGGGTACTGGCGGCGGATCTTCTCGGCCAGCATCTCGCCCATCACCAGGCGCGACTGGTACACCGACACGCCGTCGATCACCGAATCCGGGCGCGCAAAGTACACGTACTCGAACAGGCAAGGCGCCAGCTGGGTTTTCTCGGCGCACACTTTGGCCTGCATCTCGCCGTCGAAACGTACGTACACACACTCGCCGGGCAGCACATCGCGCAGCACCTTGAAGCCGGAGCAGTCCAGCGCCACGGATTCGGAGGCAAACATGTACTCGGTACGGTTATCCACTTCGTTGCAGCCCATGATCAGCGGGCGGATGCCGTGCGGGTCTCGGAATGCTACCAGGCCATAGCCGGCAATCATCGCCACCACGGCGTAAGCACCCTTCACGCGGCGGTGTACGGCCTCTACCGCGCCAAACACGGCATCAGCAGTCAGCGAGGCACCTTCCACGCGTGCGGCGATCTCGTGCGCAAACACGTTCAACAACACTTCCGAGTCGGAATTGGTGTTGATGTGGCGCAGATCGTTGCGGTACATGTCCGACTTCAGCTCGTCGGTATTGGTGAGGTTGCCGTTGTGTGCCAGCACAATGCCGAACGGCGAGTTCACGTAAAACGGCTGCGCTTCGGCCAGGCAGGATGCCGAACCTGCGGTGGGGTAGCGCACGTGGCCGATACCGGCATTGCCCTGCAAGGAGCGCATATTGCGGGTACGGAATACATCCCGCACCAGACCGCTGCCTTTGTGCATGTGAAAGGTCTTACCGTTGGCCGTAACAATACCGGCTGCGTCCTGACCACGGTGCTGCAACAACTGCAAACCGTCATACAACAGCTGGTTTACGGGTGTCTGACCTACCACCCCAAGAATTCCACACATAGTTAATCCCCAGACTACACGAGTAAAAACAAGGGGTGACGATGCCAACGCATCGCCACCCCTCTATTGCAAAGCTATGAAAAATTCATTTTCTGCGCCAAGGCATCCGGCAGCCAAGGCTTGGCTGCCACCGCCACGGCCTGAAATGGTGACACCAGCAAGGCATCTTGCCAGGCGGGTGACTGCGGCAGGTTACTGAGCCCACCCAGAATCATCACCACCGTCACTAGCAGCATGCCGCGTATCAAGCCGAATACGGCGCCAAAAAAACGGTTTACCCCACCCAGCCCCACGGCATCCAGCATGACCGTGAGCGAGGCCCGCAACACGCCTGCCAGCAGCCACACGCCCACCAGCAACAGCAGGAAAGCCGCTACCAGGCGCAGGCCATCGCCGGGCAAGGGAATAAAGTCAGCCACCATGGGCGACAGGCTACGCGCCGCCCAAAAGGCGATAAGCCATGAAAACAGCGACAGCACCTCGGCCGCCAGCCCGCGAAACAGTGACAACATGATAGAGCCGGCAATCAGCGCCAGAATCAGGTAGTCCAGCCAGGTCATTCCGCCCCCACCACAATGCCGGTCACCCCGGCCTTGCTCAGGCGGCGCATGGCAGCATCGGCCTCTTCGCGCGATTTGAATGGCCCTACGCGCACGCGCGTGACCTCACCCTTGCTGGTTTGCACCTTGCTAAAACGGGCAGCTACACCGGCTGCGGCCAACCTGCTACGCAAAGCATCCACCTTCTGCGGGTCGGATAAAGCAGCAAGCTGGATACTGAACTTCTTGCCACCTTCGGCCTTGGCGGGCGTGGCTTCGGCGACAGTTTCTTTGGCCGGCTTCGCCGGCTCGGGATGCGCCTCACGCCCTTCCAGAATAGCCATCGGGTCGGGGGCTTTTTTCTCGGCGACGGGCTTGGGCTTGTTGTCCTTGGCAGGTTCTTTCGGCACAGGCTTAGGCTCGGCCTTGGGCTTGGCCTGTGGTTTAGGCTCGGGCGGCACTTCAGGCTTGGGCACCGGTTTTGGCTCTGGCTTGATAGCCGGTGCCGCCGCTTGTGCCACCGCTTGTGTTGACGCAGCAGGTGCCGCCATCGGCACAGGCTCCGCCACAGGTGGCTTGGCCAGCACAACAGGCGGGCGAGCTGCAGGCAACGAGGCAGTTTCCGGTTCGTCTGGCGGTAGTGTGGCCAGCAAATCCGTCACAGGCTGCGAGGCCGCCACCGGGGGGGCAGGTGGTGCCACCACTGCGGCAGGTTGAGAAGCAGCTTGCAAGCCGGTGATGTCTACCGCCTCCGGCTTCATGGCCTGCTCCGGCAAGGCATCCACCACATTCCACAGTACCGCTGTAGACAAGCTCACCATCACGACAGCGCCCACCAGGCGGCGGCGCGCTCGCTTGCGCAGCAACAGCAGTTCGTCATGGGTGGAAAGTGCCATCAGGTGTCCTTATGATGCGCGGTGAAGGCGATGTTCCATCACCTCGGCCACGGTGTGGAAAGAGCCGAATACCACGATTCTATCATTCTCGCCGGCCTGCGATAAGGCGGCATCCCAGGCCAGGGGTATCGTTTGGTAACGGCTAACACCCTTTACCCCCAGATTTTCCAGCTCGTT
>JAIXTB010000218.1 GCA_027484385.1 Neisseriaceae bacterium | reverse complement strand
GGCCGCACCTACGACTACGTATGCGCCCTGCGTGCCGTGGTTACCAGCGACTTCATGACCGCACACTGGGCCGAGCTGCCGTACAGCCTGCTGGGCCGCGTGTCCAACCGCATCATCAACGAAGTACGCGGCCTGAACCGCGTGGTTTACGATGTATCGGGCAAACCGCCGGCAACCATCGAGTGGGAATAAGCCCTTGCGGCCAACCTTGACGTTGGCCGCAGCCCCAACCCAACTCACCCAGCCCGCCCGATGGCGGGCTTTGTCTTGCCCTGATACACATTAACCCATGCATACACTAGAGCAGCTACGCAGCGGCGCGCTGGCCGGCATTACCCGCCTGAGCTTGCACGCCGGGCTGGACACCTTCCCGCCCGAGATCTACAGCCTGGCCGATAGCCTGGAGATACTGGATTTATCCGGTAACCAGCTCAGTACCCTGCCAGACGATTTGCCACGGCTGCACAAGCTGCGGGTGATCTTTTGCTCGGATAACCCGTTTACCACGCTGCCCGCGGTACTGGGGCGCTGCCCATCGCTGACCATGATCGGCTTCAAAGCCTGCCGCATCAGCCACGTGCCCGCGGCGGCGCTGCCGCCGCAGCTGCGCTGGCTAGTGCTGACCGATAACCGTATCGAGGTGCTGCCCGACGCGCTGGGTCAGTGCACACAGCTGGAAAAACTGATGCTGGCAGGCAACCGCCTGCGCAGCCTGCCCGCCAGCCTGGCGCAGTGCCGGCAGCTGGCGCTGCTGCGCATTGCGGCCAACCAGCTCACGGCCTTGCCAGATTGGCTGGCCACCCTGCCGCAGCTGGCCTGGCTGGCCTACGCGGGCAACCCGTTTTGCCAGACGCTGGAGCAGCAAGCCGCACAGGGGGCCAGCCTACCCGCTGTACCGTGGGCCAGGCTACGCGTGGGCCCGCTGCTAGGCGAAGGGGCATCCGGCCATATTTACCAGGCCAGCGTGCTGGATGAACACGGCCACGCTGCAGCCGGCAGCGTGGCGCTCAAGCTGTTCAAAGGCGGCATCACCAGCGACGGCCTGCCGCAATGCGAAATGGCAGCAGCACTGCACGCCGGCCAGCATGCGGGGCTGATTCCGCTACTGGGGCAGCTCAGCGGCCACCCGCAAGCCAGCCAGGGCCTGGTAATGGCACAGATGCCGGACGGTTTTGGCAACCTGGCGCAGCCGCCCAGCCTGGCCAGCTGCACGCGCGATGTGTACCCGCCCGAGCGCCGCTTTGCCTTGCCGGTGGTGTTGCGTATCGCCAGCACCGTGGCGGGCGTGATGCAGCAGCTACACCAGCAGGGGATGCTGCATGGTGACCTGTACGGCCATAATGTGCTGTATCGGCCTGATGGCGAAACGCTGCTCAGCGACTTTGGTGCCGCCTCGTTCTACGACCCCGGCCAGGAAAGCGCATCGGCACTGCAGCAGATCGACGTGCGGGCTTTTGGCTATCTGCTACAAGAGCTGCTGGCGCACTGTCACGCAGACGATGCCGCGCGGCCAACCCTGGCAGCACTGGCAGCGCTGCAGGCGGCCTGCCTGTCAGCCGAGCCGGCACAGCGCCCACTGTTTACCGACATTGCCCACAAGCTGGCGGGGGTGAGCACGATGCCATCATCCGCGCGGTAAGCCTGCGCCAGATCAAGCACGCCTTGCCAGTTATGTCGATAAGCTATAGCGTTACGGCTACATCGCGCACACCATTCGCATACAGGAGCTGTCTTGCCTGATCCACGCCCTCACCATAGTCCGGCCACGCGGAGTATTACCAGACAGCTGCAGCTCGCCATTCTGGCGCTCGTGCTGCCTGTACTGCTGACCGCGGGTCTGGCCATGTGGGGCTACCAGCAGGTGATGCAGCAGCTGGCCAAGCCACCCGATGCCCAGCAGTGGGCCACCCTGCAACAACAGCTCACGCAAGGCAGCGCCATACTGTGGCTGCTGGTACTGCTGAGCATGCTGCTGATCGTGGTGGTGGCGTACTACTATGTGGAACGTATTCTGGGCAGCCGGCTGCGCCGCCTGGCGCGTGCCATGCAGCAGATGCAGCAAGGTGAGCCTGGCCTGGCACTGGAAGACTCGCAGCCCGACGAGCTGGGCCGCATGGCGCAATCACTGGATGCGTTTCGTGATGTGATGTTGCAGCTGAACGAAAAAACCGACGCGCTGCATATTGCCAAGGAAGCCTCCGAAGCCGCCACGCGTGCCAAAAGCGATTTTCTGGCCAATATGAGCCACGAAATCCGCACACCGCTTACCGCCGTCCTGGGCTATACCCACCTGACACTGGACAGCCAGCTGCAGCCCGAGCAGCGTGAAAACCTGCAAAAAGTGGATGCTGCCGCCAAAACCCTGCTGGGTGTGATCAACGATATCCTGGACTTTTCCAAGATAGAAGCCGGCAAGCTGGTACTGGAAAACGTCAACTTTTCCCTGGCGGACGTTATCCGTAACCTTCAAGACATCATCCAGATGCAGGCCGCGCAGAAAAACCTGATGCTCACACTGGATGTCAGCAATACGATTCCGCCCTGGCTGCGCGGCGACCCGCTACGGCTAGGCCAGGTGCTGCTGAACCTCAGCAACAACGCCCTGAAATTTACCGAGCACGGCCAGGTACGCATTGCCATCCATGGCCAAGCCGGCCCGGGGCCGGACTATACGCTGCACTGCGCAGTCAGCGACACCGGCATAGGCATGACGCCAAAGCAGGTCGACAAGCTGTTCCAGTCGTTCAGCCAGGCGGATACCTCTACCACGCGGCGCTTTGGCGGCTCCGGCCTGGGCCTGGTGATCTGCCGCCAGCTGGTACAGCTGATGCACGGCGATATCCGCGTCACCAGCGTGCCGGGCGAGGGCTCGACGTTCCGTTTCAGCATCCGCCTGCAGCCAGGCGAGCCCCCCGACAGCCCGGATCGCCCGCAACACTCCCCCAGCCTGGCCCACGACCAGGCGCTGGCTGGGCTATACCTATTACTGGCAGAAGATAACGAGCTATTGCAGGAGTTCGAGTGCCACCTGCTACGCTCCCTGGGTGCCCGGGTAGAAACGGTCAGCGATGGCAAGCAGGCCATTGCAGCCGCCTTGCACCCGAACAAGCGCTTTGATGCCATTCTGATGGATATCCAGATGCCGCAAGTAGACGGCCTGCTGGCTACCCGGCATATCCGCCAGCAGTACAGCGCCAGCCAGCTGCCCATCATTGCCATGACAGCGCATGCCATGGAAAGCGAACGGCAACGCTCACTGGATGCCGGCATGAATGACCACCTGAGCAAACCCATCAACCCGGACGCGCTGGTGGCTACCCTGCTACGCTGGGTACAGCCCAGAGCCACCGTAAAAGGCCACGCCATGCCCGTAATGGAAACCCCGCCACCGCTGCCCGAACTGCCAGGCTTTGACCTGCAAGCGGCGCAGCAGCAGCTCGGTGGCAAGACCAGCCTGCTATACAAGCTGCTGCTAAGGATGCGGCAAGACTACGCCCAGGCAGCCCTGCAGATTCAGGCCGCGCTGGACGCACAACAGCCGCAAGAAGCCATGCGCCTTGCCCATTCGCTGAAGGGCGTGGCCGCCACCCTGCATATTGCCCAGCTACAAAAGGCCGCCGCCTCGGTAGAAGTGGCCCTGGCCAATGGTGACAGCGAAGGCGCCAGCATCCTGATGCCTGCGCTACTGCGCGCCATGGATGAAACCAACACCAGCCTGGCCCTGCTACCAGGCGACCCGCCCGCCCAGGCGGCCACCCCGCCAACTGCCGGCAGCCTGCCGCTGGCCGTGCG
>JAIXTB010000305.1 GCA_027484385.1 Neisseriaceae bacterium | reverse complement strand
GCCGCCGGCAATGGCCAGCAGGTCGTGGCACACGCTGGCGGTCAGCTGGTTGAAGCGGCTATCCCACGAGCCCCAGTCGGTGAGCATGGCGGTTTTGGTGGCCAGGCTGGTGGTGAGCGGGCCGGGGGTCAGCAGTATCGGTTCGCGCATGGTGTTTCCTTGCTTGTCTAGATGTCTTTGCGGGGTCAGAAAAACCGGGCCGCAGCCCGGTGAGGCAGGGTTTACAGCGGCTGCCGCCAGCGCTGGCTACGCGCCAGCAAGCAGTGCGATAGCAGTGCAAACAGCAGGCAGGCGGCGCCGCTGCTGGCCACGATCAGCGTGGCCATGGCCGCGGCGGCGGCGGTATCGCCGGCGTCGTCCATGTTCAGCACCGCTACCGCCGCCAGCACGGTGTCTGGCGTGTAGAGAAAGATCACCGCCGATACGGTGGTCATGGCCGACACAAAAAAGTAGCGGGCAATATCCAGCACCGCCGGCAGGCAGGTGGGCAGGGTGACGCGCCACAGCGTGCGCCACAGCGGGACTTTCAGCGAGGCGGCTACCGGCTCGAAATCGCCATCCAGCTGCGCCAGCGCCGTGCGCGCCGTCATGTGGGCAGTGGTGTAAAAGTGCGCCACCGAGCACAGCACCAGTATCGCCAGCGTGCCGTACAGGCCGTGCAGCGGGTTGGCCGCATGGTTGAAGAAAAAGATATAGCCCAGGCCCAGTACCAGCCCCGGCACCGCCATGGGCAGCATGGCCAGCGCGTGCAGCAGCTGCCCTGCCGTGCCGGCGGTGCGTAGCTTGCTGCTGCCCCAGGCACCCAGAAACACCAGTACCGTGCCGGCCAGCGCGGTATACAGCGCCAGCTTCAGGCTGTTGGCAAACGCCAGCCAGCCGCCGCCGTCTACCAGGTCAAAGTCGAAATGCTGCAGCGTCAAGCTGAGCTGGTAGGGCCACTGCTGTATGAAGGCCGCCGCGATGGCGGTGCCCAGCAGCACCAGCAGCGCCCCCCCCACCGCACTGCAGTACAGCAGCGCCAGCAGGCGCACCAGTGGCTGGCGCAGCGGCTGCAGCGGCTGTGCGCGCGCCGAGACCTGGGTGCCCTGGCGCCGTTGCAGCCAGCGGTCCACGGCAAACGACAGCAGCGCCGGCAGCAGCAACAGCAAGCCGATCACCGCGCCGCGCGGGAAGTTCTGCTGGCCGATGACCTGTTTGTACGCCTCTACCGCCAGCACCGGGTACTGGCCGCCTATCACCTTGGCCACGCCAAAGTCGGTGACCACCAGGGTAAACACCACCATGGCGGCCGACACCAGGCCGTAGCGTGTGGCGGGCAGGGTAATGGTGGCAAAGCGGCGCAACGGGCCGGCGCCCAGCGTGCGCGCTGCTTCGTACAGCCTGGCGTCGCCCACTGCCAGCGCGGTGAGCAGAATCATCAGCGCGTGCGGAAAGGTGTAAAACGCCTCGCCCAGCACGATGCCGGCAAAGCCGTAGATGCTGCCGTCGGCAAACCAGCTTTTCAGCAGGCCCTGGTGGCCAAACAGGTACACCAGCGAAATACCCGGCAGCAGCGACGGCGCCAGCAGTGGCAGCAGGGCCAGCAGGCGGAACAGCGCACGCCCAGGCAGGGCGACGCGGGTGAGCGCGGCGGCGTAGCCGTAGGCCAGCGGCAGCACCAGGGCCGTGGTGGCCAGCGCCACCTGCAGGCTGCCGCCCGCCGCCCGTGCCAGCCCCGGCTGCGCCAGCGTGTCGCGCAGCGGTGCCAGGCCGGCAAAGCTGCCATCACCGGCCAGCATGGCCTGGCCCAGGATGGCGGCCAGTGGCAGCAATACGGCCACCACCAGCAAAGCCAGCAGCAGCCACAGCAGCGCGCCGGCTTGGGTTTCGTCGCGGCTGGCGGCCAGGCGGCGCGGGGTGCTCAGGCTAGTCATGCTGGGTCTCCTCGCCGGCAAACACGCGCAGCCGCGCGGCGTTCAGCGACACCGGTACGCGCTGCTGCGGGCTGATATCCAGCTGTGCCAGCTGGGCGTGCGTGATGTCGGCCACCACGTTGGCCGCACCCCAGGCCGGTACGTGCAGGCTGACACGGTAGATGGGGCCCAGCAGCTCCAGCTTGGTGATGTCGGCCAGTACCGCGTCCGGCGTGGCCGGCCAGCGCGGGTGCAGCACCAGGTCTTCCGGGCGGATGAACAGGGTTAGCCCACTGCCTGCCGCGGTGCCGTGCGGCGCGGGCAGCAGCAGGGATACATCGCCCAGCGTGGCGTGCTGGGTGCTGCGGCTGCGTGCGGCCAACCAGTTGCCCTGGCCAACAAAGCTGGCCACAAAGCGCGTGGCCGGCTCGCGGTACAGCATAAACGGCGTGGCGCACTGCTCGATGCGCCCGCCGTTCATCACCACCACGCGGTCGGCCATGGTGAGCGCTTCTTCCTGGTCGTGCGTGACCATGATGGTGGTAATGCCCAGCTTTTGCTGCAGGCTGCGGATCTCGCGGCGCAGGTGTTCGCGCACGCGGGCGTCCAGCGCCGACAGCGGCTCGTCCAGCAACAGCAGGCTGGGCGAGGTGGCCAGCGCACGCGCCAGTGCTACGCGCTGCTGCTGGCCGCCAGACAGCTGCGCCGGGTATTTGCCGGCGATCTCGTCCAGGCCGATCAGCGCCAGCAGCTCGGCGACGCGGTGTTGTTTGTCACGGCGGGCACCGCCCAGGCCGTAGGCGATGTTGTCGGCCACGGTCAGGTTGGGAAACAGCGCGTAGCTCTGGAACACAATGCCGTAGTCGCGCTGCGCGGGGGGTAGCAGGGTGATGTCGCGGCCATCCATGACGATCTGGCCGCTATCGGGTATATCCAGCCCGGCGATCTGGCGCAGCAGCGTGGTTTTGCCGCAGCCGGATGGCCCCAGCAGGCAGACGAACTCGCCCTTGCCGATGGTGAGGTCCAGCTGGCTCAGTACCTGCTGTTGGCCAAAGCGTTTGCTGATGCCGGCCAGGGTCAGGTAGGGGCGGGTGGCGGCGCCGTCGGTGGGTGGCGCTTTGTGTAGCAGGGTGGTGGGGTCGAGCTTCATGGTGTGGCTTTCAAAACGTTGGCCGCAATAGCCAGGTAGTGCGCCAGTGGCGGCGGGCTGGCGGCAGGGTCTTTGGCCAGGTCGTCGCAGTGGCGCAATAACACCGCGTCGGCTGCCCACGGGCGGGCGGCAAAGCGCTGGCAGGCGGCAGCGCTCATCACGCCGCCTTGCAGTGCCAGCGAGGCTTGCGAAGCCGGCGACAGCGCGGCGTGGTAACCGGGCCGCACGGCGCACAAATAGCGTTTGGCGGACACGTGAAGGGCAATGGGCTGCAATACCTCGTCCGCAAACAGGTGTTGCAGGCTGTGTACGGCCACCGCTTCGTGGTGGTCGTTGATGCCGTTGGCGATATCGTCGTCGCCTTGCTCGCACACCAGGTGGCCCAGGTCGTGCAGCAGGGCGGCGGTAATCAGCGCCGCGCTGGCCCCCGCTTGTTCGGCTGCGTGGGCGCTTTGCAGGGCGTGTTGCAGCTGGCTGATGGCTTCGCCACCGTACAGGCGCTTGCCACTGCCGGCCAGCAGGCGGGCGATATCGTCCAGACAGGTAAGCGGGGGGCGGGGCATGGGGTACTCCGGCGGCGGGGCGGGCCCGCCGCGTGGGGTGGCTTATTTCGGCTCGGATTTGTTGTCGTAGCGGCGTGTCCACTCGGCCAGGATGCGGTCACGGTTGGCCGCAGACCAGCGCAGGTCTTGTTTCACCAGGCGTTTTTCGTAGTCGGCAGGGATGTGCGGGTTGGCCTTGGCAATGCCGGGCATGGCCACGATGGCAAAGTTTTTCTCGTACAGCTCGTTGGCTGATTGCGAGGCAGACCAGTCGGCCAGGCTGCGGGCAGCGGCCAGGTTGCGTGTGCCTTTCAGGATGGCGGTGGCTTCTACATCCCAGCCCAGGCCTTCTTTGGGGAAGACCAGGTCAATCGGCGCACCGCCGTCTTTCAGCTTGGCTGCGCGGTATTCAAACGAGATGCCGATAGGGAACTCGCCGGCAGCGGCCTGTTTGCACGGCTTGGAGCCGGAGTGGGTGTACTGCGCCATGTTCTGGTGCAGCTTGTCCATATAGGACCAGCCTTCTTTTTCGCCAAACAGCGTGAGCCAGGCGGTGACATCAAAATAGCCGGTGCCGCTGGAGGCCGGGTTTGGCATCACGATCTTGCCCTTGTATTCCGGCTTCAGCAGGTCTTTCCAGCTTTCCGGTTTTTTCAGGCCCTGCTTGGCGGCTTCTACGGTGTTAAAGCAGATGGCGGCGCCCCAGACGTCCATGCCCACCCAGGCTGGCGGGTTGCTGTCGTCCACGTAGGCTTTGCTGAGCCTGGCCAGGTTTTTGGGGGCATAGGGCTGCAGCATGCCTTCCTTTTCCAGCACCAGCAGCGAAGACGCTGCCACGCCCATCACCACGTCGGCTTGCGGGTTGGCTTTTTCGGCCAAGAGCTTGGCGGTAATGATGCCGGTGGAGTCGCGTACCCAGCGCAGCTTCACGTCCGGGTATTCCTGCTCGAACTTTTGCTGGTAGGCCTTCAACTGGTCGGCTTCCAGTGCGGTGTACACGGTCAGGGTGGTATCGGCCAGGGCGGCCAGGCTGGTGGTGGCCAGCACGGCGGCCAGCAGGGTGCGGAGGGTGTGCATGTCGTGCGCCTTGTGTCGGGTGAGGAAACAAGGCGCACTGTACGCGGCCAACGTTACAGGCTATTTACATCTAGATGTCTAGATGAATTTGTGTGCTTTTACGCTACACGCTGTTGCGATGGCACGGTGGCTGCCAGCCGCGGCTTACAGGCTGTCGGGGGTGATTTCTACCTGCACGCTGTCACCGCCAAAGCGGGTGATGCCGTATTCGATAGGCGTGCCGGCGCTGTCGGTGTACACGCTTTCCACGTACAGCACCGGCTGCTGCTTGCCCTGGCCCAGCGCGGCGGCTACCTCGGGGCGCGGCAGGCGGGCGCTGATGCGGCTCAGGCTGCGGCGAAAGCTGGCGATGCCCAGGCGGGCAAAGGCTTCGCTGGTGCTGCGGCTCTGGCGGTAGTGCTCGATAAAGCCATCGAAACGCGGCAGGGGAAAGTACTGGGTACAGACGCTGACCGGCTTGCCATCGGCAAGGTCCAGCGCCTCTACCCGTAGCACCTGGCTACCCGTGGGCACGGCCAGCATCCGGGCCACGGCGTCGCTGGCGGGCTCGAAATGGCAGGACTGGATGTCTACGTCGCTGACCAGGTGCTGGTCGCTAAGGCTGTGGGAAAAGCGGCTGCTTTTGCCCAGGCGGTAGGCAATGATTTCTTCTTGTACAAAGGTGCCGCGGCCGCGTTCTATGCGCACCAGGCCTTTGTCTTGCAGGTGCTGTATGGCCTGGCGGACGGTGTGGCGGTTCACGGCAAAGCGTTCGGCCAGCGCGGTTTCATTGGGCAGGCGGCCGCTGAGGGTGCGGGACAGGATTTCCTGGCTGAGGGTGGCTTCGATCTGCAGCCATAGCGGCGTGCCGGCGGGGCGGGCGGTGCGTTTGTTCATGGTGTGCGGGCAAAAAGGATTTGCGCGACATTACCATGACAATGTGACAGCTGACAGCGCATGCGCTGGCCGGGCGGTAGCCAAAAAGGCAAAAGGCCCCTGTCTTGCGACAGGGGCCTCAATGCTTGGTGCCGGAGAAAGGAGTCGAACCCTCGACCTTCTGATTACAAGTCAGCTGCTCTACCAACTGAGCTACACCGGCGTAGGACGCGAATATTAGACAAGCCCGCTCGCTTTGGCAAGCCCCTGCATGCAAAATTTTTGCATGCAGGCAGGTAGAACGGGGGCGGCAGCCGGGTTTATTGCAGCCACACCAGGTTGGCCCATATTTCGTCCAGGTGAATGCGGTGCTGGAAGAGGCGTTTCATGTGCTGGCTCCTGCTGTGTGATGGATTAACACCATCATGCTGCATGTTTATTTAAAAGTTAAATTGATAATAAAAATACGATAGCTAAATTATTTTTATAGCGATGGCTTTAGTGGCCATGCCTTGCCCTGAAAATTGTCGCGCGACTGCCTACACGACTTATAGCGCTAGGTGAATATCGCGGCTGAATGCTGCGGCATAGTGGGCCCATGCGCTATGGTGGCTTTAACGGTTACGGATTACTGCAAAGGGGAGCGCCTTATGTCCTGGTCTGCCGGTTATGTCACGGATGTGGATTACACCTACGGTTATTACAGCGAGCTGAACCCTTACTACGCGCGCTTTGTGCTGCAGGATGCCGGTTATGCGCTGCCGGCCTGGCATACCGCCTGCGAGCTGGGTTTTGGCCAGGGCATCAGCGTCAACCTGCACGCCGCCGGCGGTAGCCTGCAGTGGTACGCCAACGATTTCAACCCGCAGCACGCCGCCTTTGCGCAAGCGCTGGCCGCCGCCAGTGGCAGCGGTGCCGTGCTCAGTGACGAGTCCTTTGCCGAGTTTTGCACCCGCGACGACCTGCCAGCGTTCGACTTTATCGGCCTGCACGGTATCTGGAGCTGGATCTCGGCCGACAACCGCGCCCTGATCGTGGACTTTGTGCGCCGCAAGCTGCGTGTGGGCGGCGTGCTGTACATCAGCTACAACACGCTGCCGGGCTGGGCGGCGTTTACCCCGCTGCGCAAACTGTTTGCCAGCCACGCCGAGCGCATGAGCGCCCCCGGTGCCGGTGTCGAGGCGCAGGTGAAAGCCGCGCTGGATTTCAGCCAGCAGCTGTTGGCCGCAGAGCCGCGTGCGCTGTCCGATAGCCGGGTAAAAGACAGGCTGGGCACCATTGCCAAGCAAGACCCGCATTATCTGGCACATGAGTACTTCAATCGTGACTGGGAGCCCATGTACTTTGCCGACCTGGCTGCCGCGCTTGCCCCGGCCAAGCTGTCCTATGCCTGCCAGGCCAGCACGCTGGACCAGGTGCCGGTGCTGCACTTTACGCCGGCGCAGCAGGCGCTACTGGACGGTATCAGTGACCCGTTGTTTCGCGAAACCGTGCGTGACTACATTCAAAACCAGCAGTTTCGCCGCGATTACTGGATAAAAGGTGCGCGCAAGCTGGCACCGGCCGAACAGCAGGCGCAATGGGCGAGCTTGCGTGTGGCGCTGGCGGTGCCGCGCGACCAGGTAAAAATGAAGCTGGCCTTGCCGCGTGGCACCATCACCCTCACCCCTGCGCTGTACGAGCCGGTGCTGGATGCGCTGGGCGATGGCCAGCCGCACACGCTGGGCGAGCTGGCCCGGCAGCTGCTGGGCCCTGCCATGCAGCGCAGCCAGCTGGTAGAGGTAATTCGTGTACTGGTGGGCGCGCGCATGCTGCTGCCACTGCCCCCGCAGCCGGCTGCCGATGGCCAGGCCGCCGCCCGGCTGAACCAGCACATTGTGCAGCTGGCGCAGCACAGTGCGCGTATTGCGGCGCTGGCCAGCCCGCAAAGCGGCGGCGGCGTGCCGCTATCGCGCTTTAGCCAGCTGTTTATCCAGCAATATCTGGCGGGCGAGCGCACGGCAGATAGCCTGGCGCGCTACGTGCACGCGCTGCTGCAGCACAACCGCGAGCGCGTGGTGCACGAGGGCAAGATGCTGGAAAGCGACGACGCCCAGCTCGCCCACCTGCAGGGCCTGGCGCAGCACTTTCTGCAGGGCGAGCTGCCCCTGTTGCAGGGCATGGGCATTCTGCCCAAGGTTTGATGTCTGCCCGCGCGGCACGATCCACCCCGCTTGTACGCCAGGCGGGGTGTTTTTTTAGCCGAAGCGCTGGCCGTGGCCCGGTGATGCCGGGTGGCCAGCGGCGAGCATATTAGCCGCGCAGCAAAGGCAGCGGCTTAAAGCGCCCGCCCAGTACCGTAGCCGAGGGTTTGCCCCACCAGGTTTCGCATACCGTGACGTACAGCTGGCGAAAGTCCACAGCGTAGGGCAGGTTGCCATCGTTGACGTCGGCCAGTTGCGGCGCCTGGCCGTAGAAGCCGCCTGCGACGCGGCCACCCAGCACAAAGTGGCTGTTGGCCGTGCCGTGGTCGGTGCCCTGGTTGCCGTTTTCCTTCGGGCGCCGCCCGAATTCCGCGTAGCTCATCACCAGCGTGTCGTCCCAGCGCCCTTGCGCCGCCAGGCCTGCCTGCAGTGCGGCCAACCCTTCTGCCAGCTCGCCCAGCAGCCGTTGCTGGGTGCCGGTTTGCCCGGCGTGGGTGTCAAAGCCGGTCAGCGTCAGCCGTGCCACCACCACCTGGCTGCCGCCAGCCAGGGTTTCCAGCAGGGTCTGCACGGCACGGCCGAAATTGCCGGGGGCATCCGGAATGCGGCCCGGGTCTTGCATGCTGCCCATGGCCTGCTGGGCGGGGGGCATTTTGCCAATATCGCTGGCGGCGCGGCGGATGTCGGCTTCCACTTTCAGCACGTGGGCCAGCGCACTGCTGCCGCTCTGGCGGGCTGCTGCCTGTGCCAGCCTTGCCTGGCGTGCAAAGTCGGCCGCGTTGCGCAGCACCACGGCGCGGGCGCCACCGGCTAGCGGGCCCAGTGTGTGGCTACCCAGAATCAGGCCGTCGCTGGCGAAGGCGTCGCCGGCCGGATATTGCTGCAGCAGCCGGGTCAGCCAGCCGCTGCTGAGTGTTTGCGTGCTATTGCTGGCGGTGTCCCAGATGTCGATAGAGCGGAAGTGCGACAGGTTGGGCTCGGGGTAGCCCACGCCCTGCACGATGGCCAGCTGGCCGGCTTGCCACAGTGGCAGCAGCGGCGCCAGCGACGGGTGCAGGCCGCGTTGTTCGTCCAGCTGCAGCACCTGTTCGCGGGCAATGGCCAGGGTTGGCCGCAGCCGGGTGTAGTCGGGGCTGGTGTAGGGGATGACGGTATTGAGCCCGTCGTTGCCGCCTTTCAGCTCCACCAGCACCAGCAGGCGCTGATAGCCTGCCGGGGCGATGGCGTAGGCCAGGCCGGGTAGCTGCACGGTGAGCAGGCCAGCGCCGAGGGCGGCAAGAAACTGTCGTCTTTGCATGGAGGTGTCCTTATTGCAGCTGCCAGGCCGGGTCTTGCAGCAGCTGGCGCAGCGCCAACAAGGGCGAGGCTGAGCCGGGTAGCGGGTTGGCCGCAGGCAGGGCGGGCAGCCAGCTGGTGGCGGCCGGATACTGCTGCAGCCAGTCTGGCGCAATCTGTGGCCGTGGCTTGTTACTGCCGGGGCGGGTGAGGCTGTCCAGAAACTGTTTGCGCAGCAGCAGGCTGTCGCTGTTGATCCAGGTGTCGCCGCCGGGCCAGCCGCGTACATTGGGCGGATCGAACAGGTCTTGCCCCATGCGGCGGTTAAGCTGCGCCAGCGCTTGCCAGTCGGGCACGCTGATGCCAAAGGTGGCGACAGTGCCCACGGTCAGCTCTACGGGGGATTTCACCTGCTGGCCACTGCTGTGCCAGAAAGCCGGTGTCAGCAGCAGGGCGCGTACCAGTGGCTTGATCTGGTAGTCGCGGGCAAAGCTGGCGGCCAAGCGGTTCACTGTCGCGTCATCCGGGGTAGGGGACACCAGGTACAGCCACAGCTTGCGGGTGATGAAGCGGGCGGTGGCCGGCTGTGCCAGCAGAGTGTCCAGCACCGCGTCGCCGTCCAGCGTGCCGCTGCGGCCCAGCACGGTTTTCTGGCCGTCGTCATGGCGGCGCGGGCGGAATACCGGTTCGCCACTGGCCGGGTCCAGCTGCCAGCCGGTAAAGGCGCGCGCGGCCTCGCGGATGTCCTGTTCGCTGTAGTGGCCTTCGCCCAGGGTGAACAGCTCCATCACCTCGCGGGCAAAGTTTTCGTTGGCCTGGCCTTTGCGGCTGCCAGCCGTATCCAGATAGCGCAGCATGGCCGGGTCACGTGCGATGTCGTGCAGCAGGGTGGCAAAGTTGCCCAGTGCTTCGCGGCGCAGCAGCGCGTTCTGCCGGTACATCAGCTGTGCGCTTTTCACCTTGTTCTGGCCAGACACGAAATGGCCGTGCCAGAACAGGGTGAGCTTTTCGGTGACCGGGCTGGGCGTGGTGGCCATTTCCTGCAGCCACCAGGCACGTAGTGCCAGTCCGCGCCGGGTTTCGGTATCGCGCAGGGCTTTTTTCTCGCTTTCGCTGAGCTCTTTGCGTGGCGGGTGCAGTAGCGGCGTGTTTACCCAGTCTGGCGGGGTGCTGGCGGGCTCGCTGCGGCGGCTGGCCAGCAGGCGGTCTACTGCGGCTTCGCGTTCCAGCGGCGCCAGCGCGGCCACCTGCGCAGGTGGGGTACCAAAGCCGGTGCGGCCAAGCAGCAGGCGGGCACCGGCTTCGCCGATGGGGGCTGCCAGTGCAGGCAGCGGCAGTAGCAAGACCAGGCTGGCGAGTTGGCGCTGCAAAAGCATGGCGTTCTCCTGACAGATTTATCTATCAAGTATGGCGGTTATTTGTTGGGTGGGTGTGAAGCAGGGGCGGGCAGGTGTTAACGAATGTGACACAAAGCTCTATACTCGCGGGTCGATCACCGGGGGTGCCTGCGCGTGCGGGCTGAGACATACCCCAGAACCTGATCTGGATAATGCCAGCGGAGGGAGCGTGATGGGTATCTGCCCGTGTCCCGCTTTCTTTTTTGGTTGCGTCATCACCAAAAGAGGATGTCTGAAATGTTGAAGAAGTCTGTACTGCTGCTGGCGCTGGCCAGCTTGTCCCTGTCTGCCCTGGCCGCCGAGCTGCGCGTGATGACGCACAGCTCGTTCAGCCTGCCCAAAGACCGTATTGCCGAATTCGAAAAGCAAAACGGCGTGAAGCTGTCCATCATCAAGGGCGGTGACGCCGGCGAGATGCTGAACAAGCTGATCCTGACCCGTGCCAACCCGATCGCCGACGTGGTGTACGGCATCGACAACACCCTGATCGCCAAAGCCAGCGCCGCCGGCATTCTGGCGCCTACCAGCAGCAAGGTTGGCCGCACCGAGAAAGACGCGGTGCTGCCGGGCGCCGTGGCGGTGGACTACGGCTACGTGACGCTGAACTACGACAAAGCCTGGTTTGCCAAGGCCAAGCTGCCGTTGCCGGCCACGCTGGACGACCTGGCCAAGCCTGCTTACAAAGACCTGCTGGTGGTAGAAAACCCGGCTACGTCCAGTACCGGCCTGGCCTTTATGCTGGCCACCATCGCCGACCGTGGCGAAGAGGGTGCCTTCAAATGGTGGGAAAAGGTGCGTGACAACGGCCTGAAAGTGAGCAAAGGCTGGAGCGAGGCCTACTACACCGACTTCAGCCGCAACGGCGGCAGCCGCCCCATCGTGGTGAGCTACGCCAGCAGCCCGGCAGCCGAGGTGTTCTACAGCAAGGAAAAAATCAGCGAATCGCCCACCGCCAACCTGCTGCTGAAAGGCGGCGTGTTCTTGCAAGTGGAAGGCGTGGCGCTGCTGAAAGGCGGCAAAGAGCCGCAAGCGGC
The DNA here is from genome assembly GCA_027484385.1 of Neisseriaceae bacterium. Lineage (GTDB taxonomy): Bacteria > Pseudomonadota > Gammaproteobacteria > Burkholderiales > Chromobacteriaceae > Vogesella. The sequence continues at coordinate 4,016 of JAIXTB010000305.1, read as the reverse complement.
GCAGGCGTTTGTGGATTTCCTGCGTAGCGACGGCGTGCAAACCGGCCTGCAGACCAAAATGTGGATGTACCCGGCCGTGGCCGGCACCGCCATCGACCCGGTGTTTGCCCACGCGCAGAAACCGGCCAAGTTCAGCAACCCCAGCCTGGCGGCCATGAACAGCAAAACCGCCGCCTGGGTTAGCCGCTGGAACCGCCTGGTGGTGAAACAGGCCAACTGATGTACCTGGCGCCTGCGGCCAACGTTGGCCGCCGTCGCGCGTAGCAAGGGCGCCGCAGGCGCCCTTGCTCCTTTGTCGCACCACCGCGCCAGATCACCTTCACCCCTCAACGCTGACCTTTGCCCATGAACCGCTACCGAACCCTGCCAGCCTTGTTGCCGCTGGCTTTCCTGCTGCTGATGGTGGCCGCACCGCTGGCGCGCCTGCTGCAGGAAGGGCACGCCGGTTTCAACCTGGCGCTACTGCAGGACAGCTATATCCAGTGGCGGTTGGCATGGTCGCTAGGCCAGGCGCTGGCCACCTGTGCGCTGGCGCTGCTGATCGGCCTGCCGCTGGCCTGGGTGCTGGCGCGCTTCGACTTTGCCGGCCGCCGCCTGCTGCTGCGGCTGCTCATGCTGCCCTTTGTCATGCCCACGCTGGTGGCCGGCATGGGCGTGCTGGCATTGTTCGGCCCGCACGGTGTGGCTGACATCAACTTGCAGGACACCCCGTGGCTGCTGCTGTACGGCAACCTGTTCTATAACCTGCCGCTGCTGGTGCGCGCCGGGGTAGACGGGCTGGAGCAGGTGCCGGCCAGCCGGCTGGCGGTGGCGCGCACGCTGGGCGCGTCGCCGTGGCGCACCTTCTGGCGGGTGGAGTGGCCGGTGGTGCGGCCGTGGCTGGCATCGGCGCTGTGCCTGGTGTTTCTGTACTGTTTTTCCGGCTTTGGCCTGGCGCTGCTGCTGGGCGGCCAGCGCTACGCCACGGTAGAGGTGGAGATCTATACCCTGGTGGCCTACGAGCTGAACCTGACCGACGCCGGCGTGCTGGCGCTACTGGCGCTGGGCGTGGGTGCCGCGGTAGCGCTGGCTTACGCCGCGCTGGAGCGCGGCCTGGCCCGCCCGCAGCGGCTGGCGCCCACCCTGCGCCAGCCGGCACAAGGTTGGCCGCAGCGCCTGCTGTTGGCAGCTGCGCTGGCGGTGTTGGCGCTATGCTGCCTGCTGCCGCTGCTGGCGATTGTGTGGCGCGCGCTGCAGGCCGAGGCGGCGGTGTGGGCCATGCTGGCTACGCCCGAGGTCGCCGATGCGCTGGGCAATACGCTGCGTTTTTCCGGCGCCGCGCTGGGGCTGTCGCTGCTGCTGGGCCTGTGCCACGGCTGGGCGGCGCAGCGCTGGCTGGCTTTGCGCGCGCTGGTGTTTTTGCCGTTCATGGTGTCGCCGGTGTGTCTGGCTTTCGGTCTGCTGTTGCTGTACCCGCAGTACAGCGCCAGTGTGTGGCTGCTGATTGCCGCCTACGCCTTGCTGGCTTACCCCTTTGTGGCCAAGGGCGTGCTGTCGGCCGCTGCCGCGCTGCCGCCGCAGCTGCCACAGGCGGCGCGCACGCTGGGCGCTACGCCGTGGCGCAGCTTCTGCCGTGTCAGCCTGCCGCTGATGCGTCCGGCGCTGCGCCGTGGCCTGGCCTTTGCCGCCGCCACGGCGGTGGGCGAGTTTGCTGTCAGCCTGTTTCTGTCGCGGCCGGAGTGGGCCACGCTCACCACGCTGATCTACCAGCATCTGGGGCGGCCCGGTGCGGCCAACCTGCAGCTGGCGCTGCTGCTGTCTTGTCTGTTGATGCTGTTTGCCCTGCTGGCCTTCGTGGCCATCGAGTGGCCGGAGAAAAATCATGCTCGAGCTGATTGACCTGACCCTGTCCTACGCCCGGCGCACTGTGCTGCAAGGCGTCAGCCTGCAGGTGGCCGCTGGCGAAACGCTGGCGCTGTTGGGGCCGTCCGGCGAGGGCAAGTCCAGCTTGCTGGCGCTGGTGGCCGGCCTGCAGCAGCCGGACGCCGGGCGCGTGCAGCTGGCCGGGCTGGACATTACCCGGCTGCCGCCGGAGCAACGCCACATCGCCATGATGTTTCAGGACCACGCGCTGTTTCCGCACCTGGACGCCGCGGCCAACGTGGCGTTTGGCCTGGTAGAGCGCGGCACGGGCAAGCAGGCCGCACGCCAGCAAGCGTTGCAGATGCTGGACGCGGTAGGGCTGGGCGGGCGTGGCGAAGCGGCCGTGCATACCTTGTCTGGCGGCGAGCGCCAGCGCGTGGCGCTGGCGCGGGCGCTGGTGTGCCAGCCGCGCCTGCTGCTGCTGGACGAGCCGTTTTCCAGCCTGGATACCCACCTGAAACAACAGCTTCTGGCCGACGTGCGCCGCCACCTGGCGGCCTTGCAGGTGCCGGCGCTGCTGGTGACGCACGACCGCCACGAGGCCTTTGCGCTGGCGCAGCGCGTGGCCATTTTGCAAGCCGGGCGCATTGTGCAGCAGGGCACGCCGCAGGCCATCCTGCAGGCACCGGCTAGCGCCTGGGTGGCGCGCTTTGTCGGGCTGGACAATGTGTTCGACGACCATGCCATCCCGCCGCAGGCCTTTGTGCTGGGGGCCGGCCAGCCACGACGCGATATCGTGGCCGCCCAGGCGCAGGCCGACGGCTGGCGCGTTACCGTAGCAGGCGACGGCGGCCAACCCTGGCAGCTGCTGCTGGGCGTGCGCGAGCTGGCGGGGCAGGGCGCGCCGCAGCCCGGCCAGCAGCTGGCTATCGGGCTGGATCGCCGCCAGCTGCTGTACTGGTAGTGTTGGCAGGCGGTTTTTTCCGCTTTGCCGCCATTTGTGTACAGATGGTGGGTGATGGCGCGGCAAAGCACGGGTAAAATGCCGCATCGACTAGCTATACAGAACACGCCCAGCCTATGAAACCGCATATTGTTGCCACCCTCACCGAAGCCCGCAGCGCGCTGGATGCCCTGCTGTCCAACCCGCAGGCGCTGTCTGCCATCGAGGCAGCCGGCGATGCGCTGGTGAATGCCTTCAACCAGGGGCGGCGCGTGTTCAGCTGCGGTAATGGCGGCTCCATGTGTGACGCCATGCACTTTGCCGAAGAGTTGTCCGGCCGCTACCGCAACGACCGCCGTGCTTTGCCTGCCGCCAGCATCAGCGACCCCAGCCACATCAGCTGCGTGGGTAACGACTACGGCTACGAAGCCATCTTCTCGCGCTACCTGGAAGCGCACGCCGGCGCCGGCGACGTGCTGCTGGCCATCAGCACCAGCGGTACCAGCAAGAACATCCTGGCCGCGGTAAAAGCCGCCAAGGAACGCGGCATGGTGGTGGTGTCGCTCACCGGCCGCCCTGGCTCGGTGATCGGCAGCCTGGCCGATATCGATGTGTGCACCCCCGGCGGCCAGTACGCCGACCGTGTGCAGGAGCTGCATATCAAGGTGATCCATATCCTGATCGAGTCGGTAGAGCGTGCGCTGTTCCCGGCCAACTATGCCTGAGCCGACCCGCTGCTAGCCCAACCCGCCCCGGTGGCGGGTTTTTTTATGCGGGCATGTCTTTTGGGTAATCTGTAGCCCGGCTGCGACCAGGTTTTTGGTGTTTATTTGGTATTGGATTGGTATTTTATTTCGGCGGTGCCACATCGGGGGCAGCCCCTGCTATTTCTACCCGTTTTGGCGTGCCATTCTGGCTTTTTCTGCCCCGAGCCCTGCAGTGCGTGTGGCTAGGTAAAAATACCTATAGTGCATGTTTGCGATTGACGGCCTTGATGTCGGACGCTACATATCAATAAGTTTAATTTGCAAAATCCAGTTGCAAAACTTATCGAAATTAGGAGCGTTGCCATGCTGCCTGCCCTGACTATCGGCCAGCGACTGACCGTGCTGGTGATTGTGCTAATCGCCATAGCCATGACGCTGGGTGGTTACGGCATGTATACGCAGTCGGCCATTTTGAAAGATTTTTCAAGTACTTATAACGACAGAGTGGTGCCGCTGCAGCAGCT
>JAIXTB010000101.1 GCA_027484385.1 Neisseriaceae bacterium | reverse complement strand
ATCATCATGGCCACGGTGAAGGGCGACGTACACGATATCGGCAAAAACATCGTGGGTGTGGTGCTGCGCTGTAACAACTACAAGGTGATCGATCTGGGCGTGATGGTGCCGTGCCAGACCATTCTGGACGCCGCGCGCGAGCACAAGGCCGACATTATCGGCCTGTCCGGCCTGATTACCCCTAGCCTGGAAGAAATGGCGCACGTGGCAAAAGAAATGCAGCGCCAGGGTTTTGATATCCCGCTGCTGATTGGCGGTGCCACCACCAGCCGCGTGCACACTGCGGTAAAAATCGCCCCGCATTACAGCGGCCCGGTGATCTACGTACCGGATGCCAGCCGGGCCGTGGGTGTGTGTTCCAACCTGCTGTCCGACACCCTGCGTGATAATTTTGTGCAGGAAGTGGCCGACGACTACGCCAAGGCACGTGCCATTTTCGAAGGCCGTGGCGACGCCAAGCTGCTGCCGCTGGCACAGGCGCGCGAGGCGCGCCACCGTATCGATTGGGCCGGCTATGTGCCGCCCGCGCCAAAATGGCTGGGCGTGCGCCGCTTCGAGCGCTACGACCTGGCCGAGATCGCGCGCTTTATCGACTGGACCCCGTTCTTCCAGAGCTGGGAGCTGGCCGGCCGCTTCCCCGCCATTCTGGACGACGACATCGTGGGCGAATCCGCCCGTAGCCTGTGGGCCGACGCCCAGGCCATGCTGCAGCAGATCATCAGCGAGCAATGGCTGCAGGCCAATGCGGTGATCGGCCTGTTCCCGGCGCGCAGCGTGGACGTGGACGATATCGAGATCCTCGACCCCGACACCCGCGCACCGCTGATGACCTGGGTCGGCCTGCGCCAGCAGCTGGCCAAAGCCACCAAGGACGGCTCTGCGGCCAACCCTGACTGGGCGCTGGCCGATTTCATCGCCCCGGCTGACAGCGGTGTGCAGGACTATATCGGCACCTTCGCCGTGACTGGGGGCCTGGGTATCGACCCGCATGTGGCACGTTTCGAAGCGGCTAACGACGACTACAGCGCCATCTTGCTCAAAGCGCTGGCCGACCGCTTTGCCGAGGCCTTTGCCGAGCTGATGCACCACCGCGTGCGCACCGAGTTCTGGGGCTACGCGGCGGGTGAAAGCCTGGATAACGAGGCGCTGATCGACGAGAAATACGTGGGTATCCGCCCGGCGCCAGGCTACCCGGCCTGCCCGGACCACACGGTGAAGCGCGAGCTGTTCGAGCTACTGAACGCGCCGGCCATCGGCATGACGCTGACCGAAGGCTACGCCATGCTGCCTACCGCCGCGGTATCCGGCTTCTATTTCAGCCACCCCGACAGCCGCTACTTTGGCGTGGGCAAGATCGCCCGCGACCAGGTGGAAAGCTACGCTACCCGCCGTGGCGTGAGCGTGGCGCAGGCCGAGCGCGACCTGGCACCCAACCTGGGTTACAACGCGTAGGGCGTGCGGCCAAGGTTGGCCGCACGGCAAGGGATGGCAAGGCAAGACAAGCAGGGCAGGCCGCGCGGCCTGCTCTTTTTACATCTATCGAGTCTGATTTTGATTTTATATTTCAGGCTGCTTTTTTGCCTTGGCGTCGGCTTTCCTTTGTATAGAACACCTGCCAACGTGCCATCCCGAAAACAGTAGCCCCACCGGGGCTACCTGTTAACGGGAGACCGTCATGGACGAATTGCTGGGCGTGATTACTGGCGAAGGTGACGAGTGCAAAATCTGGCAAGACGCCAGCGGACGGGTGTATTTCATGGCCGATGCCGATATTGATGCTGATGGCGCCAACGGCCAGCACGGCGCCCCGGCAGCGTACCGTGAGGATGACCAAGGGCTGGCATGGCTGGCTCACGGCGGCATGCGCCGGGTGAATGGCAAGGTGGTGTGCCTGCACGACTGGGCGCGCGATATTGTCATTCTCGATACCGACAACGAACCCAAGGTGTTTCCCGGCGGCATCATCGCGTCGATGACCTGGTATCGCCACCCCGGCATGCCGGCGGACGACCCGGCAGCGTATGTCGATTCGGCGACCGAGCCCTATATTGTGGTGCCACCGTTGGTGGTGCAGCACACGCGGGGCATTGTGCGTGGCTGCCTGGCGCGGGTGAGTTACCAGGGTAAAAGCGTGGACTGTGTGGTGGCCGACCGTGGCCCCAGAAACCTGGCGGGCGAGCTGAGCATTGCCGCCGCCATGATGCTGGGCATACCGGCCAGCCCCAGGCGTGGCGGCCTGGACAAGGTCCAAGTGCTTTATGAGTTATGGCCGGGCATTGCTGCGCCGGGCTACGCGCTGCAGCCAGCCTGACGACGCGGGTAACGATAATATTGAATTTATTAATGCCCATGACATTTAATAATTTGTAATTTTTATAAGCAGTGGTATAAGCTTTTTTAGTTAACACCCTGCTAATGGCCCCGCATGCTTTCCTTACGCCCACTGCTTGATTCTGACCACGAGCAGCTGCACCGCTGGCTGCAGTTGGCCGCATGGACTGCGCCAACTGCAGCACAGCCCGACACGGCACATCACCATGAACCTGCTGTGGTGGAGAGTTGCAGTGACTGGGGCTCCCCTTTTGACCTGGGCTTGGTAGCACGCCTGGCGTCACGGGATGTCGGTGCATGCTGGTTGCGCCTGTTGCCGGAAGATGTCGGCCTGGGATACGTGGATATTTTTACGCCGCAGCTGGGCATGGCGCTGGAGCCGGAGTTTCGCCAGCGTGGCTACGGGCGGCAAATGTTGTCGGCGCTGCTGCATCAGGCGGCCTGCCGCGGCTATGCCCAGGTTTCGCTTAGCGTGCATCCTGATAACCCTGCGCTGCGCTTTTACCAGAAGGCGGGTTTTAATACGGTGACGCTGCGCCAGTATTGCCATGTGATGGTTACCAAACTGTTCTGACGCCAGCCATCAGGCCATACGTGCCGAAAGCCTTGCCTTGCCCCACCCAGAACAGGCTTTTCAGTTTTCATCTCTTGTAATCGTCATGTACAGCAGGCATGTTGCGGGTCTACACAGGAAACCTGCCATGACGCTCAGTACCCACCAGCTCAAGCTGCTCGCCGCTTTTTTTGCTCTCTATGTCATCTGGGGCTCGACCTATTTTGCTATCCGCATCGGTGTGGAGTACTGGCCACCGTTCATGATGGCCGGCGTGCGCTTCACGGTGGCGGGGGCGTTGATGTACGCCTGGTTGCGCTGGCGTGGCGAGGCCAATCCGACTTGGCAGGAGCTGCGTGGCGGCGCCATTCTGGGGGTGCTGATGCCGGCGATCGGTAATGGCTTTGTTACCCTGGCAGAGAAAGACGTGTCGTCCGGCGTGGCGGCGCTGGTGGTGGCCACCGTACCGCTGTTTGCCACCCTGTTTGCCCGTTTCTTTGGCCACGTGCCGCGCAAGATGGAAGTGGCTGGCATCCTGCTGGGCATTGCCGGCATGGTGGTACTGAATATGGGCGCCAACCTGCAGGCCTCGCCGGCGGGCGCCGCCGCGCTGTTGTTTGCCTCGGCGGGCTGGGCTTTTGGCTCGGCCTGGAGCAAGCATCTGGTGCAGCCCAAGGGTTTGATGTCCAGTGCGGTGATGATGCTGTCTGGCGGCCTGGCACTGCTGCTGGGCAGTGCGGCTACCGGTGAGCAGCTGCTGGCTACGCCGCCGCTGGCCGGCTGGCTGGCCGTGGCCTATCTGGCGTTTTTTGGCTCCATGGTGGCGTACACCGCTTACTTGTTTCTGCTCAAAACGGTGAGCCCGGCGGCGGCCACCAGCTATGCCTACGTGAACCCGGTGATTGCCGTTTTGCTGGGGGTGTGGCTGCTGGACGAGCATGTGGGCGTACATGAAATGGGCGCCATGGGCATTATCGTGCTGGCGGTGGTGCTGATCGGTTGGCGCCCCAAGCCACGTGCCGATGGCTGATATCTGTCGCGCTTCTGCCAAAGCCTGCTGATTGCAGGCTTTTTTTATTGCCTTTTTAAGGAACCAGATTGATACCACTTTGTGGTCATAAAAATGCCAATTTTTTGCAAACAGATGGCATTTTGCACTGCAGCGAGAAGTGTGCTGCGACAAAGCAAGACATTTCAGGGTGTTGCATTTCTTGCAGTTGTGCGACAAATGGCTAGATTGGTATTGACGTGGTGTTGTAGTGGTATTACTTTTGCGCCTGTGGAACGGCCTGTTGTGCTTCGGCAGGAAAACACAGGGTTCTACAATGGCACCTTTGAATGACCACTTGCAGGGTAGCCATATGGATAGCCGCTGGAATGCATTAAAGCCGGAAGAGACTTCCACTACGCCTTTGTACTTGCAGTTTTCTCGCAAGCTGGCCGAAGCCATACACGCCGGCTGGTGGCAGGCGGATGAAGCATTGCCTTCGGAGCGCACCTTTTCCGAAGAGCTGGGCATCTCGCGTGTGACCGCGCGCAAGGCGCTGGATGTGTTGCTGGAGCAAGGCCTGATTCGCCGCCGCCATGGCTCGGGGACCTTCATTACCCCGCGTCTGGAGCAGCCGCTGTCGCGCCTGACCAGTTTTACCGAAATGTTGAAGATGAAGGGTTTCGAGCCTTCGTCAGTGTGGCTGTCGCGTGGTATTGCCACGCCCACGCACGAAGAAGTGATCAAGCTGGGTTTGTCGCCAAATGCCCAGGTAGCCAGGCTAAAACGCCAGCGCCTGGCAGACGGTGTGGTGATGGCCATCGAGCAAAGCTCGTTGCCCCTGACCTATCTGCCAGACCCGCAGGCGGTGGGTAGCTCGCTGTATGCCTACCTGGATACCGTGGGCCACCCGATAGTGCGGGCGCTGCAGCATATCCGTGCGGTGAATGCGAACCCGGATATTGCTGCCATTGCCGGTATCAAGCCGGGCGAGGCCATGCTGCTGATTACCCGTATCGGCTACACGGCAGATAACGTAGCCATCGAGCTGACTGACACCTGGTGTCGTAACGATTACTACGACTTTGTGGCTGAACTGAGACGATGAACGCAACACGAGTTTTGCAAGGCCGCATGCTGACCAGCGCAGGCTGGATGGACGGCGAGCTGCAGATAGGTGACGACGGCAAGATTGCCGCCATACAAGGCCGCCTGGCCGCAGCCGGCCAGGCTGAGCGCTATATCCTGCCGGGTTTTATCGACCTGCACGTGCATGGCGGTGGCGGGGTAGACATCATGGAAGCAGGGCGTGCCGCCCAGCATGTGGCCAGTACCCATGCGCGTTTTGGCACCACCTCGCTGCTGGCGACTACCATGACCGCGCCGCGCGAAGCCCTGGCCACCGTGCTGTCGGCCCTGGGCGACGCCAGCCGCAGCCGCCAGCCCGGCAGCGCACGCATTCTGGGTGTGCATCTGGAAGGCCCTTACATCAACAAGGGCAAGCTCGGTGCGCAGCCGGACAACGCGGTGGAAGCCGCGATGGAAGAGATTAACCATTACCGTTCGCTGGCCCCCATCAGCCTGGTAACCCTCGCGCCCGAAGTGGCCGGTCACATGGAAGTGATCCGCGAGCTAAGCCGCCAGGGGGTACGCGTACAGCTGGGCCACACGCTGGGCAGCTACGAAGACGGGGTGAAGGCGCTGGAACACGGCGCCAGTGGTTTTACCCATTTATTTAACGCGATGACCGGCCTGCACCACCGCGAGCCGGGCATGGTAGGGGCCGCGCTGGCGCATGCCGAGTACGCCGAGCTGATACCGGACCTGCTGCACGTGCACCCCGGTGCCATGCACGCCGCCATGCGGGCGATACCGCGGCTGTTCTGTGTGACCGACTCCACGGCCGCAGCCGGCATGCCGGATGGCCAGTACAAGCTGGGCTCGCAAACGGTGACCAAGTGCCTGGGCGGTGTACGCCTGGCCGACGGTACGCTGGCAGGCAGCACCCTGACCATGGATCAGGCGCTGCGCAACCTGGTAGAGATCGGTGTGCCGCTGGCCAGTGCCAGCAACCGGCTCTCGCTGTACCCCGCCGACTATCTGGGCGTACACGACCGGGGCAGGCTGCAAGAGGGCGCGTGGGCCGACATCGTGGTGATGGATTTAAACCTGCAGTTGCAACGCGTATTCGTAGAAGGAGAGTGTCTTGAGCTCGTTAATGCTTGATGAAGCCCTGTTTGCCGCCCAGGCGGTAGCTGCCCAGCATATGTATGCCGATGAAGGGCTGGCTGTCCTGGCGCGCGAACTGGCCATAGCGCCGCCACAGCTGGCACTGACTGTGGCGCGCGGCAGCTCGGACCATGCGGCCAACTATTTCGCCTACCTGGCGATGCAGCGCACCGGCACGCCGGTGGTATCGCTGCCCATGTCGCTGCTCACGCTGCATCAAGCACCGCTCAATGTAAAAGGCCAGCTGGCCGTGGCCCTGTCGCAATCCGGCCGCAGCCCTGACCTGATCGACACCATGACCGCCCTGGGCCAGGCCGGTGCCCGTACCGTGGCGCTGGTCAACAAGCCCGATTCCCCGCTGGCCGCCGCCTGCGAATGGTCGGTGCCGCTGTGCGCCGGCGAAGAAAAAAGCGTGGCCGCGACCAAAAGCTATATTGCCACCCTGTCTGCGGTAGCCCGCCTGGTGGCGCACTGGCAGCAGGACACCGCCCTGCTGGCCGCGCTGAACGACCTGCCCGAGCACCTGACCGACGCCACCCGCCAGGACTGGAGCAGCGCGCTGGACGTACTGGTACCGGCCGAACGCATCATGGTCGTAGGCCGTGGCCTGGGTTTTGCCGTGGCGCTGGAAGCCGCGCTGAAGTTCAAGGAAACCTGCGTTATCCAGGCAGAAGCCTTCTCCGGTGCCGAAATCAAGCACGGCCCGATGGCGCTGGTGGACGATGGCTACCCACTGCTGATTTTTGCCCCGCGTGGCCCGGAACAAGCCGGCCTGGTGGCCCTGGCAGAGGAAATGCGTGGCCGTGGTGCCAATGTACTGTTGGCCGCACCGGCCAATGTGGTCAGCCGCAACCTCACCCTGGCCACCGCCGGTGACGAAGCGCTGGACCCGCTGCTGGCCATCCAGAGCTTCTACCTGATGGCAGCCCGCCTGTCGGTAGCGCGCGGTCTGAACCCGGACACGCCGCGCCACCTGAAAAAAGAAACCCTCACGGTATAAACCGTGCCAGCCGGGCGGCCGCCCGGCCGGTTTGGCCACACCCATAACACGATCCCGATGCCGGGGCCATGACCCGCGGCACGTATACAGCATGACTTACGCGCATGGCTGCGGGGCAGCGTGCGCGCTTTCAGAGAGAAGGAAACCCGATGTCTGCAACCGTTACCCTGCAAGCGCCGCTGTCCGGCGTGGTTTTGCCGCTGTCCGCTGTACCCGACCCGGTGTTTGCCGGTGGCTTGATGGGCCAGGGTCTGGCCATTGAACCGCTGTCTTCCACCCTGCTGGCGCCGTGCGATGGCGAAATCAGCCAGGTATCCAGTACCGGCCACGCCGTTACCGTGCGTGCGGCCAACGGTGCCGAGGTGCTGATGCATATCGGCATCGACACCGTGAAACTGGGCGGCAGCGGTTTTGTTACCCGCGTGCAAAAAGGCCAGCAGGTGCGCGCTGGCCAGCCGCTGGTAGAGATCGACATCGATAGCGTGGCCCGCCGCGCGCCTTCGCTGATTACCGTCGTGGTGGTTACCAACAGCGACGACATGGCTCTCTCCCTCGACGCGTCCGGACTTGTGGAAGCCGGTGCGTCGTGTTTTCTGACCGTGACGGCTCAGGGTGCTCTCTCCCGCCCTGACGCCGTCCACGGCGCAGAACTGTCCGTAACCGCCGTGGTAGCGCACGAAGGTGGCCTGCATGCCCGCCCGTGTGCGCTGGTGCAGTCGGTTGCCCGCCGCTATCTGAGCCATCTCGAGATCGGCTTTGCCGGCCAGCGCGCCAATGCACGCAGTGTGGTCAGCATGATGGGTCTGGGAGTGGGCGAACACGATACGGTTACCCTGTATGCCAAAGGTGACGATGCCGACACAGCCCTGGCCGCCCTGGTCGAGGCGCTGCAAACGCATACGCACGCCGGGCACGCACCGGCGCCTGCTGCGGTAGTGGCTACCCGTGACGACGGCAAGCTGGGCGGCGTGTGCGCCGCACCCGGCCTGGCAGTCGGTACGCTGGTATTGCTGGCCGAGCAGGCGCGTCCGGTGCCCGAGCGCGGCCATGGTGTGGAGCCAGAGTTGGCCGCACTGAACGCCGCCCTGCAAAAAGTGCGCACTGCCGTGGCCGCCGATGTGGCCCAGGCCGACAAGCGCGGTGCGCACGCCGAAAGCGAGATCTTTGGCGCCCACCTGGCGCTGCTGGACGACCCCGAGCTGGCGCAGGCCGCCGAACGCTACATTCTGGACGGCCGCAGCGCCGCCT
>JAIXTB010000209.1 GCA_027484385.1 Neisseriaceae bacterium | reverse complement strand
GCGACAGGGTTAGCAGCGGGCCGGGGCCCGGTGCCAGCATCAAGAGCACAATGGTGCCCAGGTACATGATCCAGTTGTGGAAATCCATAGCCAATACTCGTCTGCCCTGGCGTGCGCAGGCAGCATGCGGCCAACGTCACGACGGCGTGTACCGTGGTGCGCGTAGGCGGGCAGCTAGCATGCGGGCGGCAAGGCGTTACTGGCTGCTACCGTGCAACAGGCGCGGCGGCAGGCCATGATTCAATCGTTACTGCAGGAAAGAGGGCAGAAGCGAGGGGCGCTAACGGGGTGGCTCGGACTGGGTGTCCGGTTCGTCGGCAGGGGTCAGGCTATGGCGGTGGGCGAAGCTGGGTGTGCGCAGGGCAAAGCTCTGGGCAAGCGGGGCAAGGCGGCCACGGTGGGCGGCATTGGTGGGGCACAGCGTGCCCGGGTTTTGCGCGGTTTGGCGCGGTTTTTTGGAAAACAATTTCTGCTTCCGGTGATGACGATGGGGCCATTCTAGGCGGGCTACTGCTGCGCTGGCAAGTTTTGTGTCTATTTTATTAATCAGGCTGTCCCGGTAAGTGGCTGCTTTTATTGGCGATGATGGTGTGGTGTGTTTGTAATATTAGCCGCGTTGCCAGCCTGCTTGCCACGCGCTAAGGTGTCGGCCTGTTATCAAAGGGAGAGCCCCATGCAACTAGCCACCTGGAACGTCAATTCGCTGAAAGTGCGCCTGCCGCATGTGGTGCAATGGCTGGCGGAAAACCCCATCGATGTACTGTGCCTGCAAGAGCTGAAGATGGAGCACCCGGTATTCCCGCTGGCCGATATCGAGGCTGCGGGCTATCAGGCTGTGTGGTTTGGCCAGAAAACCTATAACGGTGTGGCCATCCTGGTAAAAAATGGCCGCACCATCAGCGATGTGGTGCAGGGCATCCCAGGCTATGAAGACGAACAGCGCCGCGTGATTGCCGCCACCATTGATGGCGTCCGCGTGATCTGTGCCTATTTCGTGAATGGCGAGGCAGTGGATTCGCCCAAGTACCAGTACAAGCTGGGCTGGTTGGCCGCACTGGAAGGCTACGTGGCCAGCGAGCTGGCCCGCTATCCGGATTTTGCCCTGCTGGGCGACTACAACATCGCCCCGGAAGACCGCGATGTATACGACCCGGAAGGCTGGCGCGAACAGGTGCTGTGCACTACGCCAGAGCGCGACAGCTTCCGCCGCCTGATTGGCATGGGTTTGTCGGACAGCTTTCGGCTATTCAACCAGGAAGACAAGCAATACAGCTGGTGGGATTACCGCGCCATGATGTTCCGCCGCAATATGGGCGTGCGTATCGACCATATCCTGATTACCGACAGCCTGAAGTCGCGCGCCACTGGCTGCGTGATCGACAAAACCCCGCGCAAATGGGAGCGCCCGTCCGACCACACACCGGTGGTGCTGACACTGGCGTAAGCCTGCCCTGGCGTGTGGCGGGTGTCATGGCGAAAGGTGTTGCAGCCATGGCCCGTGATGTATGGTTTTAAAATGCATAGCGGGCCGTGGCCAAAAATAAAAAACCGAAATCGCTTGCCGGGCACAGGCTTAGTGCGTATAACGTGCTGAAGCAAGATTTCAAGCTAGTTGATCCAAAGTTCAGAGTTGTTCCACTTCAAAAGCGGTACTCCATTGTTTCATCCGGTCCCTTCTTGATTATTTCGCTGACAGGCATTTCGCCTAATTTTTTACGTTTTTTCAAAAGGAAGACAAAATGGAAACCGGTACCGTTAAATGGTTCAATGATGCAAAAGGCTTTGGCTTCATCACTCCGGACGCAGGCGGCAACGACCTGTTCGCTCACTTCTCCGAAATCCAGGGCAACGGCTTCAAATCCCTGGCTGAAGGTCAGAAAGTAAGCTATGTATCCGGCATGGGTCAAAAAGGCCCACAAGCTACCAAAATCCAGCCGATGTAATATCGGTTGCCATTTTGCTGGCAATAAAAAAAGCCCCGCTTGCGGGGCTTTTTTCATGTCTGTCGCCAACACCGGCTGGCGGCGTTGGCGTGGTTTGCAGCGCTTAGCTTATCAGGTCGCCATCTTTGACTACCGGGCGGGTCCAGCGCCAGGTCAGCCGTGCCAGCAGGATGAGCAGCCCCCCCCACAGGCTAAACGCCAGCCAGCGGATCGCGCTCCAGGTGCTGTCGTCGGCCTGCGCCAGGCGGATGCTGGTGATATTGGGGTAGAGCGAGAACATATTGATGCGCCAGCCATACGACGAGATATGGGCGGGCTGGCGGGCGTTTTCCAGTGCCCGTGCCGTGGCTTGTACGTCGGATGCATCAAACTTGAAGTACAGCGGCCAGCCCCAGCCGGTGTCTTCGTTGCGGTAAACGCGCACATCGTCGATCGCGTGCTGGGTATAGATCAGGTACATATCGCGTACAGGCTGGTCGGCCGGGTTCTGTTTGCTGATGGGGCCGTCTTTGTCCGCCAGTTTGACTTCTACACCGGTAATGGTGGTAATGGCGTGTTCGGGCAGGTAGTAGTCCAGTAGCAGGCTGCCGCCCAAGGCAAACAAGCCCAGTAGCGTCATGCCTGCCTTGCGAAGTTTTGCGCGCATTTCTATGGTTTTCCTTTAAAAATCATGAGGTTTAAGATGTTTTTCACAATTATGCCCCTACACTTGCCCCTTGTGCCCGTGATTTTGTGCCCCGCGTGCCATCAAGCTGATGGCATGGTACGCGGGCAGGCCGTTACACTGTAGGCTTGCCCAAGGGGTCACCTTGCCCCAGCCTGCCGGAGCTACCCATGCGCGTTTTCCTGATTGCCTTGCTGTCTGCCTTGCTTGCCCCCGCTGCCCATGCGGCAGGTACGCCAGGGCAGTTCGACTATTACGTGATGGCCCTGTCGTGGTCGCCCGATTACTGTGCTGCGCGCCCGGACGACCGCGAGCAGTGTAGTCGCCAGTATGGTTTTGTCTTGCATGGCCTGTGGCCACAGTACCAGCGCGGCTACCCGGCAGACTGCAGCCGCGAGCGTTTTGATGAGGGCATGCAGCAGCAGTTTGCCGGCTTGTACCCCAGCCGCAAGCTATACCGCCACGAGTGGGAAAAGCACGGCACCTGCAGTGGCCTGGGACAGGCGGCCTATCACGAGCTGGCTGCAGGACTGAAAGCCAGACTGGTGGTGCCAGCAGCCTATCAGGCACCGGTACAGCCGCTGCGTAAAACCCTGACCGAGCTGAAAACCGAGCTGCAGGCGGCCAACCCCTGGCTGGGTACGCGTGCGCTGGCGGTATCGTGCAGCGGGGGGGGGCGCTTCCTGAAAGAAATCTATCTGTGTACCGACAAGCAGGGCCGCCAGGGCCGGCCGTGCGGTGATGATGTACTGGCCAGCGAGCGCCGCAGCTGCCGCCAGCCGGATATTCTGGTACGCAGCGTACGTTGACCGCCATGAGGAGCACGATGAAAGTACTGTTGGCCGCTTGGCTTTGTCTGCAGACACTGCAGGTCTGGGCTGCCGAGCCGGTAGCACCGCGTATCGGGGTGGTACTGGGCGGCGGCGGCGCCCGCGGTTTTGCCCACCTGGGCGTGCTGCAGGAGCTGGAAAAGTTACACGTCCCCATCGCCTGTATGGCGGGCACCTCGGCAGGGGCGCTGATCGGTGGGGCCTACGCCAGCGGGCAGCCGCTGGCCGAGCTGGAGCGGCAGTTTGCCGAGGCCGACTGGGAAACCCTGCTCTCCGGCCGGCCGCGCCGTCAGGACGTGCCGTACAACCGCAAGCAGAGCGACAGCCGCAATTACTTTGACCTCACCGTGGGCTTTCGTGATGGCAAATGGCGGCTGCCCAAGGCGGCGATCAACGCCCAGGGCATTGACCTGTTCATTCGCCAGCTGACCCGTGCACGCAACGAAGCCAGCTTTGACCGGCTCAGCATTCCGTTTCGCGCCCTGGCGACCGACCTGGAGACCGGTGATGCCGTGGTGTTTGACCGTGGCGACCTGAGCCTGGCCATGCGTGCCAGCATGGCAGTGCCGGGCATGTTTGCACCGGTAGAGGCCGACGATCGCATACTGGTAGATGGCGGCATGGCGCGCCAGCTGCCGGTGGAAGAGCTGAAAGGCCGCTGCGCCGATGTATTGATCGTGATCGACGTGGGTACGCCGCCGGTAGCGCGCGAGCAGCTGGGTAACTTTCTGGACGTGCTGGACCAGACCACCTACCTGATGGTGGCGCGCAACAGCCGCGAATCCCTGGCCAAGCTGGGGCCGCAGGATATCCTGATTCGCCCGCAGCTCGATGGTGTGTCACCTGCCGACTTTGGCGATAACGCGGCGATTATCGAGGCGGGCAGGTTGGCCGCACGTGCCATTGCCCCCCAGCTGGCGGCCCTGGCCAGCCCCCCCGACCAGTATGCCGCCTGGCAGCAGACACGGGCACAGGGCGAGCGCCCGCGTATCGACCGCATCAATGTGGCCGGCAGTTTTGACTTTGTCGACCCGCAGGCCATGCAGCAAAAATTGTCGATTGGCAGCCGCCTGGGGTTGGGTGCATTGCACCAGAAACTGGGCGAAGTGTTTGCTGAAGGCGACCTGGACAAGCTGGACTACACGCTGCGCCAGCAGGAAGGCCAGCACGTGGCCGATGTGCATCTGCAAGAGCGCCATACCGGGCCAAACTATGTGCGCGGCGGCCTGGAGCTGCGCAGCAGCTCGCAGGGTGATGCGACTTTTTCCTTGCTGGGCGAGTTCAGACGCAGCTGGCTCAATAGCCGCGGTGGCAGCTTGCTGGGCGAGGCCAAACTGGGCGAGGAGCCGACCTTTCGCGCCGAGTGGCAGCAGCCGTTGAATGCCAACTCGCCCGTTTTCCTGAGCCTGGGCAGTAGCCAGCGCGAGAAGCGCTACAGCCTGTATGTCGATGGCCACCAGCCCACGGCGGAGCTGATCCGGCAGACCAATACCGTTAACCTGGATGCCGGCCTGAGCCTGGGCAAGCTGGGCGAGTGGCGCAATGGCTGGTACGCCAGCCGCGACAGCCTGGCGCTGGGTACCGGTTTTGGCGGCATGCTGGACCTGAGCGACGCCAAGGCCCGTGAGCAAGGTTTGCGCAGCAAGCTGGTGCTGGACCAACTGGACAACCCGCGCTGGCCACGCAATGGTTTTGCCGTGCAGCTGGAAGCGCGCAAGCCGCTGCACCGCACCGACGACGCCAACCCGCAACCCAGTGCGTCGTTCATGCTCGACACCGTCACCACTGATCGTCGCGATATCAGCTGGCGTTTTACCCTGCGTGGTGGTTACAGCGACAAGAACGACGCGGCCGAAGTGTTCGAGCTAGGGGGATTCCGTAACGTATCCGGCTACCAGCCCGGCGAGCTGCTGGGGCACCAGATGGCTTTTGCCCGTGGCATGGTGTCGTGGCGGGTGTCCAGCCTGCCGTCGGCGCTGGGCTCCGGTTTGTACGTGGGGGCATCGGCCGAGGTAGGGCGGGTATGGGCGACCTTGCCGCTGGCGCAAGATACCCGCTGGTTGCCTGCCGGTTCGCTATTTGTGGGGGCCGATACCATTCTGGGGCCGGTTTTCATGGGCGTGGGGCATGGCAAGCAAGGCCAGCTCACCGGCTACTTTAACTTGGGACTGGAGTACTAGCGCTGCGGCCAACCTTTAAGCCGGCTCACCCGGGTATCCACCCGGTGTGGCCGGTTTTTTCATATGCGGCTAGCGCCCGCCGCTGGTAAAGGCCATGCCTTCCTGCTCGCCTACCGGGCGGGCGTGCAGCTGCGCCTCAAACTGTAGCGTGGCGGCGGCCCAGGAGAAGCCCTCTGCCACACGGCGCACGTGTTGGCGGTCTAGCGACAGCGCTTGCAGACAGGCGGTTTTCAGGTCGTCGTGCAGTACGCCGCCACCGCTATTGCCCACCACATCCAGCGGGCCGGCTACCGGATAGGCCGCTACCGGGGTGCCGCAGGCCATGGCTTCCAGCAGTACCAGGCCAAAGGTGTCGGTGCGGCTGGGGAACACAAATACGTCTGCTGCGCGGTAGATGCGTGCCAGCTCGGCCTGCGGGAACACACCGGCAAAGTGCACCGCCGGGTAGCGCGCCTGCAGCTCGGCCAGCTGCGGGCCTTCGCCGACCACCCATTTGCTGCCGGGCAGGTCCAGCTGCAGAAACGCCTCGATATTCTTTTCTACTGCCACGCGGCCAACGTAGACAAAGCGCGGTGGCGCCGTGTCCAGCCGCTCGCGCTCGCCGGGGCTGAAGGTGAGGGTGTCTACACCGCGGCTCCACAGCACGACATTGTGAAAGCCACGGGCTTTCAGGTCGGCCACGCTGGCGGGTGTGGGCGCCATGACCGCCTGCGCAGCGTTGTGAAAACGGCGGATCCAGGCGTAGCTGATGGCCAGCGGCAGCCGCGTGCGTGCGTGGATGTATTCGGGAAAGCGCGTGTGATAGGCGGTGGTGAAAGGTTGGCTGCGGCGGCGGCACCAGCGCCGAGCAGCCATGCCCAGCGGGCCTTCGGTAGCAATGTGCACCGCGTGCGGGGCAAACTCGGCCAGGCGGGTGGCGGTTTTGCGGTAGGGCAGCAGCGACAGGCGGATATCCGGGTAGGTGGGGCAGGGCAGGGTAAGAAAACCATCGCCCTCGTCATGTTCGCCGCCTTGCGGTGTGACCATGGCCACCTGGTGGCCCAGTGCCCGTAGCTCGCGCACGGTTTCGACTATGCTGCGTACCACGCCGTTAACCTGCGGGTACCAGGCGTCGGTGACGATCATGATGCGCATGTTTCAGCCTCCTCCAGCGTGCTGTCGCGTACCGGCTGGGCCGCGATCGTGGCCGGTACGGCGGCGGCACTGGCCTGGCTGGTCCAGTACACCACTTCCAGCCGGCCGTCGGCGTGTTCGACCAGTGCGGACAGGCTTTCCACCCAGTCGCCGCAGTTGCCGTAGATTACCCCGCCAATGTCTTTGACCTCGGCCTTGTGGATGTGGCCGCAGATCACGCCGTCAAAGCCACGGCGGCGGGCTTCGTCGGCCAGAATCTGCTCGAAGTCGCTGATGAAGTTCACCGCGTTCTTCACCTTGTGCTTCAGGTATTGCGAGAGCGACCAGTACGGCCGCCCCAGCTTTTGCCGCAGCCAGTTGTAGTAGCGGTTCAGGTGCAGGATCACCGTGTACAGGCTGTCGCCCACATAGGCTAGCCATTTCACGTGCTGGATCACGCCGTCGAACTCGTCGCCATGGATGATCAGCAAGCGTTTGCCATCTGCCGTGAGGTGTTCGGCTTCCTGGCGGATGGCAATGCCGCCAAAGTCCAGGCCGCAGTATTGCCGTGCCGCCTCGTCGTGGTTGCCGGGTACGTAGATGACCTGTGTGCCCTTGCGCGCCTTGCGCAGTACCTTTTGCACCACATCGTTATGGCTTTGCTTCCAGCCCCAGGATTTTTTCAGCTGCCAGCCATCGATGATGTCACCCACCAGATACAGCGTGTCTGACTCGTGGTGTTTGAGGAAATCCAGCAGAAAGCTGGCCTGGCAGCCACTGGTGCCCAGGTGGACATCAGATAGCCAGATAGTGCGGTAGCGGTGGCTCATGGTGCGCTCCGGCGTAGCAGATAGCGCCATGCTGCGTGCTGCATGTGACAGCAAGATGTGTGTCAGGTGACGGCGTGATGACGCGCTGGCTGGCATAAAGAGCAGGCCGCTCTGGCGTGGCGTAAGCCGCACTTAAGATTGATTTGTTTCACTGCCGTGATCTTGGGTATCCTGCTGCCCACAATATGAAATATTAATAAAGTACAAATGAAAACAAGCGTATTTCGCCCCCTGCGTGCCGAGGTTTTGGCGGCTGGCGTGGCCTTGCTGCTAGTGTTGTTTTTCAATATGCCCTTCTGGCAGCGCCTGTTTGCCATCGTCAGCCCGCTGGATGGCCATGGCGTGAAGATGCTGGGCCTGGCGTTTGTGCTGCTCACCGCCTTTTTCAGCCTGCTACTGCAGCTGCTGGTGTGGCCCTGGGTAGGCAAGCCCTTGCTGACAGCCCTGCTGTTGACCACGGCGGGCGTGAGTTATTTCATGAGCCAGTACGGTGTGCTGATCGACATGAATATGGTGCGCAACGCCATGCAAACCGATGGGGCGGAGGTGCGCGACCTGCTAACCATCAAGATGGTGCTCACCGTTTTGCTGCTGGGCGGCCTGCCCAGCCTGTGGTTGTGGAAAACACCGGTGCTGTACCGCCCACCGCTGCGCGAGCTGGGTGCCCGCGTGGTGGCACTGCTGGTGAGCGCCGGGGTGCTGGTGGCGGTGGCCATGGTGGGGTATCAGGATTTTGCTTCGCTGTTCCGTAATAACCGCGAGCTGCGCTTTGCACTGACCCCGACCAACTACCTGCAAGCCACCAGCTCGTATATCAAGCGCGTTAATGCCAAGCCGGCTGTGTTGCAAAAAGTGGGGGAGGATGCCAGCCGTACCGCGCCGTGGCCGGCCGGTAGCAAGCCGCGCGTGCTGGTGCTGGTGGTGGGGGAAACCGCCCGTGGCGACCACTTTTCGCTCAATGGCTACCCGCGCCAGACCAACCCGCAGCTGGCGCGCATTCCTGGCCTGATCAACTACCCCGACACCTGGTCTTGCGGCACCGAAACCGCCATCTCCGTGCCGTGCATGTTCTCGTCCCTGCCGCGCGAAAAGTTTGACGCCGACGAGGCCAAGCACCGCGAGAACCTGCTGGATATCCTGCAGCGGGCAGGGATACAGGTCAGCTGGCGCGATAATAATTCCGGCTGCAAAGAAGTGTGTAACCGCGTGCCCACCGAAATGGTGTTTGGCGACAAGAACCCGGCCTTCTGTGCAGATGGCGAGTGTTTTGACGACATTCTGCTGGATGGCCTGCCGCAGCGGCTGAAGGCGCTCAAAGGCGATGCCGTGATAGTGCTGCACCAGAAAGGCAGCCATGGCCCGGCCTATTACAAGCGCTACCCCAAGGCGTACGAGCGCTTTACCCCGGTCTGCCGCACCAGCGAGCTGCAAAAGTGCAGCCAGCAGGACATCATCAACGGTTTTGACAACACCATCCTGTACACCGATGCCATCCTGGCCAAAACCATCGCCGCCTTGCAAGCCGAGCCCGCCGTGGCGGGCGGCATGATCTATCTGTCCGACCATGGCGAATCGCTGGGCGAAAACAATATGTACCTGCACGCCACGCCGTATCTGGTGGCGCCAGACGCGCAAAAGCACATCCCCATGGTGGCGTGGTTCTCGCCGGCCTGGCAGCAGGCCGCCGGCATGCAGCAGGCTTGTTTGCAGCAGGGCAGCCAGCAGCGCTACAGCCAGGACAACCTGTTCCATAGCGTATTGGGCCTGATGGGGGTGAAAACCGCCGTGTACGAAGCCCCGCTGGATATGTTTGCCCGCTGCCGCAACCCGCGCTGAGCGGGCAGGGGCAGGCAAAAAAATGCCCGCCGGGTCATGGCGGGCGAACGCAAACTTGGAGGTATGCCCTCAAGGCGTAGCATCTGGCGTGCCAGCGCTGCCCTGCTGCAGCGTGGCCAGCTTGCGGTACAGCGTGCGTTCGGTTATGCCCAGTGCCACGGCCAGGCTGGCGCGGTCGCCCTGGTGGCTGGCCAGTGCCCACGCCAGATAGCGCTGTTCCAGCCCGGCCAGCGGTAGCAGCGGGCTATGGAAACCGGCACCAGGGTTGGCCGCAGGCGCCGCCAGCGTATCCAGCCACAGGTGTTCCGGCTGGATGCAGTCACCGTCGCACAGCAGGCTGGCGCGTTCCAGCATATTACGCAGCTCGCGGATATTGCCGGGGAAGGGATGCTGTAGTAGCCATGCCAGCGCGTCTGCCGACAGCACCAGCCTGCGCCCTGGCGCAACGCGTGCCAGCAGCGCCTCGGCCAGCAGCGGGATGTCTTCTTGCCGTTCGCGCAGCGGCGGCAGGCGCAGCGGAAACACCGCCAGCCGGTAGTACAGGTCGGCGCGGAAGCTGCCGTCGCGCACCATCTGCGCCAGGTCGCGGTGGGTGGCGGCAATCACCCGAAAGCGCGCCGGGATGCTGTTGATACCGCCCACGCGGCGGAAGGTGCCGGTTTCCAGCAGGCGCAGCAGTTTCACCTGCTGGCTGGGGGGCAAGTCGCCGATTTCATCCAGAAACAGCGTGCCGCCGTTGGCCGCTTCCACCAGGCCCTGCTTGCGCTGCGTGGCGCCGGTGAACGCGCCTTTCTCGTAGCCGAACAGCTCGCTCTCCAGCAGGGTTTCCGTCAGGCTGGCGCAGTCTACCGCCACAAAGGGCCGTGCCGCGCCACCACCATCGTGAATCGCCCGCGCCAGGCCTTCTTTACCCGTACCCGACTCCCCCTGCAATAGCACCGCCACCCCCGACGGCGCAGCGCGCTGTGCCAGCAGCAGCATGCGGCGAAACGCCGCACTGCGGCCCACCATGCGGTCCGGCACTGCCTGGCTGCTGGCCAGCGCCAGCGGTTTCATCTTCTCGATAAACAATACCGGGTAGCCGCTGACATCTGACATGGGTGACAGCTCTACGTCCACGTGCTCGTCACCGTGCAGGGTGCGGTGGATGTGCAGCACGCGCTCGGGCTGGCCGCTGGCCAGTGTGGCTTGCAGCGGGCAGCTTTCCCCTTCTTCATTGCAAGGCCGGCTGTAGCCGTGCGACACCGCGAAGCAGGCGCGGCCAACGGCGTCGTCACCATAGGTGGCGCGGTAGGCCGGGTTGGCGTGGCGAATGCGGTAGTCGGGGGTGAGGACGATGCGCGGGTCGGGTACGGCATCCAGCATGGCGGCGATGGTGGCCAGCGTGGATTGCGGCTGGATGGGTGACATTTTTGTCAGTCCTGACATGACGGTATGCGTGGATTATGTGGCCAACAGGCCTGTATACGCCACTTTTTACCGGCTATGGCATGGCATGCCGCTTGCAGTAAGGCGGGCAGGCTGCGGCAACGTGTCACATTCCGTGATGTTGGCCGCATGCGCACACTTTAACCCTGTTGCCGGCATGGCTTGCCGGCGGCTTTTGCTCAGGGAGGGCGGCATCTTGTTACCGGAAGACCGACGCTTGCGCCGTGAATTGTTATGGGTGGTGGTGCTGAAACTAGCGGTGTTGTCCGCACTGTGGCACGCCTTCATCGCCCCGCAGCGGGTACAGGTAGACACGCAAGCCATGGCCAATGCCATGGCCGCGCCGGTACCTGCCGCCCGTCAATCAGGAGAAGAACATGATCGATAATGTTGTGGACTTGTCGCGGCTGCAGTTTGCCGCCACAGCCATGTACCACTTTCTGTTTGTGCCGCTCACGCTGGGGATGGTGTGGCTGCTGGTGATGATGGAAACCGTGTGGGTAATGACCGGCAAGCAGGTGTACCAGGACATGACCAAGTTCTGGGGCAAGCTGTTCGGCATTAACTTTGCGCTGGGGGTGACCACTGGCATCACCATGGAATTCCAGTTTGGTACCAACTGGGCCTACTACTCGCACTACGTGGGCGATATTTTTGGTGCCCCGCTGGCCATCGAGGGCCTGATGGCGTTCTTCCTGGAATCCACCATGATCGGCCTGTTCTTCTTTGGCTGGGACCGCCTGTCGCGCAAGCAGCATTTGCTGGTGACCGTGCTGATGGCCATTGGTACCAACCTGTCGGCGCTGTGGATCCTCATTGCCAACGGCTGGATGCAGAACCCGGTAGGTGCCGAGTTCAGCTACCACACCATGCGCATGGAAATGACCGACTTCTGGGCGGTGGTGTTCAACCCGGTGGCGCAGGCCAAGTTCGTGCACACCGTGTCGGCAGGCTATGTGACCGGTGCCATGTTTGTGTTGTCGATTTCCAGCTGGTACCTGCTGCGCGGCCGTGACGTGGAGTTTGCCAAGAAGAGCTTCCGCATTGCCGCAGCGTTCGGCTTTGCCAGCGTGTGCTCGGTGATCGTGCTGGGCGACGAGTCCGGCTATTCGGTGGGCGAATCACAGCAGACCAAGCTGGCTGCCATGGAAGCCATGTGGCACACCGAGCCGGCACCGGCGTCGTTTAACGTGATTGCCTGGCCGAATGAGGCCGAGATGAAAAACGACTGGGCCATCGAAGTGCCGTGGGTCATGGGCCTGATCGGCACCCGCTCGGTGAGCAAGGAGATCCCCGGCATTCACGAGATCGTGGCAGCCAACCGTGCCCGGATCGTCTCCGGCCAGCAGGCGGTGGTGGCGCTGGACAAACTGCGCATCAACCGTGGCGATACCGTGGCACAGGCGCAGCTGAAAGCACACCAGGCCGACCTGGGCTTTGGCCTGCTGCTGAAAAAATACAGCGCCAACGTGGCGCAGGCCACTCCGGCGATGATCGATGCCGCCGCGCGCGACACCATCCCCAAAGTGGCGCCGATGTTCTGGAGCTTCCGTCTCATGGTGGCACTGGGCATGGCCATGCTGGGCCTGTTTGGCTGGGCACTGTGGGCGTCGATACGTGGCAGCTTTGCGGCCAACCGCCGCTTGCTGAAGTTCGCCCTGTACAGCCTGCCGCTGCCGTGGGTGGCCTGCGAGGTGGGCTGGTTTGTGGCCGAGTATGGCCGCCAGCCGTGGACCATCTACGGCGTACTGCCCACGCGGCTGTCGGTATCCACCTTGTCTGAAGCGTCGCTGTACGGCTCACTGGCCGGTTTTGTCGGCTTCTACACCGTGCTGCTGTGCGTGGAGATGTACCTGATGGTGCGCTTTGCCCGCCAGGGCCCCGGCAGCCTGGGTACTGGCCGTTACGCTAACGAAGCCCCCGCTCACTAAGGAGTCATCATGCTGGATTACACAACCCTGAAAATCATCTGGTGGGTGCTGGTGGGCGTGCTGCTGGTCGGCTTTGCCATCATGGACGGCCACGACATGGGCGTGGGCACGCTGCTGCCCTTTGTCGGCAAGGGCGACGTAGAGCGCCGCGTAGTCATCAACACCGTGGGCCCGCACTGGGACGGCAACCAGGTGTGGTTCATCACCGGCGGCGGCGCCATCTTTGCCGCCTGGCCACTGGTGTACGCCACCGCGTTCAGCGGCTTCTACTGGGCCATGCTGGCGGTGCTGTGGGCGCTGTTCTTTCGCCCGGTGGGTTTTGACTACCGCAGCAAGATCGACCACCCCACCTGGCGCAATGTCTGGGACTGGGGCCTGTTCATCGGCGGTTTCGTGCCGCCGCTGATCTTCGGCGTGGCCTTTGGCAACCTGTTCCAGGGCGTGCCGTTCCACTTCGATAACAATCTGGTGCCGTACTACGAAGGCAGTTTCTGGGCGCTGCTAAACCCGTTTGCCCTGCTGTGCGGCGTGGTATCCAGCGCCATGATCACCGCCCACGGTGCCATCTACCTGATGCACCGTACCGAGGGCGATATCCAGGCCCGCGCCAGCCGCGCACTGCACGGCAGTGTACTGGTGGCGCTGCTGGGCTTCACTGCGGCGGGTGTCTGGCTAGCCAAGGGCATAGACGGCTACGCCATCACCTCGGTGGTACAAACCAGTGCGCTGCCGGACCCGCTTGCCAAGACCGTAGCGCGTGAAGCCGGTGCCTGGCTGGCCAATTACCAGCGCTGGCCGCTCACCCTATTGCTGCCGCTGCTGGGCTACGCCGGCCTGATCGGCGCGGTACTGCTGGCCAGGGTTGGCCGCACCTTTGCCGGTTTCTGGGCCAGTGCACTGGGGCTGGCCGGCGTTATCGGCACCGCCGGCATGTCGCTGTTCCCCTTCATCATGCCGTCGTCCAGCCACTTGGCGTCCAGCCTGACGGTATGGGACAGCGTGTCCAGTCAGCTGACCCTGGGCCTGATGCTGGGGGCTACGGTGATCTTCATGCCCATCATCATCCTGTACACACGCTGGGCGTACCGCGTGATGGGCGGCAAGGTTACCGCCGCGTATGTGCGTGAAAACAGCCATAGCGCTTATTGAGGCCGCCACCATGAAGATAGCCGTGTGTTGCCAGAACGGGCGCGATGTGAGCGCCCACCCCGGCAAGTGCACCCGCTTTGTGCTGGTGGACAGCCGCGGCCTGGCCGAGCCACAGCAGCTGCTGCAGCCGGCCAGCGCCATGCTGCGTCAGGCCAGCCTGCACGGCCACCCGCTAGCCGGCTGCGATGTTCTGTTGGCCGCAGGTGGCGGGCTGGGCCTGGCGCAAAGGTTGGCCGCAGCCGGCATCACGCTGGCGCAAACGCAGGAGCGCGACCCGCTGCTGGCGGTGGCTGCCTGGCTGGCCGGGCAGTGCCAGCCTGTTGCGCTGCCGGGTAAGCAGCTGTGCCATTCACTGGATTAAAACGCTGGATCGAAAGGAAACATCATGTGGTATTTCGCCTGGGTACTGGGCATCGGCTTTGCTGTGCTGCTGGGGGTGTTGAACGCAATGTGGGGCGAGTACGAGCAAGACCGCGTGCTGCCAGGCCCGCCGGAGCAGGGCGGTGTCTGAGGCCACCGGTATTCGCCCGCTGGCCTTGCTGCTGGGGGTAGGGCTGATGCTGGGTGTCAGCCTGCAGCCGCAGTGGCTGGCCACCCCGGCCGGGGTGGCAGACCACCCGGCAGCCATGCTGCTGATGTGGGCCATGTCGGCGGCGCTGGTACGCGGCGTGGGGTTTGCCCCGCGCCACTGGCTGCCGCGCGGTTTGTTCAGTGCGCCAGCCATGTGGCTGGCACTGCTGGCCGCGCTATGGCGCATGGCCAGCCTGTATGGCTTGGCGTTATGATGAGAGATATTCTCATCTGAAAGCCCTTGCCATGCTGCGCCGTTTGTTTGCCTTGTTGTCGCTGTGCCTGTTGCTGACCCCTGCCGCTTTTGCGGCCAACCTTGCCGTGGGGGACGCCGTGCCGCCGCTGGCGCTGGCCGACCAGTTCGACAAGCCTCACACCCTGGGCAGCGACACGCGCTGGCTGCTGTTCAGCCACGATCGCGCCACCAGCGACGCGCTGCACCCCGTGTTGGCCGAGCTCACTCCGCCGCAGCGCCAGGGTGTGGTGTACGTGGCCGACATCAGCCGCATGCCGGCGCTGGTGTCGCGGCTGTTTGCCGTGCCCGCCATGCGCGAGCTGCCGTTTGCGGTGTGGCTGGCGCGCGATGCGGCCAACGTGGCCATGCTGCCGCGCGAGCCGGGCAAGCTTACCGTGCTGGCGTTACAAGGCGGCCAGATCGCGGCGGTGCATTACCTGGACAGCATGGCGGCGCTCCCGGCCTTGCTGGCAGCCAGATAGGTCGATAGCTGAATTGCTTATCGAAGAATGTTTGATAAGCAAAGCAGTTTTTCTTGGTTCTTGCTGACCGCCACCTTGGCTAGATTTCCCCCATCGCACTCTCACTGATGGGGATACACCATGACGCGCCTTACTCGCCTTGCTACTGCTACCACGCTGCTGTTTGCCCTGGCCGGCCATGCCCTGGCCGATGTCACCCTGCTCAACGTGTCCTACGACCCGACCCGCGAGCTGTACCAGGACTTCAACGCTGCCTTCGCCAAACAGTGGAAAGCCAAGACTGGCGAAACCGTTACCGTCAAGCAGTCGCATGGTGGTTCCGGCAAGCAGGCACGTGCCGTGATTGACGGCCTGGAAGCCGACGTGGTGACGCTGGCGCTGGGCTACGATGTGGATGCGCTGAATACCGAAGCCAAGTTGATTCCGCCGACCTGGCAAAAACGTCTGCCGAACAACTCGGCACCGTACACCTCCACCATCGTGTTCCTGGTGCGCAAGGGCAACCCCAAGGCCATCAAGGACTGGAACGACCTGATCAAACCGGGCGTAGAAGTGGTCACCCCGAACCCGAAAACCTCCGGTGGCGCACGCTGGAACTACCTGGCTGCCTGGGGCTACGCGCTGAAACAGCCGGGTGGTAACGACGCCAAGGCCAAGGATTTCGTGAAGAAAGTATTCCAGAACGTCAAGGTGCTGGACTCCGGCGCCCGCGGCTCGCTGGTAAGCTTTACCCAGCGTGGCATTGGTGACGTATTGCTGGCATGGGAAAACGAAGCCTACCTGGCTACCAAAGAGCTGGGCCCGGACAAGTTCGACATTGTTACCCCGTCGCTGTCGATTCTGGCCGAGCCACCCGTCAGCGTGGTGGACAAAGTGGTAGACAAGCGTGGCACCCGCAAAGTGGCCGAGGCCTACCTGCAGTACCTGTACAGCCCGGAAGGCCAGGAGATCGCTGCGGCCAACTACTACCGCCCGCGTGATGCCAAAGTCGCTGCCAAGTACGCCGACAAGTTCAGCAAAGTGAAGCTGTTCACCATCGATCAGGTATTCGGTGGCTGGACCAAAGCACAGAAAACCCACTTTGACGATGGCGGCGTATTCGACCAGATCCAGGTGCGCTAATGCCCCCATCCTTGCCTCTGCTGGTACTGGCGGATAGTCGCCAGCCAGATGGCAACACCCTGCTGGCGCTGGCGCGCCGGCAGGGTGTTTTGCTGGATGGTGCCTTGGTAGCAGCAGGGCAGGGTACGCCTGCGCCATCGCTGCCGCTGCGCCTGCCTCCCGGTAGTACACCCCCCTTTATCTTGCTGGCGCACGGCAGCTATTGCCTGCCCGCCCTGCAAGCGGTGCGCGATGATGCACGTTGCCGCGCCGCCTTGCTGCTTTCACCCGATGGTGATGCCCGCTACGAGCGCGCCTTGGCGTTTCCTGCCCTGGTGGTTTGCCACCGTCCCGACGCCCGTTACCCCCGCCTCACACAAGCCGCCTCGCTGGCAGCAGCGTGGCAGGCGCGTCTGCATCTGCTGCAAGGCCACGATGTGCTGGCCGAGCTGTCCCCCTTGTTGGCCGCCCTGGCTGTGCTGGCGGCGCAGCCGCTGGCCGGCGAGTGCTAAGGCTGCTTTCCATACTTTTGCTTATATCAACAGCACCTCATCACCTTTTCTGGTTATTGAATAAGCAACGAAGAAATCCTTATTTCTGGAATAACAGCGCGGTCAATATCCTGTGGGCAGTTATATCGCCCACAGGATGCCTCATGAACCACCCTACGCAAGGAGACGCCGCATGAGCCGTGCCGCTACGCTGCCACGCGTACTGCCCGGCTTCGGTTTGTCGCTGGGTTATACGCTGTCTTATCTGTCGCTGATCGTGCTGATTCCGCTGTCCGCCGTGTTCATTCGCGCCAGCAGCATGCCGCTGGAGGCGTTCTGGGACGCCGTCACCGCGCCGCGCGTGCTGGCGTCGTACCGCCTGAGCTTTGGCATGGCGCTGTTGGCCGCGGCCATCAATACCGTGTTCGGCCTGCTGCTGGCGTGGGCGCTGGTGCGCTACCGCTTCCCCGGCAAGAAGCTGGTGGATGCGCTGGTGGACTTGCCGTTTGCGCTGCCTACCGCGGTGGCCGGTATTGCGCTGACGGCGCTGTACGCCGGTAACGGCTGGCTGGGCCAGTATCTGGAGCCGCTGGGCATCAAGGTGGCGTTTGGCCCGCTGGGGGTGCTGGTGGCGCTGGTGTTCATCGGCCTGCCGTTTGTGGTGCGCACGGTGCAGCCGGTGCTGGAGGACATGGAAACCGAGCTGGAGGAGGCGGCCACCAGCCTGGGCGCGCACCGCTGGCAAACCTTCCGCCACGTGATTCTGCCGGTGTTGCAGCCGGCGCTGATGACCGGCTTTGCGCTGGCGTTTGCCCGCGCGGTGGGCGAGTACGGCTCGGTGATCTTTATCGCCGGCAATATCCCGATGGTGTCGGAGATCACCCCGCTGATGATCATCAGCAAGCTGGAACAGTACGACTACGCCGGCGCGACCGCTATTGCCAGTGTGATGCTGGTGGCGTCGTTCCTGTTGCTGCTGGCGATTAACGGTTTGCAGGCGTGGCAGGCACGCCGTAACGGAAGGAGTGCGTGATGGCCGGTGCTGTTTCTTCGCTGTCTGTACAGCACGACAAGGCGGGGCTGCTGGAAAGCCGCCAGGCCACGCGCGAGGCGCCGTGGGTGAAGTACACCATCCTCACCGTTGCGCTGGGCTTCTTTGCCGTCTTTTTGCTGCTGCCGCTGGTGGTGGTGTTTGTCGAGGCGCTGGCCAAGGGCTGGGAGACTTACCTCACCGCGCTGGTGGAGCCGGATGCGCTGTCGGCGGTAAAGCTCACGCTGTTGGCCGCGGCCATCTCGGTACCGCTGAACCTGGTGTTCGGCGTGGCCGCCGCCTGGGCCATTACCCGCTTTGACTTTCGCGGCAAGCAGCTGCTGATTACGCTGATCGACCTGCCGTTCTCGGTGTCGCCAGTGGTCGCCGGCCTGATTTACGTGCTGGTATTCAGCAGCCACGGCTGGTTTGGCCCGTGGCTGGCCGAGCACGACATCAAGGTGATCTTTGCCGTGCCCGGCATCGTGCTGGCCACCATCTTTGTCACCGTGCCGTTTGTGGCGCGCGAGCTGATCCCGCTGCTGCAGGCGCAAGGGCGCGAGGAAGAAGAAGCCGCCGTGGTGCTGGGCGCGCGCGGCTGGCAGGTGTTCTGGTACGTGACCCTGCCCAATGTGCGCTGGGCGCTGCTGTACGGCGTGATCCTGAGCAACGCGCGCGCCATGGGCGAGTTTGGCGCGGTGTCGGTGGTGTCCGGCCATATCCGTGGCGAAACCAACACCCTGCCGCTGCACGTCGAGATTCTTTACAACGAGTACAACTTTGCTGCGGCCTTTGCCGTGGCTTCCCTGCTGGCATTGCTGGCACTGGTAACGCTGGCGGTAAAAAGCTGGGTGGAATGGCGCGCCAGCCAAACCGTGGGCGTGGAGGAATAGAGCATGAGCATTCAGGTACAGAACATTCAAAAAGCGTTTGGCAGCTTCATCGCGCTGGACAATCTGACGCTGGACTTCCCCGCCGGCGAGCTGGTGGCCCTGCTGGGCCCGTCCGGCTGCGGCAAGACCACGCTGCTGCGCGTGATCGCCGGGCTGGAGCAGGCCGACAGCGGCCGCGTGCTGCTGGACGGCGAAGACGCCTCCGACACCCACGTGCGCGAACGCCAGGTAGGCTTTGTGTTCCAGCACTACGCGCTGTTCCGCCACATGACCGTGTTCGACAACGTCGCCTTCGGCCTGCGCATGAAACCGCGCGGCCAACGCCCGTCCGAAGCCGAGATCAAGCGCAAAGTGCACGAGCTGTTGAACCTGGTGCAGCTGGACTGGCTGGCCGACCGCTTCCCCGCGCAGCTGTCTGGCGGCCAGCGCCAGCGCATTGCCCTGGCCCGCGCCCTGGCAGTCGAGCCGCGCGTGCTGCTGCTGGACGAGCCATTCGGCGCGCTGGACGCCAAAGTGCGCAAAGAGCTGCGCCGCTGGCTGCGCCGCCTGCACGACGAGCTGCACATTACCTCCATCTTTGTCACCCACGACCAGGAAGAAGCGCTGGAAGTGGCCGACCGCGTGGTGCTGATGAACCACGGCCGCGTCGAGCAGATCGGCAGCCCGGCCGACGTCTACCGCCAGCCCGCCACGCCGTTTGTGTACGGCTTTCTGGGCGCGGCCAACCGCTTTGAAGGCAGCAGCAGCGCCGGCGGCATCGCCGTAGGCGCCAGCACCCTCACCGGCGACGCCCAGCCCGAGCACGGCAACGTCTTGGCCTTCGTGCGCCCGCACGAGCTGGACATCATCCTGCAGCCGGACGCCAGCGGCATCCCGGCCCGCATCAGCCGCGTGCTGACGCTGGGCGCGCTCACCCGCGTGGAGCTGGAAGGCCAGGCCGACGTAGCCGGCCAGCACTTTGACGTAGAGCTACACGCAGCCAACCCGCTTGTGGCACAGTTGGCCGCAGGCCAGACCGTGCGCCTGCAACCACGCCAGGTCCGCGTGTTTGCCCAACCCGACACCGCAGGTGCCGCATGAACTTCCAGCAACTTCGCATCATTCGTGAAACCGTCCGGCAAAACTTCAACCTGACCGAAGTCGCCAACGCGCTGTTCACCTCGCAATCCGGCGTATCCAAACACATCAAAGACCTGGAAGACGAACTGGGCGTCGAGCTATTCATCC
Organism: Neisseriaceae bacterium; assembly: GCA_027484385.1. Lineage (GTDB taxonomy): Bacteria > Pseudomonadota > Gammaproteobacteria > Burkholderiales > Chromobacteriaceae > Vogesella. The sequence continues at coordinate 3,341 of JAIXTB010000209.1, read as the reverse complement.
GCAAAGGCAAACGCTTCCTGGGCCTGACCGACCCCGGCAAAGAGCTGCTCGTCATCGTCGAGCGCATGCTGCTGGACGCCGGCAACATCAAGCGCCTGGCCGAACAATTCAGCCAGCGCGACGAAGGCCAGCTCACCATCGCCACCACCCACACCCAGGCCCGCTACGCCCTGCCCAAAGTCGTCACCGCCTTCAAGCAAGCCTTCCCGCGCGTACACCTGGTGCTGCACCAGGCCAGCCCGGACGAGCTGGTGCGCCTGCTGCTAGCCGGCGACGCCGACATCGGCATCGCCACCGAAGCCGTGGCACAGGTGCCGGAACTGGTGTCCTTCCCCTACTACAGCTGGCACCACGCCGTCATCGCCCCGCCTGCGCACCCGCTGCACAGCCAGCCGCTGTCGCTGGACACCCTGGCCGAGTACCCCATCGTCACCTACCACCAGGGCTTTACCGGCCGCGCGCAGATCGACCGCGCCTTTGCCGACGCCGGCCTGGCGCCCGACATCGTCATGGCCGCGCTGGACGCCGACGTGATCAAGACCTACGTAGAGCTGGAGCTGGGCGTAGGCATCATCGCCTCCATGGCGGTAGACGCGCAGCGCGACAGCCAGGTCCGCGTAGTAGAAGGCACGCCGCTGTTCGGCCACCAAACCACCCGCGTCGCCATCCGCCGCGGCCACTACCTGCGCAGCTACGCCTACCGTTTCATCGAGCTGTGCTCGGCCGCACTGGACGAAGACACCGTGCGCCAGGCACTGCTGCCGGCAGTGCAGGATTGAGCCTGCACGCCTGTTCAGCTGGCGGCCGGCTGCCTGGCCGGCCACGCCAGCCATAGCGCCGCACCGGCGATCATCAGCCCGCCCAGCCAGCCGCTGGCGGCCAGTGGCTCGCCCAGCCAGCTCACCGCAAACAGCGCACCCCACAGCGGCTCGCTGCCCAGCAGCAGGGCCACCTTGCTGGGGCTGGTGGCCGCCAGCGCGTGGTTCATTGCCCAGAACGCAAACAGCGTGCAGCACAGCGTGAGAAACAGCATGGGCAGCCAGAAGCCGGCCTGTAGCGGCAGCGCGGGCAGCCCGCCTGGCTGCAGCACGCCCAGCACCAGCGCGGCGGCGCCCACCAGCAAACCTTGCACCGCCGTCAGCCCCAGCATATCGATGCCCTTGCCTGCGGTAAGCCGGGTGGCCAGGCAGCTCTGGAAGGCGCGGATCAGCGCGGCCAGCAGCATCAGCGCATCGCCGTGATTCAAGCCACCACTCGCCATGCCGGTGAGCAGCCAGGTACCCAGCAGTGACACGATGGCCGCCAGCCACAGCCTGGCCGCCGGGCGTTTGCCCAGCCATAGCCATTCCACTGGCGGCGTCAGCAGCAGGCACAGGCTCACCAGAAACGCCGCTTTGCCGGCACTGGTGTGCGCCACACCGGCGGTTTCGGCCAGAAAGATCGCCAGCAGGCCTACGCTGGTGGGCAGCGCCACCCGCACCGTGGCGGCACGCTGCACCGCAGGCAGCCGCAGCCAGTAGGGCAGCAGCAGGGCGGCGGTCAGCAAAAAGCGGATGGCGATGACGCCGGCCACCGGGTAGTAGGCCAGTGCGGTTTTCACCATGCTATAGCTGCTGCCCCAGATCACGGCGGTGAGCAGCAACAGCCCCTCGGGCGGCAACGGGCGGCGGGTGGGCATGATTTCTCCTTGTCTTGTGTATGGCCCAGTATGAAACTGTTCGTACAGGCTGATAATGAGCCGTTCAGGCAAAGGATTTGTGCGCCATGAGAACAAATGAACTGCTGCCGCTGCTGCCAGACCTGGCGGTGCTGGTAGATGTGGTCGAGGCCGGGTCATTCAGCGCGGCAGCGCGGCTGCAGGGCAGCACGCCGTCGGCGGTGAGCCGCCAGATGGCGCGGCTGGAGGCCGCGCTGGGGCTGACGCTGCTGGAGCGCAGCACGCGCCGTTTGCGCCTGACCAGCGGCGGGCAAGAGGTGGTACGCCACGCCCGCAGCATGCTGGACGCAGCGCGGGCGGCCTGCGATGGCGCCGCGCGCCACGCCAGCACCGTGGCCGGACGGGTCAGGTTGGCCGCACCCAAGGCGGCGCTGCGGCAGATTATTCATCCACAGCTGCCGGCGCTTTTGCAGACTTATCCACAGCTGACGCTGGAATTGCAGGTGAGCGACCAGCCGGCCGACCTGATTGCCGATGGTGTGGATATCGCGCTGCGGCTGGGCGACCCACCGGCTGGCTACGTGGCGCGGCCATTCATGGTGGTACGCACCAAGCTGTACGCGGCACCGGCCTATCTGGCTGAACACGGCACGCCGCAGCACCCGTCCGAGCTGGTACGCCACAGCTGCCTGCACCTGGCCGAGCAAGCTGGCGACGACGAGTGGTGCGCGGTGCGCGACAACGAACGCGTGGTGGTAAACGTACGTGGCCGCTACGCCAGCAACCATAGCGAGATGCGGCGCGAGGCGGCGGAGTGGGGCATGGGTATCGCCAGCCTGCCGGACTTTACCGCCCGCCAGGCGCTGGCCGCCGGCACGCTGGTGGCGGTGCTGCCGGCCTGGCAGCTGCTGGGGCGCTATCAGGGCACCAGCTGGCTGGTCTACCACGCCGACCGCTACCGCGCGGCACGGGTGCGGGCAGTGGTGGATTTCCTGCTGGGGGTCGCCACGCAGCAGGGCTACGGCGCGGCCAGCTTGCCCGCAGGCTGATAAAGCGGCAGCGCCACAAAGCAAAACACCCCGCGCAGGCGGGGTGTGCAGGGTTGGCCGCAGGCCGGCGCTTACTTCTCGACGAAGGCGCGCTCGATCGCGAAGTGGCCAGGCTCGCCCATGCGTGGCGATTCCTTGAAGCCCAGGTCTTCCAGAATGTGGCAGGTGTCTTCCAGCATGGCCGGGCTGCCGCACAGCAGGGCGCGGTCGGTTTCCGGGTTCAGCTGCGGGATGCCCAGCTGCTTGGCCAGCTCGCCGCTCTTGATCAGGTCGGTCAGGCGGCCCTGGTTGCGGAACGGCTCGCGGGTCACAGTTGGGTAGTACACCAGCTTCTCGCTGATCATCTCGCCCAGGAACTCGTGCTCGGTCAGCTCTTTGGTGATGTAGTCGTGGTAGCCCAGCTCGCTGACCCAGCGCACGCCATGGATCAGGAAGATCTTGTCGTACAGGTCATACACTTCCGGGTCCTTGATGATGGACATGAACGGTGCCAGGCCGGTACCGGTCGCCAGCAGGAACAGGTGCTTGGCGTTAGGCAGCAGGTTGTCCTGTACCAGGGTGCCGGTGGGCTTGCCGGAGATGACTACCTTGTCGCCAGGCTGCAGGTGTTGCAGGCGCGAGGTCAGCGGGCCGTT
>JAIXTB010000255.1 GCA_027484385.1 Neisseriaceae bacterium | reverse complement strand
TTGCCGGCCTGCGATGCATCAAGATTCCCTTTCTTTTCTCTACGACGGTACCGCCTCATGCAAATCGTTAAAAACTCGGTCGTAACCATTCACTACGAAATGTACGACGCCGACAACACCCTGCTCGACAAAACTGAAGAGCCAATTGCTTACCTGCATGGCGGCTACGACGGCATATTCCCGCTGGTGGAAGAAGCACTGCACGGCAAGGCTGTGGGTGAATCCATCACCGTAACCCTGACCCCGGACGACGCCTTTGGCGAGCCGGAAGAAGAGCTGGTGCGCGTAGAGCCGCTGGACGTACTGCCGGAAGAAGTGGAAGTCGGCATGATGTTCGAAGCAGACGACCCGGAAACCGGCGACGTGATCCTGTTCCGCGTTACCGACGTAGCCGACGGCAAAGCCGTACTGGATGGCAACCACCCACTGGCTGGCCTGACCATCCGCTTCCAGGCGACCGTGGCAGAAGTTCGCCCGGCTACCCCGGACGAAATCACCCACGGCCACGCCCACGGCGAACACGGCCACCATCACTAAGCCTTCCACAGGCACGCTGATGACAAAACGGGGCACCAGCCCCGTTTTTTGCGCCCACGCTACATGGCAGGCGCCGTTTTACCCAGCAGCACCGCCATGCACAACCCCAGCGTGAGCAGGTTATACAGCACATACGCCTCGTTCGGCCTGCCCTGCCCCAGCTTCCACAAGCTTACCGCCAGCAGCACCAGCGCCAGGGCTTTTACCGCCTGTAGCAGCAAGGCCGTGGGCGCGGCACTTTTGCCTACCCGCCCTGCCAGATGGGCCAAGGCAAACCCGCAGGCGGCACCGGCCAGCACGTCCAGCGGCCAGTGCACCCCGATCGCCAGGCGCGACAAGCATACCAGTGCGGCCAACAATGCTAGGGCAAGCTGGGCAGGCAGCGAGCAGCGCGGCATCAGCACACCCGCCAGCACCCCCACGGCAATAGCATGGCCAGAGGGAAACGAAGCGTTACCCGGCAGCACATCCAGCAAGCTTACCGTGCCGGCAGGCAATACCAGCGGCGGGCGCAGCACATCAAAACCGGCTTTCAGCCAGATACTGGCCGCCACACCGGCCAAGCCCAGCGCCACCATGCGTGGCAACAAAGCGGGCTGTCGTGCGGCCAACAGCAACAACACGCCGATCACCAGCGTCCACTCGCCCGCCATGCTCAGCAGCCGCCACACCACGCCCGGTACCACGGCCAAGGCGTGATGCAGGGTAATGAATAGCGGCTGATTCACCCCGGCAAGCCACACCAGCAGCGCCAGTGCAGACAGCAAAAGCACCATCAGGCGTGTCATGGCTGGCACCCAAGCGTTACGCGGTCCAGCCCCGCTAGATCCGGCAGGGTGTGCACCTGCTGCAGGCCCGCCTGCTCGAACAATTGCCGGCAAGCCGGGCCCTGGTCGTAACCGTGCTCCACCATCAGCCAGCCCCCTGCGGCCAACCTGGTCGGCGCAGCGGCGGCAATGGCACGCAGGCAATCCAGGCCATCGTTACCGTCGGTCAGTGCCATGCGCGGCTCAAAGCGCACGTCGCCCTCCCCCAGGTGATGATCTGCGGCATCGATATACGGCGGGTTGCTGACAATCAGTTCATATTGCGCAGCGGCCGGCAGCGGCTCGAACCAGCTGCCGTGATGAAACGCCACGCTCGCCCCCAGCGCCTCGGCATTACGGCGCGCCATGGCCAAGGCATCCGGAGACAGATCAACCGCCGCCACTTGCCAGGCCGGCGCCTCCAGCGCCAGCGTCACCGCAATGGCGCCGCTACCGGTACCCAGATCTACCACGCGGGCGGTTGCCTTGCGGCCAACCTTGTCCAGCGCGGCTTCTACCAGGTGCTCGGTTTCCGGTCGCGGTATCAGCACGGCCGGGCTCACGGCAAAGCGGCGGCCGTAAAATTCGCGCTCACCCAGCAAGTAGGCCACCGGTTCGCCGGCCAGACGGCGCTGGGCCAGCTGGCAGAACGCTTGCCACTGCGCATCCGGCAGCAGATCGGGGCCGGCAGAGACCATGGCGCTGTGGCTCAGGCCGCTGACGTGCGCCAGCAGCAGCCGGGCTTCCAGCCGTGGCAGGTCAACATGGCGTAATGCTTCGTTTAGCGTAGGCATGGTTTACAGCAAGAACAGGCTGGCGAGGCCCAGGAAAATAAAGAAACCGCCAGAGTCGGTACACGCGGTAATCAGCACGCTGCTGCCTACCGCCGGGTCTTTGCCGAAACGCTCCATCATGGTGGGAATCAGCACGCCCATGGAGGCGGCCAACATCAGGTTCAGTGTCGTTGCGGCCAACATCACCAGGCCCAGCGCAAAGTTGCCGTACAGCATCCACGCCAGCACGCCCAGTGCGCCCCCCCATACCACACCGTTAATCACCGACACGCCCAGCTCTTTGCGCCACAAGCGGTTGGCCTGCCCCGGCTGCAGCTGGCCCATGGCCAGCGCGCGCACGATCATGGTGATGGTCTGGTTGCCGGAGTTGCCGCCAATACCCGCCACAATCGGCATCAATGCGGCCAACGCTACCAGCTTTTCGATACTGCCCTCAAAGGCGCCAATCACCCGGCTGGCCACAAAGGCGGTACACAGGTTGATGGCTAGCCAGGCCCAGCGGTTTTTAACCGAGTCGATGACCGGGGCAAACAGGTCTTCCTCTTCTTTCAGACCGGCCAGGTTCAGCGCCTCGGTTTCCGATTCCTCGCGAATCAAATCCACCATCTCGTCTACCGTCAAGCGGCCGATCAGCACACCGTGCTCGTCCAGCACCGGGGCGGTGACCAGGTCATAGCGCTCGAAAGCCAGCGCGGCGTCGGCCGCGTCTTCTTCCGGGCGGAAGCTCACCACCTCGGTGGCCATCACCTCTTCGACCAGCGCATCGGTATCGGACACCAGCAGCTTGCGCACTGGCAGCACACCCTTGAGCACGCCGTCTTCGTCGGTCACAAAAATCTTGTCGGTCTGGCTGGGTAGCTCGTCGAAACGGCGCAAGTAGCGCAGCACCACTTCGCAGCTGACGTCGGCGCGAATCTTCACCAGCTCGAAGTCCATCAGGGCACCGACCTGGTGCTCTTCGTACGACAACACGGATTGCAGCTGCTGGCGCTCTTCTTCGTCCAGGCCGCCCATCACCTCGTACACCACCTGGCGCGGCAAGTCGGCGGCCAGGTCGGCCAGCTCGTCGGCGTCCAGCTGCTCGGCAGCGGCCACCAGCTCGTGCTGCTCCATCGATTCGATCAGCGATTCGCGGACGGCGTCAGACACCTCCAGCAGGATGTCGCCTTCATCGTCGCTGTCGACCAGGTCCCACACCAGCAGGCGGTCTTCCAGTGGCAGGGCTTCCAGAATGTAGGCGATATCTGCCGGGTGCAGCGCTTCGAGCTTGTGCTCCAGCTCGGCCAGGTTTTGCTTGTGAACGAGCGATTCCACCAGGTCATGCCGTGGCATGTCCTGGCGGTGCACAAGGTCCTCCACCAGGCGATGGCGCTCGATAAGGCGCTGTACCTGGGTGAGGCTGTCCTGCAGACGATCGGTGGGTTGTTTCTTGTCGACAACCGTCATGCACGTCTCCTTCCGCCTTTGGCGGGAATGACGCTGCATCCGGCAAAAAGGCGGGGCTAGTAGTGAGCCGTAATGGCTAAATCAGATGAGTAATAACTGGGTAAGTCCATGAGTTACACCGCGCTCCTGCGCAGCTATCACGAAAGAGGCGGAATTGTAGCATGCGATGCCGTAGGCAACCAGCGCAGGCGGGCGCGAGAGTCGGGCGATTGATCGGAGTTTTCTTATAAAAAAATAGGGTTATTTGCTATACAACTTAAACAAAAGGGAGGGTTACCATGCACGACGCCACACTCACCACACTACGCAATGCCCTGCACCAGACAGGGCTGGATAGCAACCGTGAAATCCAGGACATTATTGGCCTGCTGGCCGCCATGCATGTGAACCTGGCCATGGCCGAGTTTTCGCCCGATGGCACCTTTCTGGACGCCAACCCCAAATTTCTGGCCATGTTCGGCTACAGCCGGGAGCAGCTGCTAGGCGAGCACCACCACCGCATCTGGACCGACGAAGACGTCGAGGCCGGCAAATACGATGCGCTATGGCAGCGGTTATGCCAAGGCGAGCCGGTAGAGGGCGAATACCGCCGCCGGCGCCAGGACGGCAGCAGCGTGTATATCCAGGCGCACTACAACCCCTTGTGCGACCAGAACGGCCAACCCTACAAGCTGGTGAAATTCGCCACCGATATCTCCGACACCAAGCTGCGGCTGCACGAAGACTTTGGCAAGCTGCAGGCGCTGAACCGCACCCAGGCCATTATCGAATTCGCACCGGACGGCACGGTACTCACGGCCAACGACAATTTCCTGCAGCTGATGGGCTACACGCTGGACGGTATTCGCGGCCAACACCACCGCATTTTCTGCCCGGCCAGCGAAACCGGCAGCGCCGAATACAAGACTTTCTGGGAAAAGCTGCGCAATGGCGAGCAGCACCAAGGCGAGTTCATGCGCCTGACCAGCAAGGGCCAGCCGGTGTGGCTGCAAGCCATCTACAGCCCGCTGTACGCCCCCGATGGCCGTCTGTGCAAAATCGTGAAATTTGCCAGCGACGTTACCGACGTCAAGCGCCAGTCACTGGAAGACGACGGCAAAGTGGCCGCCATTTCGCGCTCGCAAGGGGTCATCGAATTTGACATGGGTGGCCATGTCATCAGCGCCAACGACAACTTCCTGCAGCTGATGGGCTACACGCTGGAAGAAATCCGCGGCGAGCACCACCGCATGTTTGTCGACCGTGACGAAGCCGACAGTGCCGCCTACCGCAGCTTCTGGCAAAAGCTGGGGCGTGGCGAGTTTGACCGCGGCGAATACCTGCGCTTTGGCAAAGAGGGGCGCCGCGTATGGATACAGGCCAGCTACAACCCGATTCTGGATCTGGAAGGCCAGCCGGTAAAAGTGGTGAAGTACTGTACCGACATTACCGCCAGCAAACTGGCCAGCATAGAAAACGCAGCCCGCATGAGCGCCGTGAGCAATAGCAGCTGCCTGCTGGAGCTGGACCGCCTGGGCAACGTGCTGGACGGCAACGCCCTGATGGAACAAGCACTGGGTTACAACCTGGCGCAGTTGCGCGGCCTGCCACAAAGCCGGCTGATGTTCGAAGAAGACATCGACAGCCCCGCCAGCCAGGCACAATGGCAACAGCTGCGCCATGGCCAGCCGGTAGCCTGCGAGCTGCGCCGCCGCGCGCTGGACGGGCGGGAAGTCTGGTTTGGCAGCATGCTCAGCCCGGTCATCGGCTTGGACGGTTTGCTTAGCAAGGTGGTGATGATTGCCCGTGACATCACCGCGACCAAGCTGGCACAGCTGGACGCCGGCGGCAAACTGGACGCCATCGACCGCGCCCAGGCGGTCATCGAGTTTGACCTCAGCGGCAAGGTACTGCACGCCAATGACAACTTCCTGAAGCTGATGGGCTACCGGCTGGAGCAGATACAGGGCGTACACCACCGCATTTTTGTCGACCCGCAATACGCGGCGACCGCCGAATACCTCAGCTTCTGGGAGCGGCTATCGCGCGGCGAATACTTTGCCGGCGAATACAAACGCATCGGCTGCGGCGGCAAGGAAGTGTGGATACAAGCCACCTACAACCCCATTTTCGACCCGCGCGGCCAACCCGTGAAAGTGGTGAAATTCGCCTCGGATGTGACGCAGACCAAACTGCGCACCGCCGAGTACGAAGCCAAAGTCTCGGCCATCGAGCTGGGGCAAGCCGTGATCGAATTTGACCTGGCTGGCAATGTGCTGCGCGCCAACCGCAACTTTCTGGCTGCCATGGGCTACACCCAGCGCGAGATACAGGGCCAGCACCACAGTATTTTCTGTACCGCCGAATATACGCACAGCAAAGCCTATCGTGACTTCTGGCTACGCCTGGGCGAAGGCCAGTCTGTCAGCGGGCGCTTCCACCGCATAGGCAAATTTGGCCGCGACGTGTGGATACAAGCCAGCTACAACCCCATCCGAGATTTGAACGGCCACGTGGTGAAGATCATCAAATACGCACACGATGTCACCAACGAGGTAAAGCTGGAACAGCAGATTCTCAGCAAATCCACGCAAATGACCGGCAACCTGCACAGCCTGATCGGCAGCATTGACATCATTGCGGCCAACGCCAGCGTGGCGTCCGACCTGGCGCGTGAATCCAGCCGTACAGCCGAACAGGGCTTTGGCGCGCTGCGCCAGGCCATTACCGCCATCAGCCAAAGCCAGCACAGCGCGCAGAAAGTAGCCGAAGTGGTACGCGTGATCAGCGACATTGCCAGCCAGACCAACCTGCTGGCCTTCAACGCCGCCATCGAGGCGGCACGCGCCGGGCACCATGGCGTAGGCTTCTCGGTGGTCGCGGCCGAGGTACGCAAGCTGGCCGAGCGCTGCGCCCAGGCCGCCAAGGAAATTACCCAGCTGATAGACGAATCGGTACGCCATGTCAGCAGCGGCGCCGACATCAGCCAGCAAGCAGCGCAAAGCTTCGAAGGCATTCTGGGCTGCGTAGCGCGCACGGCACAGAGCGTGGAAAAAATCGTGCAGGGCACCGAGCAGCAAAGCGGCGTTACCGGGGAAGTACAGCAGCTGCTGACCGCGCTGACCAATGTGGCACGCAATAGCGAAGAAGACGCCCGATGAGCGCGCGCTTCGGCCTGTTTCACCTGGACGGCAACCACCTGGCGCTGCCCATCGAGGCGCTGCGCGAGGCAGTGCCCACCACCCCACTGGCCCTGCTGCCCGGCTGCCCGCCCTATGTACTGGGCAGCATGGACCTGCGCGGCCAACGTTTACCGGTGGCCGACCTGCGCCTGCTGACTGGCGGGACAAGCGGCGGCCCCCTGCCCGCTTGCGTGGTAGTAGTACAGCACCAGGACAAGCTGCTGGGCGTCCTGGCCGACGATGTAGAAGGCGTACAAGAGGCCGAGCCGCAACGCATGAGCGGGGATAACGGCGGCATTCTGGATGGCAGCTTGCCCGCCGGCGCGGGTGGCATCAGCGCCACCTTGCTGAACCCGGCCGCCCTGCTGGGCTACCCGGGGATTCCCTCCGCCAGCGTGGCAGCGGATAGCACGCCCGATCAAAGCGATGACAGCAGTGTGGAGCCCGACCACGTCATGCTGATGCAGTGCGGCAGCGTACCGCTGGCTATGGCGTGCAGCCATATCCACACCATCATCCTGAACCCGCACATCACCCAAAATGCCATGAGCAGCGGCTACTGCATGGGCACCATCCAGTACGCAGGCCAGCAGATTGCCGCCGTCAGCCTGCTGGCTGCCTGCAGTATCCCGCTGAACCCCAAGCCCACCCTGACACAGGCCTTTGTTATTCGCTACGCCCAGGGCTACGTGGCATTCATGGTGGAACACATCATCGACGTGGTACAACGCACCGGCCATACCCTGCTACCGCTGCCCGCGCAGTCCCTGCTACGGCCAGACCACTTTCTGGGGGCGATTCCGGCCAGTGAAACCCCGGCAGACTCGGTAGGCCACTATGCCTCGCCCAGCGGCCACTACCTGCTGCTGGATGGCGACATGCTGACAAACCGGTCAGACCTGGCCTGCCTGGCCGGCATGAATACCCCGCACGATGCGCAGGCAGGCCACGGCAGCCCTGCCCAGCCGGGCAGCACACCACGCCAACAGGGCGAGCGCTGCCAGCTGCTCACGTACGACTTGGGGTTCGAGGTGGCTACGCCGGTCAGCCAGATTATCGATATTGTCCCCTGGCAAGCCGAGCGCGCCGTATTTGGCCTGGAGTGCGAACACGCCGGCCTGCTGATTGCCCGCGGGCGAACCTTGCCGCTGTACTGCCTGAGCAGCACACTGGGTATTCCGCTCGCCCCGATACGCGATACGGCCAGTGTGCTGGTGGTAGAAACAGACTACGGCGTGGTCGGTTTTGCTGTACCGGGCCTGATTACCATTGATGAAGCCTGGGAAGAGCGGCTGGACAATGCCGAGGTAGCCGGCCCCCCTGCACATATCCGCCACAGCAATCTGGCGGCAAGCTGGCGCCATGTGCTGGTGGGGCAAGGCAAACAAGAGCGGCTGCTAAGCTTGCTGGACCTGGTGGCGCTGGCAGAAAGCAAACTGGCCTCGCAAGCGGAGCCAGTAGACCTAACGTAGTGCTGCGTACAACTATGGCGTATCCGCCATCGGCATGCGGCGCAGGATGATACGCGTCTTGCGCGCCAGGCCCGGGGCGTTACGGTGTTCGTCGTAATAACGCGGGTTGGGCACCATGGCGGCCAACTTGGCAGCCTGCCCGGCCGATAGCCTGGCGGCGCTGCTGCGGTAGTAATGCCGCGCTGCTGCCTCGGCACCAAATACGCCATTACCCCACTCGATCACGTTCAGGTAGATCTCGAAGATACGGCGCTTGTCCATTACCGCCTCCAGCATCACCGTAATCATGGCCTCTTCCAGCTTGCGCCAGGGGGTTTTGCGGCCCGACAAAAACAGGTTTTTGGCCAGCTGCTGGCTAATGGTAGAACCACCGGCCACGATGCGCCCCTGCTTCATGTTTTTCTCGAACGCCGCTTCGATACCATCCCAGTCAAAGCCTTCGTGGTCAACAAACTTGGCGTCTTCCGAGGCAATCAGCGCACGCTTGAGGTTGCCGGAAATGCGCTCGTACGGCACCCATTTATGGCGCAGCTCGGCAGCAGGGTCTTCTTCCTGCAGGCGCGCCAGCTGCTCGGTCATGAAGGCACTGGCCGACGGGTTGAAGCTACGCCAGTACACGATGTGTCCGAAGATCCACAAGTTGTACAGAAAAAGGGCGGCCAGCAGGGCCGCCCCGATGCGTAAGGACCAGCGCAGCACTTAGGCCAGCACCTCGCGCAGCATATTGGTGCCCTTGCGCGTTTCCGACTGCACACCGCGACAGATACGGAACGACTCGGCGGCCTGCTCTACCAGCATGCCCAGCCCGTCGGCCAGCATGCCGGCCTGTTCGCTTTGCGCACGGCGCAGGAAAGGCGTCAGGCCACGGCTGTACACCATGTCGTACGCCAGCGCACCGGCAGCAAAAACACCGGCAGGCATCGGTGGCAGCTCGCCCTGCAGGCTGGTGGAGGTGCCATTGATGATGATGTCGAACTGGCGGCCCGCCAGCGCGTCATAAGCAGTCGCTTCGATCTGGCCCAGGCTGGCAAACTGTGCGGCCAACGCTTCGGCCTTGGCCACGGTACGGTTAGCGATCGTGAGTGTCGCTGGTTTTTCGGCCAACAGAGTAGGCAGCACGCCACGTACGGCACCACCGGCGCCCAGCAGCAGCACGCGTTTGCCGGCAATGGCCACGTCCAGGTTCTCGACGATATCGCGCACCAGGCCCACACCGTCGGTGTTGTCACCGTAAATCTTGCCGTCCCGGAAGCTCAGCGTGTTCACGGCTTCGGACAAACGGGCGCACTCGCTGACTTCCTGGGCAAAACGGAAAGCATCGCCCTTGAACGGCAGCGTCACGTTCAGGCCACGGCCACCAGCAGCCACAAAGGCCGATACTACGTCGTCAAATTTGCCAATGTCGGCAAACAGCTTTTCGTACTGCAGCGCCTGGCCGGTGGCATTGGCGAATTCGCTATGGATGAAAGGCGACTGGCTATGCGAGATAGGGTTGCCAATTACAGCGTAACGATCAGTCATGATTCACTTCTCTATATGGGGTAAGTCAGGCAAGCCGGTGGCAGCCGCTTGGCCGAAGACACACTTTGCCTTGTCGGACAGGAAACTGCAACCGCCTATTGCCATGCGGTTAGCCCTGGATCCACGGCAGCCCGGCAGCCTTCCAGCCATTGAGGGTGCCACGGTGCTGCTGCGGGTCTCGGTCGCCTTCAAAACCTTCCAGCACGTTGTACACCTGGGCATAACCTGCCTCTGCGGCCAACCTGGCCGCCTCGTCCGAGCGCGCCCCGCTGCGGCAGATAAACAGCACGGTCGCTGCCTTGTCTACCTGCTGCTGCAGCTGGCTGGCAAAGGCAGCATTCGGCACCATGCCCGGGTAGCTACGCAGCTCGATACGGACGGCATCGGGAACCACCCCGACAAACTGCCACTCTGCAGCACTACGCACGTCTACCAGCACCACACCGGGCAGGCCCTGGCACAGCGCCCAGGCCTCGGCAGGCGACACGGCACCGCTATACGACAGGCCCAGCTCGCTACCACGGTTGCGGGCGGTGGACAGAATGGTTTCAACAGTCATCTTGCTCTCCTTAATATGGGGGTAAGGGAAACCGGCTGCCGCTGCTTATTGATTGTCATCACGACATCACGGCGCGATTTGCATAATAATGGTGGCCATCATGCAGTGTGGTGCGCACACAGGCAAGATCTGCCATGCACCAATAAAGCGCACCATATTGGAGCACGCACCAAAACAGTACATAAATAGCCTAGGCAGGTACGCTAACCTAGGCAAAGCAGCACCCGAAACCGCGCCAGATGGCTGGCACGGTTCATGCTTTTAGTCCGGCACACCTGTATTTGTGCCATCTCGTTTGATGCACTTAGCTTTTCTCTAGGAGATATCCATGGCGGTTGCAGACGTAGTCAAGCTCATTACCGAAAACGACGTAAAATTTGTCGATTTGCGCTTTACCGACACAATGGGTAAAGAGCAGCACGTAACCATTCCGGCACACGTTCTGCTGGAAGACGCTGACGAGTGGTTCGAACGCGGCCACGCGTTTGACGGCTCCTCCATCTCTGGCTGGAAAGGCATCCAGGCCTCCGACATGCTGCTGATGGCCGACCCGGCCACCGCCAAAATCGACCCGTTCTTCGACGAGCCGACCGTATTCATGAGCTGTGACGTGATCGACCCGGCCGATGGCAAGGGCTACGACCGCTGCCCACGCTCGGTCGCCAAACGCGCCGAGGCTTACCTGAAAGCTTCCGGCATTGGCGATACCGCCTTCTTCGGCCCGGAACCAGAATTCTTCATCTTCGACAGCATCACCTGGGGCACCGACATGTCCGGCTGCTTCGTGAAGATCAAGGCAGAAGAAGCTGCCTGGGCTTCCGCTGAAGAGTTCGAAGGCGGCAACACCGGCCACCGTCCTGGCGTAAAAGGCGGCTACTTCCCGGTACCACCGGTAGACTCCTCCCAAGACATCCGCTCGGCCATGGTGCTGCTGCTGGAAGAACTGGGCGTACCGGTAGAAGTACACCACCACGAAGTGGCTACCGCTGGCCAGAACGAAATCGGCACCAAGTTCAGCACCCTGACCCAGCGCGCTGACTGGACCCAGATCCTGAAGTACGTGGTACACAACGTCGCCCACAGCTACGGCAAAACCGCAACCTTCATGCCTAAACCGATCGTTGGCGACAACGGCTCCGGCATGCACGTACACCAGTCCATCTGGAAAGACGGCAAAAACCTGTTTGCCGGTGACGGCTACGCCGGCCTGTCCGACACCGCCCTGTACTACATCGGCGGTATCATCAAGCACGCCAAGGCACTGAACGCCATCACCAACCCGGGCACCAACTCCTACAAGCGTCTGGTACCACACTACGAAGCACCGGTAAAACTGGCTTACTCCGCCAAGAACCGCTCCGCTTCCATCCGTATCCCGCACGTAGCGAACCCGAAAGGCCGCCGTATCGAGGCACGCTTCCCGGACCCGCTGGCTAACCCGTACCTGTGCTTCTCCGCCCTGCTGATGGCCGGTCTGGATGGTATCCAGAACAAGATCCACCCAGGCGACGCAGCAGACAAGAACCTGTACGACCTGCCGCCAGAAGAAGACAAACTGATCCCGACCGTGTGCGCTTCGCTGGATGAAGCCCTGGCCGCACTGGACGCAGACCGCGAGTTCCTGACCCGTGGCGGTGTGTTCTCCAACGAATGGATCGACGCCTACATCGAACTGAAGATGAAGGAAGTCAACCTGACCCGCATGACTACCCACCCGGTAGAATTTGCGATGTACTACAGCCTGTAAGCGATTCGACCCGCGTACGCTGCAACCCCGCACCGGCAACGGTGCGGGGTTTTCATTTATCCAGGCCACTGACAAACGGCAGAGCGTAGCCAGCTCCGCTTTTTTGCATTAGCACTGCCAAGCGGCAAGAGATTGAATTATCATGCGTTTGCAATGACTATCGCCTATTTCCCCATGCGTCTTACTCTGCTTGCCCTGCTACTCGGTAGCCTGCCGCTGGCCCAGGCCAGTACCATTTATCGATACGTTGATAAAGACGGGCACGTTACGTTTACCAATATGCCGCAGCCAGGCGCACAGGCCATCTCGATCACCCCCGCCAACCCGGATACCGGCACACGCGGCAGCATTACGCCGCGCAATAATTCGCCACGCCAGCGCGCGCCTGCGGCCAACGTTGCCGTACCGTCGGTCGACGCCGGCACACAGCGCAACCGCGACGAAGGCCGCCGCCGCATACTGCAGACAGAGCTGGATAACGAACAGAAAGCCCTGGCCGAAGCACGCACCGCTTTGAGCGAAGCCCGGCGTAAACCTGGCACCGCCACGGCGCAGCTGCAACGCCTGCAAGACGCGGTAACCGACCGCGAACGCAATATCGATGCGCTGAATAAAGAACTGGGCCGTAGCGCCGCACCAAAGTAGTGCAGTACACTCACCAAAACGACGCCCCCACCCAAACGCCCCAGTTTGTGCGCCGTTTTGTAGCGCGCCCGTAGCCTGCCAGCGCGACCAGCTAGCCCCTGTGCGGGCGCGGCTTTTGCTAAGACACCGTTAATAGCCGCGCCAGCCTGGCGCAGCTAGCCACACAGGCAAACCGGACCCAACACCATGCCCCTACACCCGTACGCCGGACTCGACCTGCTCGACACCCCGGTGATGATTGTCGAGCGCAACGGCCAGCTTCACTACGCCAACCCGGCCAGTGAAAACCTGCTAGGCATCAGCCACAAAGGGCTGAAGAAACACACCCTGTACGAACACTTCCATCACCCGCGCGCTTTGAAAAACGCCGTACAGATGGCGCTGGATCACGCCGGCAGCTTTATCGAACACGACCTGGAAATCTCGCCGGAAGGCGACCACCCCCTGCATATCGGCCTCACGGTAACCCCCATCGACGGCCCGGTGCGCCTGGCGCTGGTAGAAATGCGCCCGATCGAGCAACAGCTGCGCATCGTCAACGAAGAGCGTCTGCTATGACAGCAGCAAGCCAACCGCCAGCTCATTCGCAACCTGGCGCACGAGATCAAGAACCCGCTGGGGGGTATCCGTGGTGCCGCCCAGCTGCTGGAACACGAAATTGCCGACCGCCCCGAGCTGCTGGAATACACCGGCGTGATCCGCGAGGAAGCATTGCGGCTACAGTCGCTGGTAGACCGGCTGCTGGCACCGCACCGCCGCCACATTGCCAACGACGTGAACATTCACGAAGTGCTGGAGCGCGTGCGCAGCATCATCCTGGCCGAGTACCCGCACGGCCTGCAGGTAAAACGCGACTACGATATCAGCCTGCCCATGTTGGCCGCAGACAAAGAGCAACTGATCCAGGTGGTATTGAATATCGGCAAGAACGCCGTGCAAGCCATGCAGGGCAGCGGCGAGCTGGTTTTCCGCACCCGCGTGGCACGCCAGGTCACGCTGGCGCGAAAGCGTCACAACCTGGCACTAAAATTGCAGATCATCGACAACGGCCCCGGCATACCGGAAGAAATCCGCAACCATGTGTTCTACCCGCTGGTCACCGGCAGGGCAGAGGGCACCGGGCTAGGGCTCACGCTGGCGCAAACCTTTGTGCACCAGCACGGCGGTACCATCGAATTCGAATCGCGGCCGGGCTACACCTGCTTTACGGTACTGATGCCGTTCGGCCCCGATCAATAACCCCACAAGGCGAGCCAACATGACGCAAACGGTCTGGATCATCGACGACGACAAAGCCATCCGCTGGGTGCTGGAAAAGTCGCTCTCGCGCAGCAATATCGCCTACCAGAGCTTTGCCAGCGCCGACGATGCGCTGAACGCCCTGTACGACACCATCCCCAGCGTCATCATCAGCGATGTGCGCATGCCGGGCACCGATGGCCTGAAATTCCTGGGCAAGGTCAAAGCCGAGCACCCTGCGCTGCCGGTCATCATCATGACGGCGCATTCCGACCTGGATTCGGCCGTGTCGGCCTTTCAGGGCGGTGCCTTTGAATACCTGCCCAAACCGTTCGACGTAGACCAGGCCGTGGCGCTGATCGAGCGCGCGCTGGCCGAAAGCCGTAGCGGCGACGCCATCGGCGAAAGCCCGGAAGCCATGCCGGCTCTGCTGGGCCAGGCCCCGGCCATGCAGGATGTGTTCCGCGCCATTGGCCGTCTGTCGCAGTCCAGCGTGACCGTGCTGATTACCGGCGAGTCCGGCACCGGCAAAGAACGCGTGGCCGAGGCACTGCACCGCCACTCGGTCCGCGCCAGCAAGCCCTTTATTGCGCTGAACACCGCCGCCATCCCGAAAGACCTGCTGGAATCCGAGCTGTTCGGCCATGAAAAAAGCGCCTTTACCGGCGCCGTGGGCAGCCGCCGCGGCCGCTTTGAAGAGGCCGAAGGTGGCACGCTGTTTCTGGACGAAATCGGCGACATGCCCACCGAGCTGCAAACCCGCCTGCTGCGCGTGCTGTCCGATGGCCACTTTTACCGCGTGGGCGGCCACACACCGATCAAGGCCAATGTGCGCGTGATCGCCGCCACCCACCAGCACCTGGAAGAACGCGTCAAGCAAGGCCAGTTCCGCGAAGACTTGTTCCACCGCCTGAACGTGATCCGCTTGCGCCTGCCACCGCTGCGCGAGCGCAGCGAAGATATTCCGCTGCTGGTACGCCATTTTCTGTCGCGCAGTGCGGCCAACCTGGGCGTAGAGCCCAAGCGCCTGTCCGACAGCGCCATGGCTTTTGTGCGCCAGTACGCCTTCCCGGGCAACGTACGCCAGCTGGAAAACCTGTGCCAGTGGATTACCGTGATGGCCCCCGGCCAGACCGTGGAAAGCGCCGACCTGCCACCCGAGTTCCGCCTGCCGCCCGACGCCGCACCGTCCAGCCACAGCCATGAGGCCGACGCCAGCCCCCAGCCCGCCAGCGTGCCCGCGCATACCGCGGCCGCACTGGCCGATGGCGACTGGCTGCAGCTATTGGCCCGCGAGGTCAGCCAAAGGTTGGCCGCAGGGGAAACCGGCATCATCGACGACCTGACCGCACGCTTTGAAAGCACCTGCATCAAGAGCGGCCTGGCGCATACCGGCGGGCGCAAAGTAGAAGCCGCGCAGCTGTTGGGCTGGGGCCGCAACACGCTGACGCGCAAGATCCAGGAGCTAGGGCTGGAGCACGAGTGATGGCCATCCGCCGCCTGCACACCATTGATGCGCAGCAGTTGGCCGCACTGGCAGCGCTGTTGCAAGACAGCGTGCACGGCGGCGCCTCGGTCGGCTTTCTGGCGCCGCTGCCACACACCGAAGCAGACGCCTACTGGCAAGGCGTTGCCACCGCGCTAGGCCCGCTGCTTTACTGCTGGGTCGCGGAAGAGCACGGCCAGATGATCGGCACCGTGCAGCTGGCCCTGTGCGGCAAGGCCAACGGCCGCCACCGTGGCGAAATCCAGAAGCTGATGGTGCACAGCAGCGCGCGTGGCCGCGGGCTGGCGCGCCAGCTGATGCAGGCAGCCGAAAGCGCTGCCCACGCCGCCGGCTGCAGCACGCTGGTACTGGATACCGATAGCGGCTCGGCTGCCGCGCAGCTCTACCCCAGGCTGGGCTGGCAACACGCAGGCGACATCCCCGCCTACGCCGCCAGCCCGGACGGCCAGCTGCATGCCACCCGCTATTTCTACAAGCTATTGCCGGCCTAGCCGGTTCAGTCCACCCGCAAGCAAAACGGCACACTCTGCAAAGGTGTGCCGTTTTGCCATGTTGGCCGCAGCCAGCCGCGAGAGACGCTCCAACCACAAAACCCTCAGGCCAGCACGCTCAGGCCTGGCAGGGTGGCAAAGCTCTGCTCGCGCACGGTGTGCAGAAAATCACGCATATACGCCAGCAGCACATCGTCCTGGCGCAGCGCGGCGTACAGCTCGCTCTGCAGGCCGCTCTCCCCGATGCGGGCGCTGGCAATATAGCCCCGGTCCAGATACGGCTTGACCGCCCAGAACGGCATGGCCGCCACGCCACGGCGGCTGGCCACCAGCTGGATGATGGCCACGGTCAGCTCCGACGTGCGCCGCGACGGGTTTACCCCGGCCGGCTTCAGCACCTTGCGCACCAGGTCCAGCATCACATCTGGCACTGGGTAGTGAATCAGGGTTTCGCTCGCCAGGTCGTCGGCCTGCCATACCGGCTTGGCAGCCAGCGGGTGGTCTTTGGCCATGATCAATACCATTTCGTAGGCAAAGAGCGGCTGGTACACCACACCGTCCTGCGGCTCGGCCTCCGAGCAAATGGCCAGGTCTGCGCGGCGCGTCAGCAGCAGGCCTACCGGGTCGGCATGAAAGCCGGACACGATATCCAGCTCCACCGCGGGCCAATGCTGGCGGAAAGCATCCATGGCCGGCATTAGCCAGTCAAAGCAGGTGTGGCACTCCACCGCAATGCGCAGCTCGCCTGCCTCGCCCTCGCGCAGGCGCGCCATATCGCGCTCGGCACCGGCCACCAGCCCTGATACTTCGCGCGCCAGCGCCAGCAGGCGCTCCCCCGCCGGGGTAAAGCGCAGCGGCTGGGTTTTGCGCTCGAACAAGGCCAGGCCGTAATGGTCTTCCAGCGCCTTTAACTGATGCGACAGCGCCGACTGCGTCAAAAATACCCGCTTGGCCGCCTGCGACACGCTGCCGCACTCGGCCAGCGCCAGCAGGGTTTTGAGGTGGCGAAGCTCTAACTGGCTTTGCGACATGAATTACCTTAATGATTGTCAGTAAAATAATGAAATTGCCTCATGATTGTAGATGCCGCATGCTAAATGCACAACATTCATCAGCAAAGGCATTCCACATGAGCCACATTCATCTGCTAGGTTTCCCGCGCATCGGCGCCAAACGTGAACTGAAATTCCTGCTGGAACAATTCTGGCGCCAGGACATCGACGAAGCCACCCTGCTGGGCGGCGCACGCGAGCTGCGTCAAAAGCACTGGCTGCTGCAAAAAGGCGCCGGCCTGGACATCAGCCCGGTGGGCGACTTCTCGCTCTACGACCAGGTGCTGGACGCCCAGGTGCTGGTAGGCGCCATCCCGCGCCGCTTCGGTTTTGATGCCGCCACGCTCAGCACCAGCCAGTATTTCCAGCTGGCACGCGGCAATGCCACGCAGCACGCGCTGGAAATGACCAAATGGTTTGATACCAACTACCACTACCTGGTGCCAGAATGGCACGCCGATACCACCTTTGCGGCCAACCCGGCACCGCTACTGGCGCACATCGCCGAGGCCCAGGCGCTGGGCATCCAGGCCAAGCCCGTATTGATCGGCCCGCTCACCCTGCTGTGGCAGGGCAAATGCAAAGGTAGCACCTTCGACCGCCTGAGCCTGCTGCCCGCACTGCTGGCCACCTACCAGCAACTGTTGGCCGCACTAAACACCGCCAAAGTAGACTGGGTACAGATAGACGAGCCGATTCTGGCACTCGACCTGCCGGCCGACTGGCTGGCCGCGTTCACCCCCACCTATCAGGCGCTGGCCACCAGCCCGCTCAAGCTGCTGCTGGCCACCTATTTTGGCAGCGTGGCGCAGCACGCCCCCTTGCTCAAAGCTCTGCCGGTAGCCGGCCTGCACCTGGATCTGGTACGCGCCCCGCAGCAACTGGACGCCTTCCTGCCAGCTTGGCCGCAAGACAAAATCCTGTCTGCCGGCCTGATCGACGGACGGAATATCTGGCGCGCCGACCTGGATGCCACTCTGGCACAAGCCGAAACCCTGCACGCCGCACTGGGCAACCAGCTGTGGCTAGCGCCGAGCTGCAGCCTGCTGCACAGCCCGTTCGACCTGGCACAAGAAGGCAAGCTGGACGTCGATCTGAAAAGCTGGCTGGCGTTTGCGGTACAAAAAGTCAACGAGCTCAAGCTGCTCAAACGCGGCCTGCAAAGCGGCCGTAGCAGCATCGAGAACGAACTGGCCGCCAGCAACTTTGCGCGCCAGCAACGCCAGCAGCAGCCGCGCATCCACCGCGCCGACGTAGCCCAAAGGTTGGCCGCACTGCCTGCCGGCAGCGACCAGCGCCACAGCCCCTACCCGCTTCGCGCCCAGGCACAGGCTAGCTGGCTGAAGCTGCCGCTGCTACCCACCACCACCATCGGCTCCTTCCCGCAAACCAGCGACATTCGCGCCGCCCGCGCCGCCTTCAAACGCGGTGAACTGGACGCCGCCGGCTACGAACAAGCGATGAAAGCCGAAATCGAGCTGGTGATCCGCAAACAGGAAGCGCTGGATATCGACGTGCTGGTGCACGGCGAGGCCGAACGCAACGACATGGTGGAATACTTTGGCGAGCAGCTGGACGGCTTTGCCTTCACCGAATACGGCTGGGTACAAAGCTACGGCAGCCGCTGCGTCAAACCGCCCATCATCTATGGCGATGTTGCCCGCCCGCACGCCATGACCGTCGCGTGGTCGGTATATGCGCAAAGTCTTACCCCACGCCCGGTAAAAGGCATGCTCACCGGCCCGGTCACCATCCTGCAGTGGAGCTTTGTACGCAATGACCTGCCGCGCAGCCAGGTGTGCCGCCAGATTGCCCTGGCCATCAACGACGAGGTACTCGATCTGGAAAACGCCGGCATCAAGGTCATCCAGATCGACGAACCCGCCGTGCGCGAAGGCCTGCCGCTACAGCGTGCCGACTGGGATGCCTACCTGGCCTGGGCCAGCGAAGCCTTCCGCCTGTCGTGCGCCCGCGTAGACGACAGCACGCAGATACACACCCACATGTGCTACTCGGAATTCGGCGACATCCTGCCCGCCATCGCCGCGCTGGATGCGGACGTGATCACCATCGAAACATCGCGTTCCGACATGGAACTGCTGCGCGACTTTGGCAGCTTCCAGTACCCCAACGAAATCGGCCCTGGCGTGTACGACATCCACAGCCCGCGCATCCCCGCCGAGCACGAGCTGGAAAAACTGCTGGCCAAAGCACTGGACGTGATTCCGGCACAGCGCCTGTGGGTCAACCCCGACTGCGGGCTGAAAACCCGCGGCTGGCCGGAAGCCGAGGCAGCCCTGCAGGCCATGGTCAACGTCACCAAGCGCTTGCGCCAACAGCTGAAGCAGCCTGCCTGACAGGTACTCGGCAAACACAGGCAGCACCACCTCAACAACACCCTGGCAGCAGGATAATCATCCTGCTGCCAGGGTGTTTTCATGTGCCATACTGCCACGGCAAGGACTCCCGGTCGTGTTTGGACAGGGTGCGAACCAACAGCAAAGCCCGCTTGCGCGGTTTTTTTACGTCTATCGATTAGGTTGGCGTCTATACGACGTCCACCCCACCTTGAGTAGCACGTGACTTTAGAGTCCAATCCACCATGACAAGGAGTTGGACATGAAGAAACGATTCACCGAAGAACAGATCATCGGCTTCCTGAGCGAAGCAGAAGCCGGCATGCCAGTAGCCGAGCTGTGCCGCAAGCATGCCTTCTCGGAAGCCAGCTACTACCTCTGGCGCAGCAAGTTTGGTGGCATGAATGT
>JAIXTB010000068.1 GCA_027484385.1 Neisseriaceae bacterium | reverse complement strand
TCACGCTGTCCGGCGAGCAGCGCACGGTGCCGGGGGCCATTGCGCTGATTAGCGGGGCCAGCAGCTACGAGCTGCCATGGGGCAACATCATGGCCGCCTCGGTGATCGTGACCGTGCCGCTGATTGTGCTGGTGCTGATTTTCCAGCGCCAGATCGTATCGGGCCTGACTGCCGGCGCAGTAAAAGGCTGATGTTATTTTCGCCATAAAACGCCTGTGCATGACCAGCAAAACCATACTGCCTGATCGCCGGCATGAAATAGGCCATCGCCAGCTATTCTGCGCATGACGCAAAGCATCATGGCGCATCCGGTGTTATTTCGTGCTTTTCGTGATTTTCGTGGCTAAGGAATAAAAGAATGCAAAATAATCAACACTGGTGGCAAAACACCGTTATTTACCAGATTTACCCGCGTAGTTACCAAGACAGTAATGGCGACGGTATCGGCGATTTGCCGGGTATTACCCGCCGCCTGCCGCATATTGCGCAATTGGGCGCCGAGGCCATCTGGATTTCGCCGTTTTTTACCTCGCCCATGGCCGATTTCGGTTACGACGTATCCGATTACTGCAATGTGGACCCGATGTTCGGCACGCTGGACGATTTTCGCACGCTAGTTGGCCGCGCCCATGAACTGGGGCTGAAAGTGCTGATCGACCTGGTGCTCAGCCATACCTCCGACCAGCACCCGTGGTTTGCCGAAAGCCGCGCCAGCCGCGCCAACGCCCGCGCCGACTGGTACGTGTGGGCCGACCCGCGCGCCGATGGCACGCCGCCCACTAACTGGCTGAGCATTTTTGGCGGCAGCGCCTGGCAGTGGGACGCCCGCCGCGGCCAGTATTACCTGCACAACTTTCTCACCAGCCAGCCGGACCTCAACTTTCACCAGCCGGCGGTACAAGACGCGGTACTGGACGTGGCGCGCTTCTGGCTGCAGCTGGGGGTGGACGGCTTCCGGCTGGATACCGTCAACTTCTACACCCACGACGCGCAGCTGCGCGACAACCCGCCGCAGCCGGCCGGCAGCTACGCCGGTGGCGTGCCGCGCAGCAACCCGTACGCCTTCCAGCGCCACCTGTACGACAAAACGCAGCCGGAAAACCTGCACTTCATCCGCCGCCTGCGCCGCCTGTGCGACGAGTTTGGCGCCATCACCGTGGGCGAGATCGGCGATGACCTGCAGTACCAGACACTGCGCGACTACACCGCCGGCAGCGAGCTGCTGCACATGGCCTATGTGTTTACGCTGCTCACCGACGAATGCCACCCGCGCTACCTGCACCGCGTGCTGCAGGAGTACGTGGCCGAAGCCGGCGACGCCACCGTGTGCTGGGCGCTATCCAACCACGACAACATCCGCGTAGTGAGCCGCTGGGCGGCGCTGGGCGGCAGCGAAGCGGCGCGCGCGCGCGTGTTTGCCATGCTGCTGCTGGCCTTGCCCGGCCCGGTGTGCGTGTACCAGGGCGAAGAGCTGGGCTGGCCGGAAGCCGAGATCCGCTACGAACAGCTGCAAGACCCGTACGCCAAGGTGCTGTGGCCGGAGTTCAAAGGCCGCGACGGCTGCCGCACGCCTATGGCGTGGGACAACAGCGCCGATGGTGGTTTTGGCAGCCAGCAGCCGTGGCTGCCGCTGTGGCCGGCGCACCGCGATGCCGCCGTGGCACAACAGGCGGGGCAGGCCGATAGCCCGCTGGCGTTCTGGCAGCAGCTGCTGGCCTGGCGCCGGGCGCAGCCCGCCTTGCACGGTGGCGATTTTGTGCTGGGCGAGGCGGACGACAGCCTGCTGCGCTTTAGCCGTAGCGGTAACGGCCAAGTGCTGCAATGTGTCTTCAACCTGGGCGGCGATGCGGCCAACCTGCCCCTACCGGCCGGTGCCCGCGTGCTGTTGCACAGCGACGGTAGCCAGGCTGCCGGGCAGGTGATCGAACTGGCGCCGATGTCGGCTGCCTTCATCCAGTTGGCCGTGGAGGGCTGATCATGAGCGAAATCCGTTTGCAGGGCATTCAAAAGCGCTTTGGTGGCAACCCCATCCTGGCCGACATCAGCCTCACCATTGCGCCGGGCGAGTTCTGCGTATTTATCGGCCCGTCCGGCTGCGGCAAGTCCACCTTGCTGCGCCTGATTGCCGGCCTGGACGACGCCAGCGGCGGCGAGCTGCATATTGACGGCCGTTGCGTGAACGACGTGCCACCGGCGCAGCGCGACGTGGCCATGGTGTTCCAGAGCTATGCGCTGTACCCGCACATGACGGTGTACGACAACATGGCTTTTGGTCTGCGCCACCTGAAGCTGGGCAAGGAAGAGATCGAGCGCCGCGTGCGCAGCGCGGCCGAATCGCTGCACCTTACCGCGCTGCTGGACCGCAAGCCGGGCGCCCTGTCCGGCGGCCAGCGCCAGCGCGTGGCCATTGGCCGCGCCATCGTGCGCCAGCCCAAGGTGTTTTTGTTTGACGAGCCGCTGTCCAACCTGGACGCCTCGTTACGGGTGAAGACGCGGGTGGAAATTGCCCGCCTGCACCGCCAGCTGGGCAGCGCCAGCATGGTGTACGTGACGCACGACCAGGTAGAAGCCATGACGCTGGCCGACAAGATCGTGCTGCTCAAGCCGCTGGCCGGGCAGGAAGGCGTGCCCAGCATCGCACAGGTGGGCCACCCGCTGGACTTGTACCATCACCCGAAGAACCGCTTTGTGGCCAGCTTTATCGGCTCGCCAGGCATGAACTTTTTCCCGGCCGAGGTCAGCCAGGCCAGCAGCAGCGGTTTGCAGTGCCTGGCGGGTACGGCCACGCTGCACGCGGCGGTGAACGCTAGCGGCCAGCTGGCTGGCTCGACGGTGACGGTGGGCATTCGCCCCGAGCACGTGCAGGTGGGCGAGGGCAGCCTGCAGGGCCGTATTACCCATCTGGAGCACCTGGGCGAGCATAGCTATGCCTACCTGGAAACCGGCCTGTCGCCGGCGCCGCTGGTGGTAAAGCTGGCCGGTAGCAGCGCCGCTATCGGCGACAGCCTGCGCTTTGCGCTGCCCGCCGCCAGCCTGCATGTGTTTGACACAGCGGACGAAGCTTTGCCCAGGTTGGCCGCCAGCCTGGCCGCAGCCTGAGTCGCCGGGGACGATTGTGAATAAAGGCACCGAAGGGTGCCTTTATTTATATGTGCTGTATTTCAATTGTGAATGGTGTGTTTTATTTGTGAATAATGTTTTGTTGCGGGTAACCAAGTCATTTTAAAAAATGAGCGGGTTTGTTTTGTAATGTGTTGGCTACATGTTTGTTGGCGTCTTAAATACGCCTTACCGGCAAGCGCTGGAAAATAAACACAAACGGAGACAAACATGAATAAAAAACACATTGCCCTGCTGATTGCTGGCACCCTGATGGCTGGTCACGCATTTGCCCTGGATGGTGATATCAAATTCACCGGCAAAGTAGAAGTCGGCATGGCATCCAAAAAAGAAAACGGTATCAGTAACCGTGCAGTAGAAGACGGTGGTTCCGAATTGAATGTGGTGGGTAGCGCCGATATCGGCAATGGCCTGAAAGCGCTGCTGCAAGTCAATACCGATATCAAGCTGGATAATAATAAAGGCACCGACCATTTTGCCAATGGCGATACCTTTGTCGGCTTGCAAGGCGAGGTTGGTACGGTAAAACTGGGCCGTGGCATTAATGCTTATGGCGATGGCTACTTCAAAGCCAATCTGTACGCCTACGACGTGGGCCCGGACCGTGGCGACATCGCCAGCGGCGGTGGCAATGCACGCGGTGCCTTCAAATACGAAGCGCCGAACCTGAATGGCCTGGCGCTGTCGTTCAGCTACTCGCCAGGTGAAGACAAGACCACCACCCAGCAGCGCGCTACTGACGCCTGGGCCGCCAGTGGTACTTACGAGCAAGGCATGTTCGGCACCCGTTTGTCGTTTGGCCAGCAAAAAGTGGCTGCCGGTGGCACGCTGAAAGACACGCTGCTGGCGTTCAAGCTGATGCCGGCAGCCGGCCTGACCCTGGCCACAGAGCTGAACAATTCCAAGAACGTGGCAGGCCCTACGCAAAAGAGCGTGGGGGTGTACGCCGAGTACAAGCCACAGCGTGTTGGCGTGCGTGCCGGTTACATCAACACCAAAGACTATGGCTACACAAATGGTGGCAAACACAAAGTGACCCTGCTGGGGGCCGACTACGACCTGTCCGGCAAGGACAGCCGTTTCAAGACCAGCCTGTTTGCCGAGTACAAGTCGGACAAGAAAAACAATGGCAAGCGTGACAGTTATCTGTTTGGCGGGGTGCACATCGGCTTCTGATGCTGCTGTGCACGGCAGCCTGGGCTGCCAGTTCCGGATGAGGTCTTGGCCTGCCGCCCAGCGGCAGGTTTTTTTCATGCAGGAGATGTAATGACACAGCCCTTAGCGGCCTTGCTTTGTTTTGGCGAGGCCTTGACCGACATGATTATCCAGCCCGATGGCCGCTGGCTCTCGCGCCCGGGCGGTGCCCCGTGGAATGTGGCGCGTATCCTGGCGGGCTGGGGGCTGCCGGCTGCGTTTGCCGGGGCCATCAGCCGCGATTGTTTTGGTGAGGCGCTGCAGCTAGCCAGTGCCGAGGCGGGGCTGGATCTGCGCTATATACAGCCCGTGGACGCCTCGCCCTTGCTGGCCATGGTGTACAGCACGCACCCACCGCAGTATTTCTTTGTGGGTGATCACAGCGCCGACCTGCATTTTGATGCGGCCAACTTGCCGCCAGGTTGGCCGCAGGCAGCGCGCTGGGCATTGTTTGGCGGGATCAGCCTGGCCCGCCCGCCGCTGGCGGGGCGTTTGCTGGCGCAGGCAAGGCAGCTGAAAGCCGCCGGGGTACGCCTGGCTTACGACCCGAATTTTCGCGTGGCGATGGACGCCCGTTACGACGACATGCTGCGCCAGATGGTGGCGCTGGCCGACGTGGTCAAGGTATCGGACGAAGACCTGGCCGGGCTGTTCCGCCACCACGACCAGGCCGCCGCGCTGGCGACGCTACAGCAGTGGAACCCGCAGGCCTTGATTCTGTATACCTGCGGTGCGGCAGGGGCACAGCTGTGGGCAGGCACCCAGCGCTGGCAGCTGGCACCGCCGCCGGTGGCGGTGGTGGATACGGTCGGCGCGGGCGATGCCAGCATGGCCGGCTTGCTGGCCAGCCTGTGGCACACCCCGCAGGCCATGCCAGCGCAGCATCTGGCGGCAGCGGTCGCCAGTGGTAGCGCAGCGTGCGGGGTGGCCGGGGCGGCCGTGCCGCCGCGCAGCGTGGTAGATGCGCTGTGCCAGCGTTTGCTGCCGCAGGTGGCTGCGGTGGCTTGAGGTGGCGCGCAAGACGCGGTACCAGGCGTCCGATGGGCGCGCAGTGCCCGCGCCGAAAAGCACAAGGCCGCCCGTGGGCGGCCTTGTGCCTGGCTGGCAGCGTAAGCTTAGTCCAGCTGCGAGGTGCAGCACGGGCAGCGCGTGGCTTTTACCGGGATGCTGGACAGGCAGTAGCGGCATTCTTTGGTCGTGGGTTCGGCCGCGACTTCTTCCACTTTTTCTTCGCGCTTCAGACGGTTGATCACTTTTACCAGCATGAAGATGGCGAAGGCCACGATGGTGAAGCTCACCAGTGCATTGATGAACAGACCGATGTTCATGGTCACCGCGCCGGCTTCTTTGGCCGCCGCGACCGAGGCGTACGGGGCCGCGGCCTTGGCGCCTTCTTTCAGCACGATGAACATATTGGCAAAATCGACATTGCCGACCAGCAGGCCGATAGGCGGCATGATCACGTCGTCCACCAGCGACTTGACGATAGCGCCGAAGGCACCACCGATCACCACACCGACTGCCAGGTCGATTACGTTGCCGCGCATGGCAAATTCGCGGAATTCTTTCAGTACGGACATGTGTGCCCCCCTTGTGATTTTGTAATGAAGATTAACAAGCCAGATAAGTATCGAACGAAAATCAGAAAAGTTGAAGCAAATCAGGCCATTTGATTATTTAGTATTTAAATTGCAGATCAACTGTTTAGATTTGACTTATGAGTAGTGCGATTTTGCTTGGCTAAATGACAAAACCCCGGCCTGGGCCGGGGTTGGTGCATGCACTATTCATTAGTGATTGCTTACGGGTGGATGACCAGTGCGGTGAACGGCGGCAGGTAGGCCATGGCCGATACCACCAGGCCCACCAGGCAAGCCAGGGCCAGCGAGTGGAAGAACACGTAACGCAGGATCACGCCTTCCTTGCCGTAGTACTGGGTCGCGGTAGAGGCCACCACGATGGACTGGGCATCAATCATCTTGCCCATCACGCCACCAGACGAGTTGGCCGCTGTCATCAGTATCGGGGACAAGCCCAGCTGCTGTGCCGAGGCTTTCTGCAGGCCGCCAAACAGTACGTTGGCCGCGGTGTCGGAGCCGGTCAGCGCTACGCCCAGCCAGCCCAGCAGGGTGCCGAAGAAGGGGTAGAACACGCCGGTATGCGAGAAGGCCAGGCCCAGGGTGATGTCCACACCGGAGAAGCGGGTGACATAGCCCAGCGCCAGCATGGCCACGATGGTAATCAGCGAGTAGCGCAGCGACCAGAAGGTCTCTTTGTACACTTTGACCATTTCGGACGGGCGGTAGCCCATGATGAAGGCGGAAATCAGGCCTGCTACCAGAATGCCGGTACCGGTGGTGGACAGCAGGTTGAATTTGTAGATGGCGGCTTCCAGGTGCGGCTCGGCCACGACTGGCGGCATCTTGTAGATCAGGTTATGCAGGCCTGGCCACTGGATTTCCAGCGTGAAAATACCGTCCAGGATTTTCTTCACTGCCGGCGAGCCGAAGGCAAACACGCAAACCGACAGGATCAGCCACGGCAGCCACGCGCGAATCACTTCGCCACGGCTGTAGCCATGCTTGCTGGTGGATACCACTTCTTTGGCGCCCAGTGCGGCTTCGCCACCCATGGTACCGGCGGTGGAGGTGTAGATCTCGGCCGGTTTCCATACTTTCAGGAAACCTACCAGGGCGGCAATGGAGCACACCGAGGCAATCACGGCAACCAGTTCCGGGCCCATGGTGTTGGACACGATCAGCTGCGGGATGGCAAACGACAGGCCGGCTACCAGCACCGCTGGCCAGATGCGCAGGGTGTTGCGCCAGCCGCAGAAGGCAATCAGCAGCCAGAACGGCACGATGATGGCGAAGAGGGTCATCTGGCGGCCAACCATGGCCGAAATCTGCAGCACGTCCAGGCCAGTTACCTTGGCCAGGGTGGTAATCGGGGTACCCAGCGCACCGTAGGCTACCGGGGCCGTGTTGGCGATCAGCGACAGGCCGGACGCGGCCAGCGGCGAGAAGCCCAGGCCGATCAGCATGGCGCCGGTCACCGCTACCGGGGTACCAAAGCCGCCAGCCCCTTCAAAGAACGCGCCAAAGCAGAAGGCAATCAGCAACAGCTGCAGGCGGCGGTCGGTGGTAATGCCGGAAATGGACTCGCGCAGTACGGCAAACTGGCCTTTGCGCTCGGTAAGCTGGTACAGGAAGATCACGTTCAGGATGATCCAGCCAATCGGCATCAGGCCGTTGGCCGCACCCAGCAGGGTGGCGCTCATCGCCATGTCGCCAGGCATGCCGAATACGGCCACGGCGACCAGCAGCGAGGTCGCCAGGCCCAGCAGGGCGGCAATGTGCGCTTTGATATGGAAAATGCCCAGTGCGCCCAAGAGGACGATTACCGGGATGCTGGCGGCCAGCGTGGACAGCCACGGGTTGCCTAGCGGGTCATAAACGTGTGACCACATGATTGCTCTCCTTGTTGTGTCGGGCCGCGGCCACCGGCAATAAACCCTGGGGCTCGTCCGGTTTTACCGCTTCTGGCGCGCACTGTAGCGGCAGGCAAATCTTGTGTCAGTTGGGGCTGCCCCTTGCGGGAAAACCCTTGCGGGGTAACCCTTATCGCTGCTTTTCCTGCATATCGGGCCGGTATGTACGGCTGGCTGGCAGCTTGTACAAGCCGCGGGCAAGGGGGAAGGGGCGTGCTCAAGCAAGGGGGATGGGTTGGCCGCAGCGTGCGGCCAACCATGGCTTACAGTGCGAGTGGGTGGGCGCTCAGGCCGTGTTCGTCCAGGCGCAGATAGCCGCCACGGCCGGCGTACCAGTCGGCAATCACCCAGCGCTGGCGGGTTTCGCCGTTTAGCTGCTGTGTATGGCAGGCCGGGCGGTGGGTATGGCCGTGAATCAGTGTGGCGCCGGGGTGGGCAGCCAGCAGCGCATCAATGGCGGCCGGGGTGACATCGCCCATCTCGTTCAGGCCTTCGTCCTGCTTCTTGGCCTGGCTCATGCCGCGTATCTGCTGGGCGATGGCGTGGCGTTCGGCCAGCGGTTTTTGCAGGAAGGCGGCCTGCCAGGCTGGCTGGCGCACCATGGCACGAAACTGCTGGTAGGCTGCGTCGTCGGTGCATTGGCCGTCGCCGTGTACCAGTACATAGGGTTGGCCGCAGGCCTGCAGCAGGTAGGGTTCGTCCAGCAAGGTGGCACCACTGGCAGCGGCAAAGCCGGGGCCGAGCAGGAAATCGCGGTTGCCACGCATCACGTACAGCGGCGTGCTGGCGCTGAATGCCCGCATGGCGGCCAACATGTCGTGCACAAAGGGGTCGGTGTCGTCGTCGCCTACCCAGTACTCGAACAGGTCGCCCAGGATATACAGGGCGTCGATCTGCCCGCGCCAGCTCGCCAGCGTGCGGGTAAACAGCTGCCCCAGCCAGGGCTCGCCCGGGTGCAGGTGCAGGTCGGAAATGAAGTGTATGGCCATATGTCAAGAATGAAAAAGGCCGCACGAGGCGGCCTGTGCAGGGCGGCTTAGCCCTGGATGATTTCGGCTTTTTCGATAATGACGGCGTCTACCGGTACGTCCTGGTGGCCACCTTTGCGGCCGGTGGCCACGGTCTTGATGCGGTCTACCACGTCCTGGCCTTGTACGACCTGGCCAAATACGCAGTAACCCCAGCCTTGCATGGTTTCGCTGCGGAAATCCAGGAAGTCGTTATCGGATACGTTGATGAAGAACTGGGCGCTGGCCGAGTGCGGGTCCGGCGTGCGGGCCATGGCAATGGTGTAGGTCTTGTTGGACAGACCGTTATTGGCTTCGTTTTCGATGGTGTCACGGGTGTCTTTTTGCTGCATGTCGGCAGTAAAGCCACCGCCCTGGATCATGAAACCATTGATCACACGGTGAAAAATGGTGCCGTCGTAGTGGCCGTCGATCACGTATTGCTCGAAGTTGGCCGCCGTTTTCGGGGCTTTGTCGGCAAACAGTTCCAGTACGATGTCACCGTGGTTGGTGGTCAGCTTGATCATGTTGTCTATCCTTGCTATTAGGGTTTATAGGTGGCTTTGGTGATAACGACCGGCTCGATAGGCACATCCTGCATGCCGCCTATCATGGCGGTGCGGGCTTTGGAAATGCGGTTTACCACATCCATGCCGGCCGTTACCTTGCCAAATACGGCATAACCCCAGCCTTGCGGGGTTTTGCTGCGGTAATCCAGAAAATCGTTGTTCACCAGGTTGATGAAAAACTGCGAAGTGGCAGAGTTCGGGTCATTGGTGCGTGCCATGGCAATGCTGCCGATCACGTTCTTCAGGCCGTTGTCAGCCTCGTTGGCGATAGGACTGCGCGTGGGCTTCTGGGCCAGTTCGCCGTCCTTGATGGCAAAGCCGCC
>JAIXTB010000241.1 GCA_027484385.1 Neisseriaceae bacterium | reverse complement strand
GGCTTCCAGCGTGAAGAACGCAGCTTCGACAAACCGCGCTTCGGCGGCGAGCGTCGCGAAGGCGGCTTCCAGCGTGAAGAACGCAGCTTCGACAAACCGCGCTTCGGCGGCGAGCGTCGCGAGGGCGGCTTCCAGCGCGATGCCGCCCCGGCACGTACCTTGTTCGGCAAAGGCGAAGCCCGCGAACCAGGCCAAGGCTTTGGCAAACAAGGCGGTGGCGACAAGGTTGGCCGCACGCCCTTTGTCAAAGCCCAGCCGCGCACGCTGAAAGACGGCGAATTCGCCCTGTTTGCCAGCTGCCCGCGCGGCCTGGAAAAACTGCTGGGTGAAGAAATCGCCCTGCAAGGCGGCACCGAGCTGCAGCTGACCGACGGCGGCGTGGCCTTTACCGGCACGCAAGAAGTGATGATGCGCGTGAACCTGCACTCGCGCACCGCCAGCCGCCTGCTGATGCAGCTGGCCATGGGCACCTTCCGCGAAGAGCGCGACATCTACACCCTGGCCAAAGACATCAACTGGCCAGAGCTGTTCGACGTAAGCTGCACCATCAAGGTAAAAACCGACGGCCACGCCCGCCTGAAGAGCATCGACTACGTATCCCTGATCGTAAAAGACGCCATCTGCGACCGCTTCCGCGACCTGGGCGGCGAGCGCCCCAGCGTAGACACCCGCACCCCCGACATGCGCATCCGCGTATTCCTGTCCGGCTTTGACGTGCAGATCTACCTGGATACCAGCGGCGAAGCCCTGTTCAAACGCGGCTGGCGCGACGAAACCGGCGAAGCCCCGCTACGCGAAAACCTGGCCGCCGGCATCCTGCTGCTGGCCGGCTACAACGGCACCCAGCCGCTGCTGGACCCGATGTGCGGTAGCGGCACCTTCCTGGTAGAAGCCGCCGACATCGCGCTGAACCGCGCCCCCGGCCGCGACCGTGGCTTTGCCTTCGAACTGCTGAAAAACCACAACGACCTGCTGTGGCACAGCATCAAGAACGACGCCGAGCTGGCCAGCCGCAAGCTGGCTACCCTGCCGCTGTACGGCAACGACCGCGCCGCCCACATGGTAGACATCACCCGCCGTAACCTGGAACGCACCGGCCTGGCCGAGCTCGTTACCCTGAGCGTGGGCGACGCCACCGAGTTGGCCGCACCAGCCAAGCAAGGCCTGATCGTGTGCAACCCGCCATACGGCATCCGTCTGGACGAGCAAGACAGCCTGGCCGAGCTGTACCCCCTGCTGGCCACCTGGCTCAAGCGCCAGTTTGCCGGCTGGACAGCCCACCTGATGACCGCCGATATCCGCCTGCCTAGCCTGATGCGCCTGGCAGCTGACAGCCGCCCTATGCTGTACAACGGCGCACTGGAATGCCGCGTTTACGCCTTCACACTGGTAGAAGGTTCTAATCGCAAGGAAAAAGACGACACAAGCGGTCAGTAAACGGACACGCCCGCTGCCAATAAAAAACAGGGCGTGACATAATCACGCCCTGCCAGTACCTGGCACGCACACACCCAAAAGGCCTTACGCTCTGCGCAAGGCCTTTCTTACTGCCTGCGGCCAACCTTTGTCTGACCCAAGCTATCGCCCAAGGCGACGACCATGGCCAGACAGCGCAGCTCGGGCTTTGTTTTTTATCGAATACCGCATACTGTAAAAGCTATGGATACCTCATTCCTGTCTGCCACCATCCTGCTGATCCTGATTACCGATCCGCTAGGCAACATCCCCCTCTTCATCTCTGCGCTCAAGCAGGTGAAGCCGGAACGCCGCCGCCGCGTGGTATTCCGCGAATGCTTCATCGCCTTCGCCGTACTGCTCACCTTCATGTTCTTTGGCAAAGGCTTCCTGGAGCTGATGCACCTGACCGACGAAAGCCTGCGCGTAGCGGGTGGCGTCATCCTGTTCCTGATCGCCATCAAGATGATCTTCCCTGGCGAAGGCAGCATGTTTGGCGGCGACAAAATGCACGGCGAACCCTTCATCGTGCCCATCGCCGTCCCACTGATCGCCGGCCCCTCCGCCATGGCCACCGTACTGCTGATGTCCACCCGCGAACCGGAACGCATGCTGGAGTGGATCGGCGCCCTCACCCTCACCATGCTGGTGACACTGCTGGTCTTTTTG
The DNA here is from genome assembly GCA_027484385.1 of Neisseriaceae bacterium. Taxonomy (GTDB): domain Bacteria; phylum Pseudomonadota; class Gammaproteobacteria; order Burkholderiales; family Chromobacteriaceae; genus Vogesella. The sequence continues at coordinate 2,635 of JAIXTB010000241.1, read as the reverse complement.
TTCTCCGGCAAAATCCACCGCGCCCTGGGCGAACAAGCCATCACCGCCCTGGAACGCCTGATGGGTCTGGTACTTACCGCCATCTCTATCGAAATGCTACTAGGTGGTGTGGCGGCGTACATCAAAAAACTGGCATAAAAAAAATCGCCCTTAGGGGCGATTTTCTATGTCAAAAAAGTTAGCCGAGTGCTGCAACAATCTGCTTTACTGCTTTTTTTACCGAAAATTCACGCTCAAAAAGCTTTCGGCACCTTACTGAAATCTCCGCATCAGCGTCTAAACGCTCAAGCAATCGACATGACAATTGATATAACTCCTCAGGGTCGTTGCTTTCGCACACCTCCCCCACCTGCTCTTCACGAATCACGCCGGCAAGATCATTGCCTGCATTGATATTGGCAAGAACAGGCAAGCCGCTCTGCATATAAGTCAGAAACTTGCCCGGAATATTATGCGACTTGTGCAAGGGCGACAGTGCCACGAGGCCTACCGTGCACTGCGCGTAGAGGTCTGGGATTTCATCAGGGTCAATCTCGTCGTAGAAAACGACATTGGCCAGTTTCATCTCCGCAGCACAAATACGCAAGCGAGTGGCCTCGCTACCACGCCCGATAAACACAAAACCGACCTCGGTACTATGTTGATGCCGCATAGCCAGCTCCAGCATAATGTCCATACCTTGCGCCACGCCCATATTACCGGCATAAACAAACAGCTTTCTGCCTGCCAACGGAGAGTGACATAGCTTGATAGAGCATGGGTTACTTGCCGGTTTATCCAGCCAATTCTGTAAGACCTCCACCACCTTGCCAGGCTGATGACGTTGACTCTCAAAGTATTTGATATTACCCGGAGTTTGCACACCGATAATATCGGCAACTCCGTACTGGTAGCTGGCGATCAGGCGGAACACCCAATAAGGTAGGCCTTTGCCCATCAGCCCCATATCAACCGCCCATTCTGGGAAAATGTCCCTGATGATCAAATAGCCGCGACAGTCGTTTTTGCGCTTCAAGTAACTGGCCAGTGGACCATGAAAAATGGAAGGCGCATACCAGATAACGCCATCCCACTTTTCATTTACAAGCTTGGAAATAGACAAATTCCGGCGCATGGCAAACGGCATAATGAACTCTGCAAGCGTCCGTCTGATATAGCCGATGTCTTTGGTTTTAGGCGCCTGCAACCGCAGCACACGAACTCCTCCCAACTCCTCCGATAGGGAAGCCCCCCGCACATCGGCAGACGGCAGCAATACAGTGAGCTCATGCCCTTGCCGTACAAACTCTCTTGCAAGATCGCGTAATTGAACCGCGCCAGAATTGCGCAACGGCGGGAAGGTGTCCGCAATCAAAACGAAACGCCGCTGTGCACTCATCAGTATTGCTTCCACACCACCCGTTTAACATAGTCTGTATAGCTATGAATGATGCGAACCACCTTATCAGACACATTCGGCATGCTGTAGTCAGCAACCAGGCGGAAATTACGCGCATCACCACGCTGCTGGTCTTCCAGCATAGTCAATGCTTGACGGACACGGTCACACTCGAGGCCTACCATCATGACCGAAGCTTCTTCCATACCTTCTGGGCGCTCATGGGCTTCGCGTAAATTCAGCGCCGGGAAGTTCAGAATAGACGATTCTTCATTAATGGTGCCACTGTCGGACATGACCGCTTTTGCATTCATCTGCAAATGAACATAATCATGGAAACCAAGTGGTTTCAACAATTTTACCAGCGGATGAAACGTTGCACCCGTGACATCAACGCGCTTCTGAGTACGGGGGTGCGTTGATACGATCACCGGCAGCTGCTGCTCTTCGGCTACCATATTGAGTACTGCGACCAGCTTGCTAAATGCGCGGTCTGATTCAATATTCTCTTCGCGATGTGCACTCACGACAAAATACCGATGCTTTTCTAAGCCAAGATGCTGCAATACGTCAGAAGCTGCAATCTGAGGTATGTAATGATTCAGTACTTCAAACATCGGGCTGCCAGTCTTGATAACCTGATCGGGATGCAGACCTTCCCGCAACAGATAATCGCGTGCAATGGTGCTATAAGTCAGATTGATGTCGGCAGTATGGTCCACGATTCGGCGATTGGTCTCTTCCGGAACACGCAGGTCAAAACAACGGTTGCCTGCTTCCATATGGAAAATAGGAATCTTCCGACGTTTAGCCGGAATAACTGACAGGCAACTATTGGTATCACCAAGCACCAGCATCGCATCGGGCTGTACTTCCGCAAGTACCTCATCAACAGCTGAAATCAGGTTGCCAATGGTGTTAGCAGCACTCTTGCTGCCATCGGCACTATTCAGAAAATAATCGGGTCTTTTAACGCCAAGATCATCAAAAAATATCTGATTCAATTCGTAATCATAGTTCTGCCCCGTGTGAACCAGTACATGCTCGCAGTACTTGTCGAGAGCCGCCAACACACGGGACAAACGAATGATTTCGGGGCGGGTGCCTACCACCGACACAACACGCAGTTTTTTCATAAATACTCTCACAAAGGGGAAGCGTAGGTATCAGGCTTCTCGCGATCGAAAATTTCATTGGCCCACAACATGACCACCAGCTCATCATTACCAATATTAGTAATGTCGTGAGTCCAGCCTG
>JAIXTB010000287.1 GCA_027484385.1 Neisseriaceae bacterium | reverse complement strand
CGAGCGCCAGGGTAGAAAAAGGCATGGGCAGGGCCGGGTAAGGTGCAAAGGCGGCAGTCTACGGGGTTTGCGCGGTGGCAACCAGCACCGCCGTCACGCCACGACCTTGGCATGACGATTGACGGCGCCGGGCAGGATGCGCATGATTCAAGCGCTTGTTTGATTATTGCCATCCCGCAGCCGAGGCCCCATGAAAAACCGCGAAGAAGACCTGTTTGTGCCCGTTACCGCCAGCGATACCCTGTATGTAAAGCGCATTCGCCACCCGCTGCACAACGGCCAGCCGGTTTTGATGGTGCACGGCGTGATGGCCAACGGGCGCATTTTTTATTCCGATAGCGGCAAAGGGCTGGCACATTACCTGGCCAGCCAGGGCTACGACGTGTACGTGGCCGACCTGCGCGGGCGCGGGCGCAGTACGCCGCGCATCAGCCGCCATGCCCGCCACGGCCAGACCGAGATCATTCGCGAAGACCTGCCCGCGCTGCACGCGGCGGTGCGCCAGCATAGCGGCGGGCAGGCGGTGCACTGGATGGCGCACTCCTGGGGCGGGGTGCACATGAGCAGTGCGCTGCTGTACCAGCCCGCGCTGATACCGCAGGTGGCCAGCCTGGTGTATTTCGGCAGCAAGCGCAGCGTGCACGTGCGCAACCTGAACAAGCTGCTGGAAGTCGACCTGATGTGGAACGGCGTGGCGCGGCTGTTGTGCCGCAGCGTGGGTTACCTGCCGGCGCGGCGCATGGGCCTGGGGGCAGACGACGAAAGCAACAAGAGCCATTGGCAGAGCAAGCAGTGGGCGAAAGTACGCCCCTGGGTGGATAGCGATGACGGCTTTGACTACGCCGCCGCCGCGCAGCGTCACACCCTGCCACCTGCGCTGTATTTTGCCGCCCAGAACGACCCCTGCCGTGGCCACCCCGACGATGTGCGGCGTTTCCGCGCAGAAAGCGGCGCGCACCTGTCGCGCGTACACCTGCTGGCACGCCATACCGGCCACCGCCACGATTACGACCACGTGAGCCTGCTGACCCACCCGGATGCGGCCAACGACCACTTTCCGCTGGTATTGGCCTGGCTGGCCGGCCAGCATCACCGTGTGGCCGAGCACCCTGGCGCTTGATCTGGCGCATTGGCGTCAGCCTGCGCGCATGGTACAAAGCCCGCCTTGATGTTTTTCGCCGGATACCGCGATGACTGTTTTGCAATTTGATCTGGACGCCGTGCTGGACACCCTGGCCGACCAAGGCTGGGTGGTGATACCACATGCGCTGCCCGCCCCGCTGGTGCACAACCTGCGCGACACCTGCCTGTCGGTATGGCAGCAGGGCTTGTTTCACGAGGCGGCCACCGGCCGCGCCACCGGCCAGGCGCGCCGCGCCGAGATCCGCAGCGACTCGGTACTGTGGCTGGACCAGGTGGCGGCCGAGCCGGCAGTGCAGGCGTATAACGCCGCCATGGACGACATCAAGCACGCGGTGAACCGCGGCCTGTATCTGGGCCTGGCCGAGCTGGAATCGCACTTTGCCGTCTACCCGGCGGGCGCGTTCTACAAGAAGCACCTGGACCGTTTCCAGGACGACGATGCGCGCACGCTGACCACGGTGTTTTATCTGAATGAAGGTTGGCCGCAGGACGCGGGCGGGCAGATCCGCCTGTATCTGGACGAGGCGTGCAGCGAGTACCGGGATATCGAGCCGGAAGCCGGCACGCTGGTGTTGTTCCTGTCAGACCGCTTTTGGCACGAGGTGCTGCCGGCGCGGCAGCAGCGCTTGTCGGTGACCGGCTGGTACCGCCGCCGCAGCGACCGCCTGTTGTGAGCGCGCTGTCGTAGCCAGGGTACGCGCCGTGTTTAACCCAGGCTGTACAGCGGGTTGCCCAGCTCTATGTGGATGCCCGCTTCCCCTACCACGCAGTTACGGCCACTGCGTTTGGCGTGATACAGGCGCTGGTCGGCCAGCTGGAGCAGTGCAGCCGGGGTGTCTGCCCCGTGCTGCAGGCTGGCGACACCGGCACTGATGGTGACCACCGGGCTCACCAGCGATGCCGGGTGTGGAATAGCCATGCTTTCTACGGTGTGGCGCATGCTTTCCAGTAGCTGCCAGGCGCCCTGGCTCTGGGTGGCCGGCAGAATCACCACGAACTCTTCGCCGCCATAGCGTGCAGCCAGATCGCCGGGGCGGCCCAGGTTGGCCGCAATGGTTTGCGCCAGTTGCTGCAGCACACGGTCGCCCATGGCGTGGCCGCAGTGGTCGTTGTATTGCTTGAAGCAGTCCACATCGATGATGGCGACCGACAGCGGCAGCTGGTTGCGGCGGGCGCGTTCCCATTCTCCCTGATAAACCTGATCCAGCTGGCGACGGTTGGGCAGCTCGGTCAGGCCATCGATGTTGGCCAGGCTTTCCAGCATGCGGCGCTGGCGTTCCAGCTTCAGGTGGGTGGCGACCCGTGCCTTGACGATAACCTCGTTCAGCGGTTTGGTGATGTAGTCCACCGCCCCGCGCAGCAGGCCTTGTGCTTCGTCTTCCGGCCGGTCCTGGCCGGTAATGAAGATCACCGGAATATGCTTGGTGCGCGCATCGTGGCGCAGGGCTTGCAGTACGGCAAAGCCATCCATCTCCGGCATGACCACATCAAGCAATACCAGATCAGGGTGGTGCTCGCGCGCCAGCTGCAGGGCTTGCTGGCCGTTTTTGGCCATCAGGACGGTGTAGTCGGCCTTCAGCAGGCCGTCCAGCAAGTGCAGGTTGATGATGACATCGTCCACGATCAGGATTTTTTGTTGTTGTTTCATGCAGTACTTCCGATGGGCAAGTCCAGTGTCTTGATCAGTGTTTGCAGCTGTCTGTAGGCCTGATCATATTCTATCTGATCAAGTAATTTACCGATATTAATCAAATGCTCATGGCAATCGATAGGCATGGCATCAAAAAGTGCCGCTAATGCTTCATCGGCACGGGAGTCGGCGTGTTTGAGCTTATCTTGCAAATGTTGCAAAAGACGCACTTGTTCCAGTGGTGTCTTGGGGGTGACAGTGCTGCGCGCGGGTGGGCTGGTGCTTGCCTGTAGCTGGTGCAGGGTTTTTTCCAGCTCGTCCTGCAGCTCGGGTAACAGCGCTTCGGCGGCCAGGCGCTGGTGGTCGCGCAGGGCACCATCGATATCGCTGGCGAGCCGGGCCAGGCGCTGCGCATCCACGTAGGCGGCAGCGGCTTTCAGGCTGTGCGTGTGGTATTCGATGGCGGCCCAGTCGCCGGCTTCGCGCAGTAGCTGCAGCTTGGCCGGTAGCTGCCGGTAGCTGCTGACAAAGTGGTATTGCAAGCGTTGCGCCAGATTATGGCTGCCCTGGCGGTGTGTGGCGGCCAGCTGCCGGCGCGGCTGCTGGGCGGGTAGCCAGCGCAGCAGGGCGGCAATCAGCTCATCGGGCACGATGGGTTTGTCCAGGTGATCGTTCATGCCGGCGGCCAGGCTGGCCTGGTGGTCGCTCACCATGGCGTGGGCGCTGAGCGCCACGATGGGCAGGCTGGCGTGCGCCGGGTTGGCACGTATCTGCCGGGTGGCGGCAAAGCCATCCAGCATGGGCATCTGGATATCCATCAGCACCAGGTCGTAGTGGCCGATGTTGACGGCGTCTACGGCGTCGACGCCATTTTCGGCGATATCGATCAGCAGCCCGCTGTCTTCCAGCATGCCCAATACCACTTCACGGTTGATGGCGTTGTCGTCCACTAGCAGCACGCGGCAGCCGGCGACGCTGGACAGGCTGGCCAACTGCAGCGCCAGGCGCTGTTTTTCATCGGGCGGGGCGGGCAGAGCGTGGCCGGCCAGGCTTTGCAGCAGGGTCAGCACGCTGGCGGGGCGCGGCGGTTTGGCCAAGGTGCCTTGCACGCCGGCTGGCTGCTCGTCTTCGCTGTCGCTGTAAGGCTGGGTGAGCATGACGACGGCCGGCTCGCGCGGCAGGCTGGCGGCGCGCAGGCGTTGCAGGGTGTCGGCACCGCTCCAGCCGGGCATCTGGCTGTCCAGCAGGACCAGGTCTACCGGCTGGCCTTGTTCGCAGGCCTGGTGTAAGCGGGCCAGCGCGGCCATGCCATCGCCGGCTTCGCTCACCTGCATGCCCAGATTGAACAGCATATTGCTCAGCGCGCTGCGTGCTTGCGGGTGGTCGTCTACTACCAGGATGTGGCGGCCCGGCAGCGGGGTGTCGGGCGCCGTGTCGGTTTGCCAGGGCAGGGTGAGTCGCAGGGTGAAGCGGCTACCGTGGCCGGGCTGGCTGTCTACCAGCAGCTCGCCTTGCATCAGGCTGGCCAGCTGTTTGCAGATAGCCAGGCCCAGGCCGGTACCGCCGTAGCGCCGCGTAACCGAGCCGTCAGCCTGGGTAAAGGAGTGGAACAGCTGCTCGCGCAGGGCGGGCTCTATGCCGATGCCGCTGTCTTGCATGGTAAAGCTCAGGCTGACACTGTGGGCGTCTTGCTCGGCCACGCTCACCGACAGGGCAATCTGGCCGCGCTCGGTAAATTTGGCGGCGTTGCTGGCCAGGTTGCACAGGATTTGCTCCAGCCGCAGCGGGTCGCCTATCAGCCGGCCGGGGACGTTGGCCGCCATCTGGCAGATGGGCTCGATGGGCTTGCCCTGAATGCGCAGCACCATGACGTCGGTAACGCGTTCCAGCACATTGTCCAGCGCAAACGGCACGCTTTCCAGCGTGAGCTTGCCGGCTTCTATCTTGGAAAAATCCAGAATGTCGTTGAGGATTTGCAGCAGCCCCTCGCCATTGGCCAGGATCTTGTGCAGGTAATGGCCTACTTGCAGATCGGGGTCGCGTTGCAGGGCCAGCCGCGCCATGCCCAGTATGGCGTTCATCGGGGTGCGGATTTCGTGGCTCATATTGGCCAGAAACAGCGATTTGGTACGCGTGGCGTCTTCGGCGCGCTGGCGCGATTCGGCCATGGCTTGTTCGGCGGCCTTGCGTGCACTGATATCCATGATCACCACCACCATGCCGGCGTCCGGGTCGGCGGGGTTCACCAGCTTGGCACTGATGGCGCACCATACCGGGCTACCGTTCTGGCGGCGCAGTGCCATATCGGTTTCCAGATAGCTGCTGCGGGTCAGGTGGCCGGTGAGCTGGTAGTCGCTTTCGCTCAGGTAAACCAGCTGGGTGGGCTGTTTGTCCAGCGCGCCTTGCGGGTAGCCCAGTATCTGTTCAAACCCCTGGTTGCATTGCTGGAAGATGCGGTCGCGGACGAAGGCAATGCCGACCAGCGCATTGTCCAGAATGGCTTGCTGCTCCAGCCGTATCTGGTTGAGCCGGGCGGTGCGTTCTTGTACCTGGCGCTCCAGGTTGTCGTATAGCCGGGCATTGTCGATGGAGACCAGTGCTTGCAGGTTGAGCATGCGCAGGAAGGTAAGCCGCTCGTGGCTGAACGCGTGCTGGATCAGGCGGTTTTCCAGATACAGCACGCCGATGACCTGCTGCTTGCGCAAAATGGGCAGGCACAATACCGAGCCGGGCTGGTGCTGTTCTACGTAGGGGTCGGTGTGGAAGCGTGGCGAGGCAGCCAGGTTGCCTTCTATCAGGGCTTCGCCGGTGCGGATCACGTAGCGCAGTAGCGACAGCGGTAGCAGCGGGTGCTGGCGGGCGTCCAGCAGCACGGGTTCGGGCTTGCTGCGCTGGCTGTCGCCTTGCTCCAGCAGCCAGTGGTTCTGGTAGTGCAGCAGCAGGCGGGCGTACTGCGCGCCGGTATTCTCGCGCACGATGTCCAGCAGCCGGGCCAGCACCCGCTCCAGGCTAAGTTCGCCGGACAGGGCGCGGGTGGCTTTCAGAATGGAGGCCAGGTCGAGCGAGGTCGCGCTGTCTGTCGCGTGTTGGTTGCCGGAGGACCGTTCTGGCCGGGGGATGGCTTGCGCGGGCGGGAGGGTGAGCTGCAGGCCGCGGGCCTGGTAGTGCTGCTGTAGCTGGCTGGCCTTGCCGCTGGCCCCCCACGCCTGGTAGCCCTGCCAGGCCTGGCTCAGGAATAGCTGGGCAATGGTGGTCTGGCCACCGTCTAGCCAGTAGTCGCCATAGCTTTCGCATGCCATGGCAGCAATGTGGGCAAAGCCGTGCTGTGTGGCTTGTTCTATGGCTTGCTGGTAGTGCTGTTGTGCCGCCAGCGGCTGCCCGTCCAGCCGGGCTTGTTCTGCCTGCAGTAGCAGGTGGCGGGCGCCAAAATTGTCTGCGCACAGCGTGGCCCAGCGGGCGTAGCGGGCCAGGGAGGCGGCCAGCGTGGCTTGCCAGCTGGCACGCTCGGGGTGTGCCGGCTGTTCGCGCAGGGCGCGGGCCAGAATCAGGCTGCAGTAGAACGTGGCTTCTGTTTCCTTGAACTGGCCGGCTACGTTGGCCGCAATGTGCGGCAGCTGGGCGGTGAGCGCGACTGCGTCGGGGCTGCGCAGCAGGTAGCCGGTAAACAGCTTGCTGTAGTGGTAGTAGGCCAGGTGCAACGGGCTGTGCTGGTAGCGCTGCAGGAAGTCGTGCTCGCTGAACGATTCGTCGTCGAAACTGTGCGGATGGTAGCTCAGCCCCATCAGGCAGCACAGCGGCTGCACGCTGCTGACGCGGGTGCAGTCGTACATGTCTTGCCGGCTGGGGTTTTGCAGGCGCTGCAGGTCTTGCTCGCCCAGCTCCAGCAGCGCGGGCAGGTACTGGCCCTGCATGATGCGGTCGGTACCGCGTACGGTCAGGATGTAGCCTTCGTTCAGCAGGTCGCCACTTTCCTGGCTCCAGTGCAGGGCTTCCTGGTAGTAGCCGTTCAGGCTGCGCAGCGGGTGCTGCCAGTGCCCCAGCTTGCTGGCGTACAGAAAGTGGGTGTTCCCGCGAATGGCGATATGCGGCTGCTTGCTGGACAGCGCCAGCGCCTGCTGGCCCCAGTGTTCGCCAGCCTGGTAGTGCTGGTGCAGCTGCCCCAGCGTAAAGCCGTACAGGGCGTAGGCGTAGGGCGACAGCTCGCTGTGGCCATGCGTGAGCGATAGCCGGGTCATGTGCAGGATGGCGAGGGCGTCCAGCGTTTGCTGGCCAGACAGGTAGGCGGCATGACTGACGCCAAGCAGCAGGGCCATCGCCGCTTGCGCCCTGTGGTCGGTCATTTGGCCCAGCGCGTGCAGTACGGCGCAGTCGGGCAAGCCCTGCGCGGTGCCCAGCTCGTTTTCCAGTGCGTGCAGCTGGGTTTGTTGCTCGGCCAGGGTAGCAGGCAGGCTAATGCCCAGCATGGCCAGGCCGTGGCGTTGTAGCTGCAGGGCATCGTGGAAGCGGCCTTGCAGCAGGTATTGGTGCATCTGCACCAGATAGCCTTCGATTTGCGTGGCGGTGCACGGGCTATGGGCTTGCAGCTGCGGGTAGAGGCTGTCGGCCAGGGCAAACTGGCCGCAGTGGCTGGCGGCGTCGCACAGCCCCAGCAGGATGTGGCGCAGGTCGTCGCTGGCCGCATCGGCAGGTAGCAGCTGTTGCGCCAGCTGCATGTGGTGCAGGGCGGCGGGGTAGGCGGCCGCGCCTTGTGCCAGTTTGCCGGCTTTGTAGTTCAGTACGGCCAGCTGTTCGCGCTCGGCCGGGTCGTGCAGCAGTGATATGGCCGGGTTGAGCTGTTCCAGAATGGCGTACAGGTCGTCTTGCAGCTGGGTGCTGTGCGCCAGCAGGCTGCGGCCAACCTTCAGGTGTTGTTGTAGCTGGCCGGCCTCGTCGTAGAGCGCGTAGGCGGCTTGCTGGATGCGGTCGTGCACAAAGCGGTAGTCGTCCTGCCCTGCGTTGCTGTCGTGGCTGGCGCGGCGTATCAGCTCATGGGCGAGCGCGGGTTTGAGCTGTAGCCGTGCGCTGGCCGGCGGCAGGGCGGCAATACGTGCCAGCTGGCCCAGGGTAAAGCGGTTGCCCAGCGTGGCTGCCAGCTGCAGCAGGGCCTGGGTCGGGGCGGGTAGGCTGCGCAGCTTGTCTACCATCAGCGCGACGACGTTGTCGGTAAAGGCGGTGTTGTCCAGCGCTTGCTGTTGCCAGCACCAGCGTGCTTCTGCCGGGTGGTAGAACAGCAGGCCGCGGTCGTACAGGCTGCGCAGGAACTGGCGCAGGAAAAACGGGTTGCCCTGTGTTTTGTGCTGGCATAGCGTGGCCAGCGGGCTGATGCTGTCTACCGGGCATTGCAGGGTGTCTGCCAGCCATTGGCGGATGTGTTCTTGCCCCAGCGGCGCAATGTGCAGGGTTTGCATGGCGACGCCTTGCTGTGCCAGGGTGCTTTGCAGCCCGGACAGCGGGTGGCCGGGCCCGGTTTCGTTGTCGCGGTAGGCTCCCAGCAGCAGGATGTGTCGGGCTTGCGGGCTGGTGAGCAGCTGTTCTATCAAGCCCAGGGTGGCGGGGTCTGCCCATTGCAGGTCGTCCAGGAAAATCACCAGCGGGTGGTAGGGGCTGGCAAAGGTGGCGGCCAGGGCAAGCAGTAGCCGGTGCAGGCGGTGCTGGGCTTCTTGCGGCGGTAGCGGCGGGCTGACGTGCCGGGCGGGTAGCAGCAGGGCCAGCTCGGGTAGCAGGGCGCACAGGATGTCGGCCTGCTCGCCCAGTGCGTCGTGTAGTAGCTGCGACCACTGTGCCAGCTGGCTTTGCGGCAGGGTAAGCAGCTGGCGCAGCAAATCCTGAAACGCCTGGATCACGGCGGCGTAAGGGGTGTGGCGTTTGTACTGCTCGCATTTGCCCGTCACAAAAAAGCTGCCTTGTTCGCTGGCAGGCTGGCGCAGGGCGTCGGCCAGCGCGGATTTGCCCACACCCGCGTAGCCACCCAGTAACACCAGCTCGTTGTGCGCGCCACGGCAGCGGGCAAAGGCTTGCAGCAGCTGCGTTATCTGTGGGGCTCGCCCGTACAGGTTGCCGGGGAGTACCAGCTGGCCGCGCGAATGCCCACCGTTGGTCTCTCCGCTATCGGTCTGGGTGTCGGCCAGTAGCTGGCGGCACAGCTGCAGGTCATTCTTGAGCAGGGCGATGGTCTGGTAGCGGCGGTCCGGATGTTTCTCAAGCAGCCGCTGCACCACGGCCACCAGCTGTGGCGGCAGGGCGGCGAAGGCGGGTAGCTGGAAGTCCGGGCTGCGTGCCAGGTGGCTGTGCACCAGCTCCATGGCGTCCTGGCTATCGAATGGCAGCCGGCCACTGAGCAGCTGGTACAGGGTGACCCCCAGCGAGTAGTAGTCGGCGCGGTAGCCCAGCGTATGGCTGGTGCGGCCGGTGTGCTCGGGCGAGCTGTAGGCGAGTGTGCCTTCGTGCAGCGGGCCGGTGGGGTGCTCGTAGCTGGGCGGCTGGGCCAGGCCAAAGTCGATCAGTTGTAGCTGGTGCGTGTCGGCATTCCACACCACATTGGACGGGTTGATGTCGCGGTGGACCAGCTGTGCCTGGTGTACGCAGTCCAGTGCGTCGCATAGCTGCAGGGTCATTTCCAGCACCAGGGCGGGTGGCAGCGCCTGGCCGGCTTGTGCCAGCAGCTGGCTCAGTGCCACGCCACCGCAGTCTTCCAGCACCATGACCCAGTGCTGCTGATGCTGCAGCAATGCCAGTGGTTGCACGATACCGGCGTGGGCAAAGCGCTGCAGGCAGGCATACTCGGCCTGAAAGCGTGCCACGTCGGCAGGCTGCGGCTGCGGGTTGCGCAACACCTTCATGATGACAGGCTGGCCGCTTTGCCGGTGCTGGCTGCGGTAGATCAGCGAGGTGCCGCTATCGTGTAGCAGGCTGCCTGGGTGGTATGCGGGCAGTGTGATCATGGTGTGAGCCTGTGTTCCTGCGTGTGCGCTATGCCGCCTGCGCGCATGTCTGCTGGCCGTGGGTTGGCCGCAGCCGGGTAGCTGGCGGGGTATCTGCTAGCTTTTTATATAGAACATGTACTTATTTTATGATTTTGTGTGAAACAAAGGCCGATTCGCCACTAATTTGATGCAATTTGTATGGCCAGGCCGCCTGCTGTGGCATTTTATGCAGAGTGTGACGGGTCGCCGGTCAGCCGGCTGATGGCCGGGGCTGCCGCAAATGCCTTGCCCGTGAGGTGCCAAGGTTGGCCGCAGCCCGCTTGCCGCCGCGCTACGCTTTCCCCGCCTTCCCCTATACGGTTAGAATCGGGCTTTGTTTTTCAATCATTCAGATTCCGCCACATGCTCACTTTCCAGGAAATCATCCTCACCCTGCAGCACTACTGGAACCGTCAGGGCTGCGCTTTGTTGCAGCCTTACGATACCGAAGTGGGCGCAGGCACCTCGCACACTGCCACTTTCCTGCGCGCCCTGGGCCCGGAACCATGGCACGCTGCCTACGTGCAGCCTAGCCGCCGCCCCAAAGACGGCCGCTACGGCGAAAACCCGAACCGCCTGTTCCAGCATCACCAGTTCCAGGTGGTGTTGAAACCTTCGCCGCCGGACATCCAGGACCTGTACCTGGGTTCGCTGCGCGAGCTGGGTATCGACCCGGCCATTCACGACATCCGCTTTGTGGAAGACGACTGGGAAAACCCCACCCTGGGCGCCTGGGGTCTGGGCTGGGAAGTCTGGCTGAACGGCATGGAAGTGACCCAGTTCACTTACTTCCAGCAAGTAGGCGGCCTGGATTGCAAGCCGGTACTGGGTGAAATCACCTACGGCCTGGAACGCCTGGCCATGTACCTGCAAGACATCGAAAACGTGTACGAGCTGGTGTGGACGCGCCTGCCGGACGGCACCGTGGTGACTTACGGCGACGTGTTCTTCCAGAACGAGTTCGAGCAATCGAAATACGCCTTTGAAGAAAGCAATGTCGAGCTGCTGTTCAAACAGTTTGCCGACTACGAAAGCGAAGCCAAACGCCTGCTGGAAGCCGGCCTGCCGCTGCCGGGCTACGAAACCATCCTGAAAGCCGGCCACACCTTCAACCTGCTGGATGCCCGTGGTGCCATTTCGGTGACCGAGCGTGCCGCCTATATCGGCCGCATCCGCAACCTGTCCCGCGGTGTGGCCCAGGCTTATTACGACGCGCGTGAAGCCCTGGGCTTCCCGATGTGCAGAAAAGACTAAGCCATGAAGACAGCGGTAGCCTTTTTCACCCTGATTGCGGTGCTGGCCGGCCTGACCTGGTATCTGGCCAGCCAGCAGGAAGCCCCGCAGCAGGAAGGCAACTTCCAGGTGTACCAAAGTGGTGACGCGCTGGAGCTGGCCATCGATCTGGACAGCATTGCCAATGTGAACGAAGGCCTTGTCCGCTTCATCAACCAGGAGCGTTACGCCGAGAAAAAGCAGGAAGACAGCCTGGGTATCAGCTACCAGGTACGCCGCCTCGAAGGCCGTGCCGATTGCCAGAACATGCAGTACGCCTTTGTGAACACCAGCTACTGGACCAAGCGCAACAAGCATGTCTACACCCAGATGTTCCAGCTGCAGCGCTTTAACTGGACCTTCGTGCCGGTGGAGCAGGGCTCCATCGCCGAAACCATGCTGAAGATTGTCTGCCGCCTGGCACCTAACGCCCCCAGCGAAAAGATTGAATGACCATGACCCAACAAGCCACCTTGCTGATTGAGCTGCTCACCGAAGAGCTGCCGCCAAAAGCACTGGAAAAGCTGGCCAACAGCTTTGCCGACACCATTACCGACGAGCTGAAAAAGCTACAGTTTGCCGCCGCTGACGCGGTGGCCAACGTGTACGCCAGCCCGCGCCGCCTGGCGGTGCAGATCCTGGCCGTGGCGGCCATCCAGCCCGACCAGCACACCGTGCGCCGTGGCCCGGCCGTGTCTGCCGGCATGAAAGACGGCCAGCCGTCGCCGGCACTGGCCGGTTTCGCCCGCTCCTGCGGTGTAGACGTGGCCGCGCTGACTACCGTGCACGACGGCAAGCAGGACGTGTACGCCTACGAATCCACCAAGGCCGGCGAGGCGCTGTCCGCCGTGCTGTCCGGCATTGTGGCCACCGCACTGAAAAAACTGCCTGCGCCCAAGCTGATGCGCTGGGCCGACCTGGATCTGCAATTCGTGCGCCCGGTACACGGCCTGATGATGCTGCACGGCGAGCAAGTCATCGCCGGCGAGGTACTGGGCCTGCAAAGCCGCAACCTCACCCGTGGCCACCGCTTCCTGTCGGCTGGTGACGTGACCGTGGCCAACGCCGATGCCTACGCCCGCACCCTGGCCGAAGAAGGCAAAGTCATTGCCAGCTTTACCGCCCGCCGCGAGCTGATCCGCCACAAGCTGGCCGAAGCCGCTGCCCGCCTGAACGCCACCATCGCCGCACCGGACGCGCTGTTTGACGAAGTCACCGGCCTGGTGGAATGGCCGGTGGTGCTGGAAGCCGGCTTCGAAGCCGAGTTCCTGAACGTGCCACAGGAATGCCTGATTCTGACCATGCAGCAGAACCAGAAGTACTTCCCGCTGCTGGACAGCCAGGGCAAACTGATGAACCGCTTCCTGCTGGTGTCCAACCTGCAGACAGACGACCCGCGCTACATCATTGGCGGCAACGAGCGCGTACTGCGCGCCCGCCTGTCCGACGCCAAGTTCTTCTACGAGCAAGACCAGAAGCAGCGCCTGGACAACCGCCTGCCGCGCCTGGCCAATGTGGTGTACCACAACAAGATCGGCAGCCAGCTGCAGCGGGTAGAACGCCTGCAGACCATTGCCGCCGCCATCGCCACCCAGCTGGGTGCCGACGCCACCTTGGCCGCACGCGCGGCTTATCTGGCCAAGGCCGACCTGGTCTCCGACATGGTAGGCGAGTTCCCCGAGCTGCAAGGCATCATGGGCCGCTACTACGCGCGCCTGGACGGTGAAGACGCCGCCGTGGCCGACGCCATTGAAGGCCACTACCACCCGCGTTTTGCCGGCGACAGCCTGCCGCAAGGCCCGATCGCTACCGCCGTGGCACTGGCCGACAAGCTGGAAACCATCGTGGGTATCTGGGGTATCGGCCTGATCCCTACCGGCGACAAAGACCCGTTCGCGCTGCGCCGTGCGGCGCTGGGCGTGCTGCGCATGGTGCTGGCCGCCCCGCTGGACCTGAAAGCTCTGATTAGCGACGCTGCCGCGGCCTTCCCGGCCGGCCTGCTGTCGGCCAACGTGGTGGACGAGGTGTACGCCTTCACGCTGGAACGCCTGAAGAACTACCTGGCCAACGACTACAAAGCTGACGAGATCGACGCCGTCCTGGCGCTGGCCCCGACCCAGCTGAACGAAGTAGGCGCCGTACTGGCCGCCGTGGCGCAGTTCAAGGCGCTGCCGGAAGCCGCTACCCTGGCTGCGGCCAACAAGCGCGTGAAGAACATCCTGAAAAAAGCCGAAGGCGACATCGCTACGGTGAACCCGGCGCTGTTTGCCGAGGACGCCGAGCGTGCGCTGTTTGACGCCATCCAGGCGCTGGCCCCGGCCGTGGAAGCGAAGTTTGCCGCCCACGACTTTGCCGGTGCGCTGACCCAGCTGGCCTCGCTGCGGGCGCCGGTGGATGCCTTCTTCGACGGCGTGATGGTGATGGCAGACGACCTGGCCGTTCGTGGCAACCGTATCGCCCTGCTGGCCAGCCTGGCCGCGCTGTTCAACCGCGTAGCGGATATCTCGCTGCTGGCGGAGTAAGTTCGTTTTCGCCACGGACACACACGGAAGGCACAGAAGACGGCACGTTGCCGGGTGGTAGCTTCCGTGTTTTCTGTGTGCTTTCGTGGCGAAAAAGGCATTTTAATTTTCGTGGCCTAAAAGGACACCATGAAACTTGTCATCCTCGACCGCGACGG
>JAIXTB010000268.1 GCA_027484385.1 Neisseriaceae bacterium | reverse complement strand
GCGGCTTCCAGCGGCACGATCTTGATTTTCTTCACGTTGACGTCGATGTCACGCTCGGACGCGGTCAGCGGGTTGATGCCTTTTTTCAGCTTGATCCAGCCCAGGTCGTTGAACATCACCAGCGCGCGGGCGAAGTTGGACGGGTCGTTCGGGGCGGACACGGTGCTGCCCTCTTTCACGTCTTTCAGTGCTTTCAGCTTGCCCGGGTACACGCCCAGCGGCGCGGTAGGCACCTGAAACACTTCTTTCAGGCTCAGCTTGTGCTCTTTGGAGAAGTTATCCAGGTAAGGCTTGTGCTGGAACACGTTTACGTCCAGCGAGCCTTCCTGCAGCGCCAGGTTCGGGCGCACGTAGTCGGTGAACTCCACCAGTTTTACGGTGTAGCCTTTTTTCTCCAGAATCGGCTTGATGGCCTGCTTTACCTGGTCACCAAAGTCACCCACGGTGGTACCGAACACGATTTCTTTTTTGGCCGGGTCAGCGGCGTGTACGTTGGCCGCAAAGGCCAGACCCAGGGTGGCTACAGCCAGTGTCTTGAGGGCAAAACGACGCATTTTCATGCTCCTTGTGAGAGAGATCTCTTTGTCTTGATCGGGGTTAACGTTTATCGAGGCGGGCAGCCAGGCGGTTACCGGCAAACTGGATCAGCTGCACGATCACCACCAGCAGCAGCACCATGGCGATCATCACTTCGCTCTGGAAGCGGTAGTAGCCGTAGCGGATGGCCAAATCGCCAATGCCGCCGCCGCCCACCACACCGGCCACGGCCGAGTAGCTCAGAAAGCTGATGGTCAGGATAGTGAGGCTGGAAATCAGGCCGGCACGCGCTTCGTTGATCAGCACCTTGACGATGATCTGCGCCGGGCTGGCGCCCATGGCTTCGGCCGCCTCTACCACGCCGCGCGGGATCTCGCGCAGGGTTTGCTCCACCAGACGGGCAAAGTACGGGATGGCGGCAAACGACAGCGGCACCGCTGCGGCAATAGGGCCAATGGTGGAACCCACCAGCACGCGGGTCAGCGGCACCAGCGACACCATCAGGATGATGAAGGGGAAGGAACGCACCAGGTTCACCAGCCAGCCCAGCACACCATTCACCGTGCGGTGGGCAAACAGCTGGCCCGGCTGCGTCAGGTACAGCAGCACGCCCAGCGGGCCACCCAGCAGAATGGCGGCGGTCAGGCCGATGCCCAGCATCAGGCCGGTTTCCAGACTGGCTTGCCAGATTTCCGGTGCCAGGTCGGACAGGTTGGCCAGCGCCTGCGCCCAAGTCAGCTCTTCCATTTACGCTACCTCCAGCAGGGATTTGGCCAGGGCAGACTGCGCGCTGACCTGCTTGTCTTGCACGGTCAGGATTTCCACCACTTCGCCAGCGTCCAGCAGGGCGGCGCGGTGGCAGATGGAGCGGATCACGTGCATCTCGTGGGTCACGATGACCACGGTCACGCCAAAGCGGGCGTTGATGTCTTGCAGGCAATCCAGAATGGATTGGGTGGTTTTCGGATCCAGCGCCGAGGTGGGCTCGTCGGCCAGAATCACGTGCGGGCGCGGCGCCAGCGCACGGGCAATGCCCACGCGCTGCTTCTGGCCGCCGGACAGCTGCGCCGGGTAGTGCTGGGCGCGGTCGGCCAGGCCGACAATGTCCAGACACTCGGCCACGCGGGCGTCGATATCGGCCTGCTGCCAGCCGGCAATTTCCAGCGGAAAGGCAATGTTGTCGGCTACGGTGCGGTTAGCCATCAGGTTGAATTGCTGAAACACCATGCCGATATTCTGGCGGGCGCGGCGCAGCGCGCTGGCAGACAGCGCGGTAAGCTGCTGGCCGTCTACGGTGACGCTGCCGCTGTCCGGGCGCTCCAGCAGGTTGATCAGGCGCAGCAGCGTGGATTTACCCGCGCCGGAAAACCCGATCAGGCCAAAAATCTCGCCGGCACGGATATGCAGGCTGGTATCACGTACGGCATCAAACCAGCCGCCTTCCGGCTTCTGGAAACGCTTGTGTACGTTTTTGAGGTGAATCATGTGAACTCCAAAGCAAAAAAGCCCGCCGTATCGCTGGCGGGCTTTAAGCTGGGGAATTTTCACTTCTGAAAATTCTGGTGATAGTGTCAGGCACTACCCCCACGCTTTAGCTGTTTTACGCCCGCAAGCTGTGTCAAATCGGCGTTAAATCAAAATCTTGATCGCAATTGAACATCACCCGTTCATTTGTGTCAAGAACTTATTACCACATTGGTACCACTCTATAACATGCCTTTGCGGCCAACCCGGCTGGGCGGGCCGCATGCCGCACCCTAGCGTGGCTGACAGCTCACCCCCAGCTGCCCCAGCTCGCCAAAGCCCAGCGTAGCCTGCTGGCCCGGCTGCAGCTGGATAACCCCGGCATAAGAGCCGGTAATCACCGCCTGCCCCGGCAGGATACCCTGCCCCTGCTGCTGCAGATGGCTTGCCAGCCACAGTAGCGGTGCCAGCGGGTCGCCCGCCGGGTGCACACCCGCCAGCAGCTCGTCGCGCTCGCCCTGCTGCACGCGCAGCGGCAGGCTCGCTGCGGCCAACGCTGCGGCCAACGGCACAGCCGGCCCCAGGTGCAAGCCCTGGTTGACCAGCCCATCGGCCAGCGACTGTAAAAACGGCGGCTTGGGCTCGGCGTGAAAGCGGCTGTCGATCAGCTCCAGCGCCAGATGCACACTGCTGACGGCAGCCAGTATCTCTTCCCTGCTATACGCCGTGGCGCGCAGCGGCAGCCCTTCGGCAAACACAAACGCCAGCTCCGGCTCGACGCGCACTACGCCATCCCGCACCCACGCCTGACAGGTATCGCCATGGCTGATGGTGCTGGCGTAAATGGGTGCCAGCACCAGCCGCTCGTCGGACGGCATGCCGCACTTCCAGCCGCCAATGCCATTACCCAGCAGATGGCTGACAGCCTGCTGGATAGCCAGTGCGTCCTGCAGGGTGGCGGGCGCGTGTGCTGCGGCCAACAGCGGCCCCGGCTGCCCGGCCAGGCGGCGCGAGGCCAGGGTAATGGCGGCTTGCTGGATGGCGGTGCTGTCCATAAAAGGTGGCTTTCGTCAGATGAAGGTGGGCTTTTTTACCGGCAAGCTGCCGGCTTGGCAAGCCCTGGCTATACCGCAGGCCATCAACACAGCCAGGCCAGGCGCACGGCAGCACAACCCGCCAGTCACCCTTATTTGGTCAGGATGAGCTTGTTCTGCTTGGTAATCTGCAGCCGGTATTGCTGGCCGTTATGTTCGATCAGCAACGCCTTGCGCTGGGCAAACAGGCTGTCGCTGCTGATGACGTCCACCAGCTCGGCAGGCGGCGCAGTCTCCTGCACGCTGGGCGCGGTGGCAGGGTTTACGGAGGTGGAATGCATGTTATTGCCCTGAATGACGGCTAAAACGTATTGGTTCTGTTATCGGCAACAGGCATGGCAGCGGATGGCTGCCATGCCTGCGCGGTTCAGACCGGCTTCAGTTTAGTAGGTGAAGTTGGCGGTCAGGTTGGCGGTACGCGGGGCACCCGGAAGGTAACGGGTACGGTTGTTGTTGAGGGTGGCGATGTACTTCTCGTCAAACAGGTTGTACACGTTCAGCTGCAGATTGACGTTCTTGTTCAGCTTGTAGCTGGCCATGGCGTCTACCACAGCGTAGTCCTCGATACCCGGGATGGCATCGCTGGTCCGGCTCTTGGCATTCTTGTGTTTGCCCATGTAACGCACGCCACCACCGATGGTCAGGTCATTGTTGATCTTGTAGCTGCTCCACAGCGTGGCGCTCAGCTTGGGTGACCAGTCGGAAGGGATGCCGGTCGACGCGGCTGTCGCACCTTCTTTCACCTCGGTTTCCATATAGGCTACGCCTGCACTCAGCTCCCAAGCCGGGGTCAGCTGACCCACCAGACCCAGCTCGACACCCTGGATCTGGCGCTTGCCGTACTGGGCAAAAGTATTGGTGTTGCTATCCAGCTTGGCCAGCTCGTTCTTGTTGGTAGTCTGGTAGATGGCGGCGGTCAGGCCCAGCTTGTTATCCAGCACATCCCACTTGGTACCCAGCTCGATGTTCTGGGTTTCTTGCGGGTCCAGCGCCGGGTTGTTGGCACTGGTATTGGATGTATCCAGCTGGAAGTTGTCACCACCGGCCGGTTTCTGCGAGGTAGCGTACGACAGGTAGATGCTGCCGTTGGTGGCCGGCTTGAACAGCAGCCCCAGCTTGCCGCTAAACAGGTTGCCGGACTTCTCCAGGCTGGACGGCACCTTGGTACCCACCGGCAGCGTCGGGTGGCTGGTAGCTGTCGAGATGCTGACATTATTGGTCTGGGTGCTGT
>JAIXTB010000224.1 GCA_027484385.1 Neisseriaceae bacterium | reverse complement strand
TGCACGCCTTCAAGGCTGCCACCGGCGAGGAGGCTTTCAGCTTTATCCCCAACGTGTTCCTGAAAACCGGCGAGCGCTCCAAACTGGTGGACGTGGTACGGCAAGGCTATGCCGCTACCCACCAGAACTTTGTCAACGGCCAGCAGACCCGTGCCGAAGCGAAAGTCGGCACCCAGTGGCGCACCCTGCTAGCCGGGGCGCTGGGCGAGGGCGGGCGCGAGCTCTACTTGCTGGACATTACCCAGCCTGCCAGCGTGTCGGAAAGCAATGCGGCCAACCTGGTGAAATGGGAGTTCACCAACAGTGACGATAGCGATCTGGGCCTTACCTTTGGCCGCCCCTATATCGCCAAACTGAATGACGGTAACTGGTACGTACTGGCCCCCAATGGCTATTACGACAAAAGCAGTTTCCCCGCCGCGGATAGCGCCGCCACGCGCAAGTCCGGGCTGTTCATCCTGCCGGTTAACAAAAGCGGGGCATGGGTCAACCAGCCGGGTAACGCCAGTGGCAGTAGCTACTTCAAACTGATGACATCGGTGGTGGGCGAAAATGGCCTGTCCGAGCTGCGCCCGGTAGACCTGAACAAGGATGGCAAGGTCGATATGGTGTATGCCGGTGACCTGCGTGGCAACGTGTGGAAGTTCGACCTCAGCAGTGCCACGCCTGCGCAGTGGAGCGTGGCAAGCCAGCCGCTGTTTACCGCTACCGGGCCGGATGGATACATCCAGCCCATCGTGGTGGCGCCTGCTGTGGCGTACAACACCGAGCGTAGAGTGGATAACCCCAGCGTGAGCCAGCCCGGGCTGATGGTGTATGTCGGCACGGGCAAATTCATCGAGCAGTGCGACAAAAGCGCCGGAGAGTGCGGCAAAAACGATTTGGTTCGCAAACGCGAGTCGGCCACCAATAGCGTGTACGGCCTCTGGGATTACGGCGGTAGCGTGTGTGGCCGTCACGAGCTGCGGGCGCAGACCATTGGCCAGTACACAGCGACTGGCGGCACGGTGTACCGCACGCTTACCCGGCATGCCGTGGTGTTTCCACCCAGCCATATCATCGCCACGTCTTGCAGCAACAACGGCAGCCCGCGCACCTTTGTCACGGACAAGCTGCTGGGCGGCACCCAGTACCCGTTTACCGCTACGCCCCCCTCATCTGACTACCGGCTGGGCTGGTACCAAGACCTGCCGGTTAGCGGGGAGCGCGTGATTACCGACCTGACCCAGACCGCCAAACAGCTGCAGTACCTGACTTATATTCCCGACATTTCGGTGAATGGCTGTGCCACCCAGGCGGCAGAGGGCTACCTGATGGCGGTGAATACGCAGACTGGCGGCGCGTTCAGTGACACATCCATTGTGATTACCGACCAGGTGGATGACGCGAACAAGAGCAAACTGGCGTATACCGCCGGGGTGAAAGTCAACGCTGCCTTCGGTTACAACCTGTTTGACGCCCCGAAAGGCAGCAGCTTTTACAGCATGCAGGACAAGCCTTACCAGCCATTTCTGGTGGGTAAAAATAACGAGGGTTGTGCCAACAACGTCAAGACCAGTGCCGGGCAGACCGTACGGCTAAACGCCGGTGCCAGCTGCAGCCGCACGGTACAGCGCGTGAGCTGGCGCGAGGTGATGGAAGACTGACCACCCACCCTGCGCACCAGCAGGGCGGGCAGCTAGGGTGATGGCGTGGGGCTTACCACAGGTGGCCGGGCACATAGGTTACGCCGGCCACCAGTGGGCGGGCCGTGCGTACCACGCCGGCTTTGCTGATGTGCGGCCAACCTTCGGCGTCCAGGCCCTGCTGGCAGACTTGCGTATGCAGCTGGCCGCCGGGGTGTTCGATGGTGACCTGCTGGGGGGTCGCCGGGTCGAGTTGTGCCAGGCGGTGCGCCAGCGTGCCTGGGATATGGCAGGCAGCAGCCACGCACAGCGCGCCGGTGACGGCGTGGGCAGCGTGGCAGTTCCACGGCACAAAGTAGCGCGAGCAGATCTGCCCACCTGCGGCAGGTGGTGCCAGCAGGACCACTTTGGGTAGCACCTGGCCTGTGACATCGCCCATGCCCATACGTAGCGCGGCCTGGCGTCGCAGTGTTTCTATGCGGGCCAGTAGCGCACTGTCCGCATCCAGCTCGGCCTTGCTTTCGTAGCCGCTTTTGCCCAGCGCGGCGGCGGCAATGAACACGATAGGGCTGGAAAAATCCACGCAAGACACCTCTATCCCGTCTATCACGTCAATGGCCTGGCCGGTGGGCATCAGCTTGCCGGTTTTGGCGCCGGCGGCATCCATGAAATTCAGCAGGATGGGCGCGCCACTGCCGGGCACGCCGTCGATGTGTACATCCCCTTCGTAGTTCACCTTGCCCCCCGGCGTTTGCACGACAGCTTCCACCACCTTGCCGGTGTTCTGGTTGTAGATGCGTACCGCGGTTTGCGGTTTGTCGGCGGCGACCAGGCCATGCTCCAGCGCAAACGGCGCGACCCCGGCCAGCATGTTGCCGCAGTTGGGCGAGGTGTCTACCGAGGCGTTGTCTACCGATACCTGGGCAAACAGGTATTCCACATCGATGCCTGGCCGGCTGGAGGCCGACACCATCACCACCTTGCTGGACAGCGAGTCCCCGCCACCCAGGCCGTCGATCTGGCGGCGGTCGGGCGAGCCCATCACGGCCAGCAACACCTGGTTACGGCGTGCTTCGTCCTGCGGCAGGTCGCTGTGCAGAAAGAAGGGGCCTTTGGAGGTGCCACCGCGCATGACGACGCAGGGAATGGGGATCAACATGGTTGTTACCTCGGTAGATGGATCATTTACCGGGGCATTGTCGGTACGGCTGCCGCATAAGAGAAATGAATTTATTTCTGCAATTAATGCGCTTTTGTAAATTATAGATCTTGCGCCGGGTAGGCTTTCACCATTTCGTACAGCGCTTGTGCTGCCGGTGACAGCTCGGCCGTTTTGCGGGTAATCAGCACCAAACCGCGTGACACCACCGGGTTTTGCAGCCGCATCACGCGGATATGCGGGTAGGCATCCTGCTGCAGTGCCAGGCCGGGCAGTACGGCGGCGCCCACGCCTTCGGCCACCAGACCCAAGGCGGTAGACACGCGCTGCACTTCGTACAGCGACTGCAGGGTGACCTGGTTTTCTTCCAGCGCACGGTCCAGCAGCGGGCGGTTGCCGCTGAACTGGCCAATGGAAATCAGCGGGTAGGGCTCCAGATCACGCCATTGCAGCGTGGGCAGGGCGGCCAAGGGGTGGTCGTCGCGGCATACCAGCACAAATTCGTCTTCGATCAGCGGCACGCCCAGCAGCTCGGCATGGTGGCTGCCGGCAATGGTGATGCCAAACTCGGCCTCGCGCTGCAGTACCGCGCTGGATACCCCGGCCGAGGTGTGGTCCAGAATCTTGATGTGGTTATCGGGGTACTGCGCCGAATAGGCCTGGATGATGCGCGGCAAGAAGCGCACGCCCACGGTGGGTACGCAGGCAATGGTGACACTGCCGCGCTTGAGGCGGCCAGTATCGCGGATCTCGGTCAGCGAGCCGGCCAGCTCGCCCAGCAGGCGCTTGGCATGCGGCAGGAACTCTTCCCCCACCCGTGTGAGTGCTACCGAGCGCGTCGTACGCTCGATCAGCTTGACCCCCAGGTAGTCTTCCAGGTTTTGCAGGCGCCGGGTAATACCAGCCTGCGACAGAAACAGGCTGTCGGCCGCCGTCTGGAAGCTGCCGCTTTCGGCAATGGCGATGAAGGCTTGTACGCCGATGGTGTCGATTTTCATGCGCTAAGCTCAATAATCTGGCAGATAAATTTACTTTACTACGGTCTGCAAGCTTTGCACACTGGGCTTTGTCTGCTCCGGCAGTACAGCAAACAGTACTCCCTTGTGTTGGTCACCTGCCGCGGTGGCCATTTTTTTTGACAGACTATTTATCAGTTTTTAGCAATAATCATAAAAAACAATGCATTTAACAAAACAAAAAGACGCCACCACAATGCAGCGCAAGCAGCTGGCAAACGCCTACGCTGTAGGGCAAACACAATACGGAGAGACACCACCATGACAAAACTGACATCCCCCCTCCTCATGGCCACTTTGCTGCTGGGTTCCCAGGCGGTGTTGGCCGCAGAGCCTATCGTGATCAAGTTCAGCCACGTGGTGGCCACGGATACGCCCAAGGGGCAGGCGGCCGAGTACTTCAAGAAACTGGTGGAAGAGCGCACCAAGGGCCAGGTCAAGATCCAGATCTACCCCAACAGCCAGCTGTACAAGGACAAGGAAGAGCTGGAGGCGCTGCAGATGGGTTCGGTACAGATGCTGGCACCCACCACCAGCAAGTTCGGCCCGATGGGCTTCAAGGAATTCGAAGTTTTCGACATGCCCTACGTGTTCATGAACGAAGACCAGGTACACAAAGTCACGCGTGGCCCGGTGGGCAACAGCCTGATGCAAAAGCTGGAAAGCCGCGGTATCAAAGGCCTGGCGTTCTGGGATAACGGCTTCCGTGTGTTCAGCGCCAACAAGCCGCTGAAGGTACCGGCAGACATCAAAGGCCAGAAGATCCGTATTAACTCGTCCAAGGTCAATCAGGCCATTATCCAGTCGGTAGGTGCACTGCCGCAGACCATGGCGCTGTCCGAGGTGTACCAGGCCATGCAGACCGGCGTGGTGGATGGTGCCGATGGCAACGTGTCCAACCTGTACACGCAGAAGCAGTACGAGGTACAGAAGTACGTGGTGGATACCCGCCATTCCTACAGCGGCTACGCCGTGGTGGTGAATAAACCGTTCTGGGACAAGCTGCCGCCGGATATCCGCACCACGCTGGAAAGCGCAATGCGCGATGCCACCGTGTACAACGACCAGATGGCCGAGAAAGACACCAACCTGGCCTACGAGCGCATCAAGGCCAGTGGCAAAACGCAAGTTTACGTGCCCAGTGCTGCCGAGAAGGCCGAGTGGGTAAAAGCCATGCAGCCAGCGTTCAACGACATCGCGCCACGCATCGGCATGGCCACCATCAATGCGGTGCGTAGCGCCATCGCCAAGTAAGTCTTTTCCAGCGGGCGGCCGTGCTGCCCGCCGTCTCCTGCTTTCTGCGAGGTCGTCGTGAAATTCCTGGATCATCTGGAGGAATGGCTGATTGCCATTCTGATGGGCGCTGCCACGCTCATCACTTTCGTGGCCGTGCTGCACCGTTATGGTAGCGGTACCGCTTGGCTCAACCCCTTGCTGTCCGGCATCCACATGAGCTGGGCACAAGAGCTGACCATTTACCTGTTTGTGTGGATGGCCAAATTCGGTGCTGCTTATGGCGTACGTACCGGTATCCACGTGGGCGTGGACGTCTTGATCAACAAGCTGTCCGAGAAAAACCGCAGCAAATTCATTGTGATCGGCCTGCTGTCCGGTGCTCTGTTCACCGGCATTGTCGGCACGCTGGGTGCCGGTTTTGTGTGGGAGATCGCCCATACCGACCAGACGTCGGTAGATCTGGAGATCCCGATGTGGCTGGTGTACCTGGCGGTGCCGCTGGGTTCTTACCTGATGTGCTTCCGTTTCCTGCAAGTCACCGTGGGCTTCATCAAGACCGGTAGCCTGCCCAAGCACGACCACACCCACGTGGAAGGCATGGACGACCTGCCGGAAAACAGTAACGGGTACGCCATGGACGACAACCTGCATCCGCAAGATGTACAACGCGGAGGAACACACTGATGAGCACCCTGATTATCTTTGGCCTGTTGATTACGCTGATGCTCACCGGCATGCCGATCTCCATTTCGCTGGGCCTCACCGTCCTCACCTTTCTGTTTACCATGACAGATGTACCTATCGAGTCGGTGGCGCTGAAGCTGTTTACCGGTATCGAGAAGTTCGAAATCATGGCGATTCCGTTCTTTATCCTGGCCGGTAACTTCCTCACCCACGGCGGGGTCGCGCGGCGCATGATCAACTTTGCCACCAGTATGGTGGGGCACTGGCACGGCGGTCTGGGTCTGGCGGGCGTGCTGGCCTGCGCGCTGTTTGCCGCGGTATCGGGCTCCAGCCCGGCTTGTGTGGTGGCCATCGGCTCCATCCTGCTGCCCGCCATGGTGAAGCAGGGCTTCCCGCCGCGCTTTGGCGCCGGCGTGATTACCACCTCGGGTGCGCTGGGTATCCTGATTCCGCCGTCCATCGCCATGGTGATGTATTCGGTGGCCACCAACACTTCGGTAGGCCAGCTGTTCATGGCTGGCGTGATCCCTGGCTTGATGCTGGCGACCTTGCTGGGTTTGACCACCTGGTACCGCGCGCGCAAGTTCGGCTACCCGCGCCTGCCCAAGGCCAGCGTGGCCCAGCGCATGCATGCCCTGCGCGAAAGCTTCTGGGGTTTGTCGCTGATCGTGCTGGTGATTGGTGGTATCTACAGCGGTATTTTTACCCCCACCGAAGCCGCGGCCATGTCTGCCGTCTATGCCTTCATCGTGGCGGTGTTCATCTACAAGGACATGACGCTGAAGCAGGTGCCGAAGGTATTGCTGGATTCGGCCAGCATGTCGTCCATGCTGCTGTACATCATCACCAACGCCGTGCTGTTCTCGTTCCTGATGACCAGCGAAGGCGTACCGCAGGCCATGGCTAGCTGGCTGATCGACGCCGGCCTGGGCCCGATTGCCTTCCTGCTGGTGGTGAATGTGATCCTGCTGCTGGCAGGCAATGTGATGGAGCCCTCGTCCATCGTGCTGATTTTTGCCCCCATCCTGTTCCCGGTGGCCATCGCACTGGGCATCAACCCGGTGCACTTCGGCATCCTGATTGTGGTGAACATGGAGGTCGGCATGTGCCACCCGCCGGTGGGCCTGAACCTGTACGTGGCATCCGGCATTACCAAAATGGGCATTACCGAGCTCACCATCGCGGTATGGCCATGGCTGCTCACCATGCTCGGCTTCCTGGTGCTGGTGACCTACGTACCGTCTATCTCGCTGTGGCTGCCCAGAACCCTGGGCATGATGTAAACCTCCGCTCGGGCCTTGCCCATGCCTTACCCCGCGTCTGACGCGGGGTTTTTTTATGCAGCTTGGCCGCAGGCAGGGCTCGCTCCTTTGGCTAGCGGCCATGGCCTGGCACTTTTTGCATGGGGCAGGCGGTTGTTTTACCTGCTGTGCAGGCACCTCCCCATTCTCTCCCTGTGATGTGGTGGAGGGCCTGCCGGCATTTTTTGCGCCATCCGGTGCTGGGCCTCAGCAAAAGTGTGTCGAATTGTTAAGCTGGGCACAGGAGTGTTAACGGTTGTTTCAAGCTATCTTTATTTTTGTAAATGCGAATTATTATTGTGATTTTGTAGCCAGCCAGTTGCCAGTAGCCCATCGGTTCCGTGTAGCAAGCCAGCCAAATCTAGCACCCACATAATAAGGAACGTTGAGATGGCTTTCATTCGCAGCCGGAAGCACGATGTGCCTGCTCAGGCCCACCGTACTGCGTTGTTATCCGCACTGATGCTGACTTTGCCTGCTGCCGCGTCGGCAGCGGATGCCGCTGTTGAAAATGCGGCTGAAACCGTGTTGCCCACGGTGCAGGTTGAGGCTACCCCGGTCAAACCTGCTTACAAGACGGAGTCATCCGCTTCGAGCAAATTCACCGCCCCGCTGCTGGACACACCCAAAACCGTCACCATCATCCCTGCCGAGGTTATCCAGCAAACCGCTGCGGCTACCCTGGCAGAGGCTTTGCGGGCTACCCCGGGTATCACCATGGGTTCCGGCGAAGGCGGTAACCCGATTGGCGACAATATCTACATCCGCGGCTTCATGTCGCAGAGTGATACCTTCATCGATGGTGTCCGCGATACGGGCTCCCAATCGCGTGAAGTGTTCAACCTGGAGCAAGTGGAAGTCAACAAGGGTCCGAGCTCTGCCTACGGCGGGCGCGGCTCTGCGGGTGGTAGCGTCAATCTCATCAGCAAAGCACCCAAGCTGGAAGAGTTCACCCGTGGTTCGCTGGGTGTTGGCACCGATGATTACAAACGCGGCACGCTGGATATCAACCGTACACTGGATGACACCACCGCTATCCGCGTGAACGCGATGGCTTATGCCTCCGATGTGGCAGGGCGTGATGCTGTCAATATGAGCCGCTGGGGGATTGCACCCAGTATCGGCTTTGGCCTGGGCACGGATACCACGGTATTGCTCAGCTACTACCACATGCAATCCGATGACTTGCCGGATAGTGGCATCCCGTTTAACAACCCCTTCAGCTCGGGCAGCAACGTTGCCAAGAACGGTGACGGCCAGCCAGTTAGCGTTGACCGCAATACCTTCTACGGCCTGGCTAACCGCGACTTTCACAAGACCGAAGCCGATATCGCCACGCTGGACGTCAAACACACTTTCGGCAGTGGCATGACGCTGCGAAACGTGGCGCGCTACGGCAAGACCAGTAACGACTATGTCTGGACCCAGCCCGATGACAGCAAGGGCAACGTAGTGCTGTACGGCAATGTCTGGCGTCGTGCCAATAGCCGCTTTACCGAGACCGAAACCGCCACCAACCAGACCAGCATCGATGGCAAATTTGAGCTGGGTGGTATCAAGCACAGCTATGTGCTGGGGCTGGAGCTGAGCCGCGAGGAAACCAATCGTGGCAGCTACGTCTTCTCTCCGGGGACCAACAACCTGCTTACCGGTAACACCACCTGCGCCACCGCGGGTGCGGCGACAGGTTACAACTGCACCTCCCTGAGCAACCCCAATTACAACGACCCCTGGGTTTACACCCGCAGCATTTCACCGGCTAGAACCAATGTCGTGACCGATACCAAGTCCTTGTACGGTTTCGACACCGCCGAGCTGAGCGAGCGTTGGTCGGTCAACGGTGGTCTGCGCTTTGATGACTACACGTCCAAGCTGCATACCCCTGCTTATGTTTCCGGTAGCACAACCACCGCAGCAGTGTCGGCCCGGAACCACAGCAGCTTCTGGAACTACCAAGCCGGCGTGGTGTACAAGCCCGCTCCGCAAGGTAGCGTGTACGCGTCGTATGGTACCGCCAGCACCCCGCCTGGCAATGATGGTGGCGATGGCCTGGATGGCTTGACCACGGCAGTACAGAACCTGGACCCGCAAGAAAGCCGCAACATCGAGCTGGGCGTGAAATGGGAGCTGTTCGACCGTACCCTGCAAGTGGCCGCGGCCGTATTCGATACCGACATGAAAAATGCGCGCGTGACATCTGCAGATGGCACCAGCCAGAACGTTGGCCGCAAGCGTGTCAAAGGCTATGAGCTGTCTGCCAGCGGTAATGTGACGCGTAACTGGCAAGTGTTTGCCGGTTACACCCATCTGGATGCCCGCGTGGTGGATAACGGGTATCTGAACGTCGGCACGACGGCAGCGCCGGTGTATGTGGCATCGCCGTACAACGGTAATCAATTCCCGACCACACCGGAAGATAGCTTCAGCCTGTGGAATACCTACCAGCTCGCCCCGGGGGTCACCATCGGTGCGGGGGCAAACTATGTTTCCAAGGTGTATGCCAACGTAAACAACACCAAGTGGGTACCGTCTTACTGGCGTTACGATGCGATGGCCAGCTACGTGGTGAACAAGCACACCACACTGCAGCTGAACATCCAGAACCTGACGGATGAGGTTTACTACAACGCGGTTTCTTCTCCGCATTACGCCAATATCGCACCGGGCCGCTCTGCCACATTAACGGCCAACTTCACGTACTAAGACATCACTAGGCCATTGCGCCTGAACCGCTTATCCAGCGGCAAAACAGCCCCGGCTTCACCTGCGAGCTGGGGCTGTTTTTGTTGGTTGTATCAGTCGGCAAGCGATCAGCAAGGAAACCGCCATGCACGTCAGTCGCTACGTCAACCGTAATATGCCCACCGTGCAGCCCCACAAGCGACCGGGTAAAGGTCACACCAAAGCCAGCACAGTCTTTACATGCCAGCACAATGTAGCGCTTGTTCAACGTGTTTGCCGGGCCTGCGCAGTCGCTAAAAAACCTGGAACAGGCTCTTGGGTCATGCCGAGAATGCCAGCCTCAGCTTTCCGGCTCTTCAAGATTTTTCACTAGTCGAGTCAGCAGGGCCGCAAGCTGGTTTTCTTCCGCAGCAGTGAAACCCTGGATAGCTTGCCGGGAAAGCTGCTGCTTGTAAGTGTGCAGCGTATCCGCGAGTTGCTGGCCCTGTGGTGTCAGATACAGACGCAGGTTGCGGCGATCCTGCTCATCTACCTGCCCGTGCAGCAGTCCGCGCTCGCGCAGACTGCCCACCAGGCGCGCCATCTGCCCTTTGTCCCGGCCGGCGTGCTGGATTAGCGCACTCAGGGTTTCGCCCGGCCGGCGGTTAAAAAATCCTAGCACCCGGGCATCCATGTGGCTGACCCCTGGTGCCGTATCCCGTAACACTCGCAGCTCCCGTGAGCGAAGCAGGTGCTTGACGGTATGCAGTACCTCCAGCACATCGACAGTTTTTCTTTCGGACATATGGTTGACTTTATCAAGTAATTTTTCCAGAATAGGTGACATTATCAACTAATAGGTGATGACCATGCACCCACAATCATCAGAACGCCGCATCCAGCGTATCCGTCACGAATTGCGCCACCGCGAGGTGACCGTTGCCAACGTACAGCACCTTTCTGCCGATATGGTGCGCATCACGTTTAGCGGTGAAACCTTGGCCGACTTTGTTTCCTTGTCATTTGACGACCATGTGAAGTTCACCCTGACCACCGCCGACGGTGACACCGTACGGCGTGACTACACGCCGGTAGCCTTCCAGGCCGAGGCTTGCACGCTCGCCATTGAGTTTGCCTTGCACGGCCACGGTGTGGCATCCAGCTGGGCGCGGGCGGCACAGCCGGGTCAGCAGGCCATCATCAGTGGCCCCCGTGGCTCGATGGTTATTCCACAAGACTACGCATGGCACTTGCTGGTGGGGGACAGTAGCGCACTGCCCGCGATTCGCCGCCGGTTGCAGGAGCTACCGATCGGGGCGCAGGTAGTCGCCGTTGTCCATGGCCAGCCAAGCACGCCACCGGATTCCTTTGCCTGCGATGACACACTGACCATGCACTGGGTGAGCGATGCAGACGCTTTGTTACACACCGTGGCGGGTTTAACGCTGCCAGATGGCGAGGGATTTGTCTGGGCGGCAGGTGAGGCGAGTAGTATGCGGGCGCTACGCACCCTGTTGTTGGAAGCGAAGCAGCTGTCAAAGCACCAGATGCGTGTCGCTGCATACTGGAAACAGGGCAGCAGTGATTTTCATGAGCGGCTAGACGACTGAACGCAGGGCTGCGGCCAACTGCGATAGTTGCGTACCATCTCTGCGCAATGTCATTTCATGCTGGCAGCCCGAATTTTGTTACAGCACCACGGCACGGCATCCGTTCACGCCACCATGAGTGCCGCGAAGTTTATGCCAAGCGCAGCTCACCCAGAATGAAGTCAACAAACGCGCGTACTCGCACCGATAAATGCCGGTTTTGCGGGTAAGTCAGCGAGAACTGGCGTGAGCGGCCACTGTAGGCTTGCAGCACTTCCACCAGCTCGCCCCTGGCGATGTCCTGGCTGGCAATGAAGTGATAGGTCTGAAACAGGCCACCACCCCCCTTGCCCCAACTAATGCAGGCTGCGGCGTCTTCCAGCAGGCGCAGGCGGCTTTTCACCATGTAGTCCATTGCCTGGCCATCGGGCGTGGTCAAGATCCAGGGCATGGCGCGGCCGGTGGTGGGCAGGATGAACTGCAGGCAATCATGCGCCGCCAGGTCTTCCAGCGTGAGCGGCGTACCACGTCGGGCCAGGTAGCCCGGGGTGGCGAAGATGCCCACCGTGGCATTTTCCAGCTTGTGCGAGATCAGCCGCGAGTCTTGCGGGGTGCCGATGCGAATGGCCAGGTCGTAGCCCTCTTCGATAATGTCTACCACGCGGTTCGACAGGCTGATTTCCAGTTCCAGCTGGGGGTAGGCGCTGGTGAAACGCTGCAGTACCGGTAGCAACCTGTAATGCGCGTACAGCGTGCCCACGCTGATGCGTAGCAGGCCGCTTGGCACGCTTTGGCTATGGGTGATGATGCTCTCGGCGCGGGCAATCTGCTGCAGTGCCTGGCGGCACTCTTGCCAATACAGCATGCCTTCCTGGGTGAGCCTTACCTGGCGGGTGGTGCGGGAGAACAAGCGAACACCCAGCCGCGTTTCCAGCCGTTTGATAGATCGGCTCACTGCCGCTGGCGTCAGGCCCAGCGCTTCGGCGGCGGCAGAGAAACTGCACAGCTCGGCGGCCTTGCAGAAGAGTTCGATGCTTCCGACCTGGGTGGTATCAACGGCGCGCATTTGTTTCTTGATGTAACAAATAATGTGATGTTTCGGTAATTTATTACATGGTGTGAGCCACGTACAGTGCAGCCTTCAGCATTTGAGCTGTGACTATTCGAGGAAACCACCATGAGCGATATTCTTTGGCCGACAGGCTATGTGCCGGGCTTTACCGACAACTATTGTTCCAATGAGGTGATTGTTACCGGCCTCACCGTGCAGGACTTGTGGCCCTTGCTCAATACCCCCCAACGGTGGCCCAGCTACTATGCCAACTCGGCCAACCCGCGTTTTTACCATGGCAAGGGGCCGCAGCTGGCGCTGGGCGACCGTTTCTATTTTGAAACGTTTGGTTTCCCGGTAGAGGCCGAGGTGGTAGAGCATGTACCGCCAGTTACTGGCCAGCCTGCCCGGATTGCCTGGCATGGCTGGGCGGGCTCCACCGCGGAAGACCGCCTGGATGTACATCATGCCTGGCTGATCGAAGAGCTGTCCGCGGGTCGTGTGCGCATCCTCACGCAAGAAACCCAGGTGGGCAAACCTGCCCAGGCGCTGGCGCAAGCCAAACCGAACCCGATGATCAACGGCCATCAAGACTGGCTGGATGGCATGGTTGCCGCTGCACGTCAGGCCACTCTGGCGCATCAGTAAAAGGAAATGGCATGACGGATATCGCTTTTTTGGGCCTGGGTGCGATGGGGAGCCGTATGGCTGCGCGTCTACTCCAGGCGGGGCACCAGGTAACGGTGTGGAACCGCTCGCCCGCGGCGGCCTTGCCTCTGACCAGGCTGGGCGCTCAGGTGGCGGCTACGCCAGCCGAGGCTGCTCGTCATGCCCGCTTCGTTATCGCCATGGTGCGTGATGATGTGGCGGCGAGGGATGTCTGGCTGCATCCCCAAACTGGTGCTTTGGCAGGGATGGCACCCGGTACGGTGGCTATAGATAGTTCGACGCTGTCACCGCAGTGCGCCATGGCGCTTGCTGCAAAGATGGCGCAGTCCGGCATGCCGTTCCTGGAAGCCCCTGTGTCTGGTTCGCGTCCGCAAGCTGAGGCTGGGCAACTGATCTACTTTGTGGGTGGCGATGCAACTACGGTCGAGCTGGCAAGACCGGTGTTGGCAGAAATGGGGCAGGCGCTTCATGCGGTAGGCCCGGTGGGCGTAGCCGCATTGACCAAGCTGGCGACCAACGCTTTGCTGGGGGTGCAGGTCACTGCCATGGCCGAGCTGGTGAACATCCTCAAACACGCCGGCCTGGCACCAGCACCGGTGCTGGAGGCGGTCGCGGCTACCGTGGTATGCAGCCCATTTGCCAAACGCGCCGCAGACAATATGCTGGCCGAAGACTTTAGCCCGCAGTTTCCGGTAGATCTGGTGGAAAAAGACTTTGCTTATGTGCTGGCCTGCGCAGCATCAGCCGATGCCGCGCCCACCTTGGCTGCTGCGCATGGTGTGTTTTGCGCGGCTATCGAGCAAGGCTACGCCGACCAGCATCTGACCAGCGTGGTAAAGCTGTCTGTCAAGCCATAACGCTTGCCATCCCCGGCTGTTTCAAGACACCGCCCCCCGTCTGCGTGGCAGACAGGGGTATTTACCCTGCTGCAGTCAGGCCCCAGGGCCTAGCCAGCGGTAGGAGCCGTCATGGCTGGT
Organism: Neisseriaceae bacterium; assembly: GCA_027484385.1. Taxonomy (GTDB): domain Bacteria; phylum Pseudomonadota; class Gammaproteobacteria; order Burkholderiales; family Chromobacteriaceae; genus Vogesella. The sequence continues at coordinate 17,612 of JAIXTB010000224.1, read as the reverse complement.
AGGGGAGCAAGAAGTTACTGTTTACCACTTCATTCAGGGCCTGTTGCAGGGCACGTATGGCTGGCGATGGCAGGCTGCCCCGGCGCTGGCTGATGCCTATCTCGCGCTCCGTGCCGCCCAGCGCTACGGCCAGCGCGGTGACTTCGCCGGCTTCCAGCTCGTAGTGCAGCTGATAGGGGGAGCACGCGGTGATCAGGTCTGTGGTGCCCAGCAGGTGCCGCATGATCGCCAGATCTCCGGTCTCTACCGAGGGTTTCAGCGGCGGTAGCCCGGCTTGGGCAAACGCGTGGCCCAGTACCTGGCGGGTAGGGGAGTCGTGGCGCGGCAGTATCCACGCGGCGCTGGCCAGCGTAGCCATGTGCAGCGGCTGCTGGCCATGGGCCAGCGGGTGGCCGCGCCGGCAGAATACGCCTACATAGTCGCTGAACAGCACTTCACTGCTCAGGTCGTCAGGGCCATCGCGGCGTATCGCGCCGATAATCATGTCGATATCACCATAGCGCAGGCCGCGCGCCAGCTCGTCGTATGGGCTTTCCCGCGTACGGATGTCCAGCTGCGGGTGGCGCGCCAGCAGCTTGGCAATGGCCAGTGGCAACAGCCGGGTTCTGCACAGTGGCAGTGCGCCAATGGTCAACGTGCCACGCAGCATGCCATCCAGCGCAGACAGATCGGCATGAATATGCCGTACCTCGGCCAGCGCCAGCTTGGCGTGACGCAGCAGGCGCGCACCTTGATCATTCACCAGCAAACCTTGCCCCATGCGCTGAAACAGTGTCACGCCCAGTGCCTCTTCCAGCCGGTTCAGCGACATGCCGATGGCAGATCGGGACAAGCCCAGCTGCTGCGCGGCCACGCTGATCTGGCGGCATTCAGCCAGCACTACAAACAATTGCAGCTTGTGCCCCCCCATCAGTAACTGTGTCAGCGGTACCACTTTGTACCCTTGTGTCGGGCACAGGTTGGCCGCAGCCCGCTCCAGCTCTTGCTGGATGCGCAGCGCCCGTATCAGCACCGTGTCGCCGTAGCGGTTTAGCAGCATGCCGCGCGGCTGGCGTTCGAACAGTGCACAGCCCAGCGCCTCTTCCAGCTGCAAGATGGAGCGTGTCACCGCCGATGGCGCTTTGTACAGCAGCTCGGCAGCCCGGGCGATGCTGCCTTCCTGCGCAACGGCAATGAAGTCGCGCAGGTAGCGCAACACGTTGTCCAGTACCTGTGGCAGGGCGTTTGGCATCACATTTCCTGTTTGCTAGTGGTGTAGTGGATTGATTGAAAAGAATTTTATATCGGGTTGTGGTGGGTGCTGTTATTGCTTTCACAAAATTGGAACGCAAAGTCACGATAGGGCAACGCGGCACAGGGCAGCAGTTTTTATAGTGATGGCAGTTCTCTTTTGCCGGACCCACCATGAAACCGTCCACCATACCGCAACGCTTGCACGCCATCCCCTGCGTCTGGATGCGCGGCGGCACATCCAAGGCGGCGTTCTTTCACGCGGCCGATTTGCCCGCCGACCCGGCCGAGCGCGAGCGCGTGCTGCTGCTGGCGATGGGCGGTGAAGACAGCCGCCAGATCGACGGCATCGGCGGCGGTACACCGCTGACGACCAAGCTGGCCATCATCTCGCCCGGCAGTGTCGACGGTGTGGATGTGGACTACCTGTTCGGCCAGGTGGTGGCCGGCGAAAACCGCATCGACTACGCCCCCACGTGCGGCAACATCCTGGCCGCCGTCGGCCCGTTTGCGCTGGATGCCGGCTTGGTGCCCAGCCTGCCTGGCATGACGCCGGTACGTATCAGCATGGTGAATACCGGTGGCTTGTGCACTGCCAGCGTGCCCAGCAGTGAAGCGGGGGCGGTATACCACGGTACACAGCGCATCAGCGGGGTACCGGGCACGGCGGCGCCGCTGGCGCTGCACTTTACCGGCATTGCTGGCAGCAGCTGCGGTGCCTTGTACCCCACTGGTGCGGTACGTGACGTCATCGAGGGTGTCGAGGTTAGCTGTGTGGATAACGGCATGCCGGTGGTGGTGCTGCGTGCGGCCGATATGGGCATCCGTGGCGATGAAAGCCCGGCCGAGCTGGACGCCAACCTGGCGTTCCGCCAGCGCCTGGAGGCCATCAGGTTGGCCGCAGGCCCGCGCATGGGCCTGGGCGACGTGCAACGCAAGGTGGTGCCCAAGATGACACTGGTGTCGGCACCGCGCGACGGCGGCGCCATCCATACCCGTACGTTCATCCCGCACCGCTGCCACGACGCTATCGGCGTGCTGGGTGCTGCTTCTGTCGCCACCGTCTGCGCGCAGCCAGGCTCGGTGTGCGACGGGCTGGCCGTGCCGGCCGCAGACGGAGCCATCTCGGTAGAACACCCCACCGGCGAGTTCACCATCCAGCTTACCCCGGCTGACGATGGCGTCCCGGCGGTGGCCTTGCTGCGCACCGCCCGGGCGCTGTTTCGCGGCGAGGTGCTGATCCCCTGACACATTTTTCAATGCATCCACAACAAGGATGCGCCTTGCGAACCGGTCCAAACCGGTCACAACACATAATAGAGAGTGGAGAATCAACATGAGCCAGACAGGCGTCCTGGATGTCCGGGAATTCATCAACGAGCGCAAGATGTCCGGCTACCAATGGTGGCTGGTACTGCTGTGCTTCCTCATCGTGGCCGCAGATGGCATGGACGTGGCCATCATGGGCTTTGTGGCGCCCAGCATCATTGCCGAGTGGGGCATTTCCAAACCTGCCTTCGGCATGGTGATGGGGGCGGCACCCATTGGCTTGGCCATCGGTGCGTTGCTGGCGGGGTCGTCATCTGACTGGTTTGGCCGCCGCAAGGTGCTGCTGGCCTCGGTAACCGCGTTTGGCCTGGCTACCCTGGCCACCGCTCACGCTACCGACTTGCAGAGCATGGCCATCCTGCGCTTTGTTACCGGCTTGGCACTGGGTGCGGCTATGCCTAACGCCAGTACCCTGATGTCCGAATACGTGCCGGAGCGCATTCGCTCCAGCGTGATTGCCGCCATGTTTACCGGGTTTAACCTGGGTTCGGCAGCCATCGGCTTTGCCGCCGCCTACATCACGCCGCGCTACGGTTGGCAGGCGGTGCTGACCTTTGGTGGCGTGATGCCGCTGCTCTTGCTGCCGCTGCTCTATTTTTACCTGCCCGAATCGGCGCGTTACCTGGTAGTGCGCCAGGCGCCGGCCGAGCGCATCCGCAGCGTACTGGCCCGTGTTTGTCGTGAAAACCTGGACCGCTGGCAAAGCTTTGTACTGAATGAAGGCCCGGTAGCCGCCAAGCAACCACTGGGTGTGCTGTTTTCCAAGGGGTACAGCCTGCGTACCGTCAGCCTGTGGCTCACCTATTTCATGGGTCTGTTGGTGATCTATCTGTCCACCAGCTGGCTGCCTACCATGATGAAAGACGCCGGCCTCAGCATTGACCGCGCGTCCATGCTGACCGCCATGTTCCAGCTGGGGGGCACCGTGGGTGGCCTGCTGGTGGGGCTGGCCATGGATCGCATCGGCGCGGGCCGCGCCATCAGCTTGTCTTACCTGATGGGTGCCGTTGCCCTGGTGGTACTGGCCATCAGCGGCCTGACTTCGGAATGGATCGTGCTGGTGATCCTGCTCACCGGCTTCTGCCTCAGCGGCGCCCAGACCGGCCTTAACGCGTATGCCCCGGGCTGCTACCCCACCATGGCACGTGCCACCGGCGTGAGCTGGATGCTGGGGGTTGGCCGCCTGGGCAGCATTCTGGGTTCGTCCATCGGCGGCTTCCTGCTCAGTACCGGCTGGGGCTTCCAGGCTATTTTCCTGACACTGGCGATTCCGGCCGCCATCGCTGCCCTGGCCATCCTGGGTAGCCGCAGCCGAGACGCCGCACACTGAACCACCTGCCATCCCCTGGCTACGGCGGCCGCCGGCCGCCTCTACGGAGACACTTGCATCATGGCAACCATCATTGGCGGTATCGCTTGCTCGCATACCCCCACCATCGGCTTTGCAGTCGACCGCAACAAACAGGATGACCCGGTCTGGGCGCCGATTTTCGAAGCCTTCGGCCCGGTCAAAACCTGGCTGGCCGAGAAAAAGCCCGACGTGCTGTTCATGATCTACAACGATCACGTTACCTCGTTCTTCTTCGACCATTACTCGGCATTCACCCTCGGGGTAGACAGCCAGTACGCGGTGGCGGACGAGGGCGGCGGCCCGCGCAACTTGCCGCCGGTCACCGGCCATGCCGCGTTGGCCCAGCACGTGGGCGCCAGCCTGATGGCGGCCGAGTTCGACATGTCGTTCTTCCAGGACAAGGCGCTGGACCACGGCTGCCTGTCGCCGCTGTCCATGCTCAACCGCAGCGACAACGCCTGGGATACCCCCATCGTGCCGCTGGCGGTGGGCGTGCTGCAGTTCCCGGTGCCGTCGGCCGCGCGCTGTTACAAGCTGGGCAAGGCGCTGCGTGATGCTATCGAAAGCTACCCGGCCGACCTGAAAGTGGCGATTGTGGCCACCGGCGGCCTGTCGCACCAGGTGCACGGCGCGCGCTGCGGCTTCAACAATACCGAGTGGGACCTGCAGTTCCTTGAGCTGTTCGAGAAAGACCCGCAGGCGCTCACCCGCCTGACGCTGGCCGACTACGCCGAGCTAGGCGGCATGGAAGGGGCCGAGGTGATCATGTGGCTGATCATGCGCGGCGCGCTGTCGGCCCAGGTGAAGAAGATCCACCAGACTTACTACCTGCCGTCGATGACCGGCATTGCCACCGCCATCTACGAAAACGCCGACGTGACGCTGCCCAAGGCACGCACGGCCGACCTGCGCCACGCCATGGAACGCGAACTGGCCGGCGCCGAAAACCTGGCTGGCACCCATCCGTTCACGCTGGCGGTCAGCCACCGTGCCTACCGCCTCAACCGCTATCTGCACGACATGATCTACCCGGCGCATCGCGAGCGCTTCCTGGCCGAGCCGGAGGCCTCGTTCGACGCCGCCGGCCTCAGCGACGAAGAACGCACGCTGCTGCGCCAGCGCGACTGGGACGGTTTGATCCGCTACGGCTGCATCTTCTTCGGCCTGGAAAAACTGGGCGCCGTGGTGGGCGTGTCCAACCTGCACATCTACGCCGCCATGCGCGGCCAGACCCTGGAAGCCTTCCAGGCCACCCGCAACGCCCCCAATGCCCTGTACTCGGTCACCGGTAAACAAGGCGGTGACGAGGGCTGGGACAAAAAACGCAATTGATTGACAGGCAAGCATCATGATTATCGACATTCACGGCCACTACACCACAGCCCCCAAAGCGCTGGAAGACTGGCGCAAACGCCAGATCGACAATCTGGCCACCCCGGCGCTGGGCCCCAAGCCTGGCGAGCTGAAAATCAGCGACGACGAACTGCGCGACAGCATTGAGCAGAACCAGCTGCGCCTGATGAAGCAGCGCGGTGCCGACCTGACCATCTTCAGCCCGCGTGCCAGCTTCATGGCACACCACATCGGCGACTACAACACCAGCGCCACCTGGGCGGCTATTTGCAATGAGCTGTGTTACCGCGTGAGCCAGCTGTTTCCCGACCACTTTGCCGGCGCTGCCATGCTGCCGCAAAGCCCGGGCGTCGACCCGGCTACCTGCCTGCGCGAGATCGAGCAGTGCGTGAAGGAGTACGGCTTCGTCGGTCTCAACATCAACACGGACCCATCCGGCGGCCACTGGACCAGCCCGCCGCTGTCCGACCGCCACTGGTACCCGGTGTACGAAAAGATGGTAGAGCTGGACATCCCGGCCATGATCCACGTGTCCACCAGCTGCAATTGCGCCTTTCACACCACCGGCGCCCACTACCTGAACGCGGATACGACCGCTTTCATGCAGTGCCTCACCTCCGACCTGTTCCGCGATTTCCCCACGCTGAAGTTCGTCATTCCGCACGGTGGCGGCGCGGTACCGTACCACTGGGGCCGTTTCCGTGGCTTGGCGCAGGAGCTGAAAAAGCCGCTGCTGGGCGAGCACCTGCTGAACAATATTTTCTTTGACACCTGCGTCTACCATCAGCCCGGTATCGACCTGCTGACGCGTGTCATCCCGGTAGAAAACGTACTGTTTGCTTCCGAGATGATCGGCGCCGTGCGCGGTATCGACCCGGAGACCGGCCACTACTACGACGACACCAAGCGTTACATCGATGCGGCCAACCTCAGCGCCGAAGAACGCTACCTGATTTACGAAGGCAACGCCCGCCGCGTCTACCCGCGTCTGGACGCCGCGCTGAAGGCCAAGGGCAAGTAAGGAGCACACCATGAGCACACTGAACCAGCTGGGCGTGGTCAAACGCCGTATCGAACGTGCCGACCCGGCTGCCGTCGAGCACCTGTCGCGCTTTGGCGTGGCCACTATTCATGAAGCGATGGGCCGGGTAGGGCTGTTGCAGCCCCACATCCGCCCGGTGTACAAGGGCGCCCGTTGCTGCGGCACCGCCATCACCGTCCTGCTGCAACCCGGCGATAACTGGATGATGCATGTCGCGGCGGAGCAGCTGCGGCCGGGCGACGTGGTGGTGGCCGCTTGCACCGCCGACAACAGCGACGGCTTCTTCGGCGACCTGTTGGCCACCAGCTTTCAGGCGCGCGGTGCGCACGGCCTGATCATCGATGGCGGCGTGCGTGACGTGGACGAGCTGGAAAAAATGGGCTTTCCGGTATTCAGCAAGGCCATCAGCGCCAAAGGCACCATCAAGGCCACGCCGGGCTCGGTCAACATTCCGGTGATCTGCGCCGGCGCACTGGTCAACCCCGGAGACGTGGTGATTGCCGATACCGACGGCGTGGTAGTGGTACCCGCTGCCATGGCGCAGCAGGTGGCCGATGCAGCCCAGGCGCGCGAGGACAACGAAGCGGCCAAACGTGCCCAGCTGGCCGCCGGCGTGCTGGGGCTGGACATGTACAAAATGCGTGAACCGCTGGCTGCCGCTGGCCTGCGCTATATCGACTGAGCGTAGTGACCGGCTGGCGGCCGGGCCGGCTTGGCGGCCAGGCAGGTGTCCGCTAACCCGACCCGGCCCCTAGCCACCTTCCGGTATTCCCTCCCATTCGACACAGGCGTGAGCTTGTGTCTTTTTTTGCTGATGCGTGGCGAGGTAAGCCTTGTATCGGTCACGTAGCAGTCAATGCGAAGAATTCGCAAATGTTAATAATTGAACTCTGCGGTCTGGTTATTTTTTCGATAAATTGTTACCTACGTGACTTTTTCATCTGTAAGCAAATAACGCCAGAAACGCCGCATTCATACCGGAAGCTTGCCATGCCCATTTCCTCCCGATACACGGCCCGCCGTGCCGTACTCGCCCTGACCGTGGCGGCCGCACTCAGCAGTTGCGGCCAACCCGACGCTGCCCAGGGCGGCGCCCCCGCCAATTTGCCCGCCAACGTGGCGTTCCTGACGCTGCAGGGCCAGGACACCACGCTGAGCAAAGAGCTGCCGGCCCGCGTTAGCGCGCTGACGGTAGCTGATATCCGCCCGCAAGTGACCGGCCTGATCCAGAAGCGCCTGTTTGCCGAGGGCAGCCAGGTACAGGCCGGCCAGCTGCTGTACCAGATCAACCCCGATAGCTATCAAGCGGCGTACGACACCGCCGCCGCTGCGCTGGCCAAGGCCGAGGCTGCCCAGGTGGCCGCCGAGCAGAAAGCCCGCCGCTACGCCGAACTGGTGAAGATCAAGGCGGTGAGCGAGCAGGACGAAGAAGACGCCCGTGCCACGCTGCAGCAAGCCCGCGCCACCACCCAGGCTGCGCGCGCCGACCTCAACACCGCGCGCATCAACCTGGCGCATACCCGCATTACCGCACCGGTCAGCGGCCGCATCGGCAAATCGCTGGTCACCGAAGGGGCGCTGGTCACCGCCAACCAGACCACGGCGCTGGCCACCGTGCAGCAGCTGTCCAGCGTGTACGTGGACATGACGCAAAGCAGTACCGAGCTGCTGCGCCTGCGTCGCGACTTTGCCAGCGGCAAGCTGCAGGATGGTGCGGCCAACGTGCAGCTGGTGCTGGAAGACGGCAGCGTGTACCCGCAGCCGGGCAAACTGGCGTTTTCCGACGTGACGGTGGATAGCAGCACCGGCATGGTGTTGCTGCGTGCCACCGTGGCCAACCCGCAGGGCGAGCTGTTGCCGGGCATGTTCGTGCGCGCCCGGCTGAGCCAGGGCGTGCGGCGCAACGCCATCCTGGTGCCGCAGGCGGCGGTATCGCGCAACCAGAAAGGCGAGCCCACCGTGTTGCTGGTGGGGCAGGACGGCAAGGCGCAGCTGCGGGTGATCCGCACCAGCCAGACTGTAGGCGCCCACTGGTTGGTGGACGATGGCCTGAAGATCGGCGACCGCGTGATTGTGGAAGGCCTGCAAAAAGCGCAGGACGGCAAACCGGTGAAAGCGGTGCCGTTGGCCGCTGGCAAGCCGGCCGCGTCGGCGGCAGGTTAAGGGGGCAGCATGTCGAAATTCTTTATTGACCGGCCCATTTTTGCCTGGGTGATCGCCATCGTGATCATGCTGGCCGGGGTGTTGTCCATCCTGCGCCTGCCGGTGGCACAGTACCCCACCATTGCGCCGCCGCAGGTGGCGATCAATGCCACTTACCCGGGGGCGTCCGCCAAGACGGTGGAGGACTCGGTGACGCAGATCATCGAGCAGAAGATGCAGGGCATCGATAACCTCACCTACATGTCGTCCAGTAGCGACGACAACGGTGGGGCCACCATCACGCTGACCTTTAACGCCGGGACCAACCCGGACATCGCCCAGGTACAGGTGCAGAACAAGCTGCAGTCGGCGCTGTCGTCGCTGCCTTCGGCGGTGCAGGAGCAGGGTGTGACGGTCACCAAGTCGGCGCGCAACTTCCTGATGGTGGTGGGCTTCGTGTCGGAAGACGGCAGCATGAACGCCACCGACATCAGCGACTACGTGTCTACCAACCTGCAAGACACGCTCAGCCGTGTGAGCGGCGTGGGCGAGGTGACGCTGTTCGGCGCCAAGTACGCGATGCGCATCTGGCTGGACCCGAACAAGCTCAATAGCTACCAGCTCACCACATCGGACGTGAGCAGTGCCATTTCGGACCAGAACACCCAGGTGTCGGCCGGCCAGCTGGGCGGCTTGCCTGCGGCGCCGGGCCAGCAGCTGAACGCCACCATCGTGGCGCAGACGCGACTGTCGTCGCCGGAAGCGTTTGGCAAGATCCTGCTGAAGGTGAACGCTGACGGTTCGCGCGTGCTGCTGCGCGACGTGGCCCGCATCGAGCTGGGCGCCGAAAGCTACCGCACGCAGTCCAGCTTCAACGGCAAGCCGTCGGCGGGTATCGCCATCAAGCTGGCCAGCGGCGCCAATGCGCTGGACACCGCCGAGGCGGTGCGCGCCAAGGTGGCCGAGATGTCGGGCTTCTTCCCCAAAGGCCTGAAGGTGGTATACCCGTACGACACCACGCCCTTCGTGAAGATTTCGATTGAAGAAGTGGTGAAAACGCTGGCCGAGGCGGTGGTGCTGGTGTTTGTGGTGATGTACGTGTTCCTGCAGAACTTCCGCGCCACGCTGATCCCCACCATCGCGGTACCGGTGGTGCTGCTGGGTACCTTTGGCGTGATGGCGGCGCTGGGCTTCAGCATCAATACGCTCACCATGTTCGGCATGGTGCTGGCCATCGGCTTGCTGGTGGACGACGCCATCGTGGTGGTGGAAAACGTGGAGCGGGTGATGAACGAGGAAGGCCTGTCACCGCGCGAAGCCACCCGCAAGTCGATGGGCCAGATCACCGGCGCGCTGATCGGCATTGCGCTGGTACTGGCAGCGGTATTTGTGCCGATGGCGTTCTTTGGCGGCTCTACCGGCGTGATCTACCGCCAGTTCTCGGTGACCGTGGTGTCGTCCATGGTGCTGTCGGTGCTGGTGGCGATGATCCTCACCCCGGCGCTGTGCGCCACGCTGCTCAAACCGGTCAGCAAGGGCCACGGTCACGGCCACGAGTACACTGGCTTCTTTGGCTGGTTCAACCGCAGTTTCGACCGCAGCAGCGCGCGCTACCAGGGCATGGTTGGCCGCATTCTGCGCCGTAGCGGCCGCGCCATGGTGGTGTACCTGGCCATCATCGCTGCCATGAGCGTACTGTTCCTGCGCCTGCCTACCGCCTTTCTGCCGGACGAAGACCAGGGCGTGCTGTTTACCTCCATCCAGCTGCCGTCCGGCGCGACCAAGGAGCGCACCGACGCGGTGCTGGACAAGGTGCGCGAGCATTACCTGAAAGACCCGGCGGTGAAGTCGCTGTTTACCGTGTCCGGCTTCAGCTTTGCCGGTAGCGGCCAGAACATGGGTATCGGCTTTGTGCAGCTCAAACCGTGGAGCGAGCGCACCCGCGGCGACCTCGGCGTCAAGGCGGTACTGGGCCGCGCGATGAAGACCTTCAGCCAGTGGCGCGAGGCCAGTGTGTTTGCCTTTGCCCCGCCGGCGGTAATGGAGCTGGGCAACGCCAGCGGCTTCAACCTGCAGCTGGTGGACCGCAGCGGCGTGGGCCACGAGGCGCTGGTGGCGGCGCGCGGCCAACTGCTGGGTATGGCCGCGCAAAGCCAGCTGCTGAGCGGCGTGCGCCCCAACGGCCAGAGCGATGCGCCGCAGTACCAGCTGGACATCGACCATGAAAAAGCCAACGCGCTGGGCATTGCTGACAGCGACATCAATAACACGCTCAGCACCGCGTGGGGCTCGCGCTACGTCAACGACTTTGTCGACCGTGGCCGCATCAAGAAGGTGTACCTGCAAGCCGATGCCCCGTACCGCATGGCGCCGGAAGACCTGAACAAATGGTTCGTGCGCAACAGCAGCGGCAGCATGGTGCCGTTCTCCGCCTTTGCCACCTCGCACTGGACCTACGGCTCGCCCAAGCTGGAACGCTACAACGGCCAGTCATCGCTGGAAATCCAGGGCTCGCCTGCTGCCGGGGTGAGTACCGGCCAGGCCATGGCCGAGATGGAACGCCTGGCGGCGCGCCTGCCGGCCGGTATCGGTTACGAGTGGACTGGCTTGTCGTACGAAGAGCGCTTGTCCGGCTCGCAGGCGCCCATGCTGTACGCCATCTCGCTGCTGATCGTGTTCCTGTCGCTGGCGGCGCTGTACGAAAGCTGGTCGGTACCGTTTGCCGTGATGATGGTGGTGCCGCTGGGCGTGCTCGGTGCCTTGCTGGCCGCCGGCATGCGCTGCCTGTCCAACGACGTGTACTTCCAGGTGGGCCTGCTGGCCACCATTGGTTTGTCGGCCAAGAACGCCATCCTGATCGTGGAATTTGCCAAGGAGCTGCAAGAGCAGGGCATGGAGCTGGTGGCGGCCACGCTGGAGGCGGTGCGTATGCGTTTGCGCCCGATTTTGATGACCTCGCTGGCCTTCATACTTGGCATTCTGCCGCTGGTGACCAGCAGCGGTGCCGGCTCCGGCAGCCAGAACGCGCTGGGTACCGGCGTAATGGGCGGCATGATCTCGGCCACCGTACTGGCCATTTTCCTGGTGCCGGTGTTCTTCGTGGTGATGCGTCGCCGCTTCCCGCCGGCACCGGCATCCGTCAACCCCCACGCGGAGGAGCAGGCATGATGCGCCGCATGACCCCCGTTGCCGCCGGCGTGCTGCTGGCCTTGCTGGCCGGCTGCTCGCTGATGCCGGCTTACCAGACCCCGGCCAGCCCGGTGGCAGCCCAGTGGCCCGTCGGCCCGGCCTACCAGCAGCTGCCGGCTGCCACCCGCAGCGAAGGCGAGCTGCCAGGTTGGCCGCAGTTCTTTACCGACGCCCGCCTGCAGCAGCTGATCCGCGTGGCGCTGGCCGAAAACCGCGACCTGCGTGTGGCTACGCTGAATGTAGAAGCGGCGCGCGCGCAGTACCAGATCCAGTCGTCGGCGCAGTGGCCCACGCTGGCGCTGGCTGGCAGTGGCACCGCCAAACGCACGTCGGCCAACGCCGGTAACGGCAAGGCAGTGATCAGCCACAGCGACAGCCTCAGCGTCGGCATCAGCAGCTACGAGCTGGACCTGTTCGGCCGCGTGGCCAGCCTGAAGGAGCAGGCGCTGCAAAGCTACCTGGCCGAAGAGGCCACCCAGCACAGTGCGCGGCTGACGCTGGTGGCCGAGGTGGCCAGTGACTACCTGACACTGCAGGCCGACCAGCAACGGCTGGCGCTGGCCGAGAAAACGCTGGCCACGCAGCAGGCCAGCTACCAGCTGACCGAACGCATGCTGGCCGCCGGTGCCGCCACGCGGCAGGACCTGTACGCCGCCAGCAGCGCGGTGCAGAGCGCCAATATCGATGTGGCCTCGTATACCGCGCAGGTGGCGCAGGACCGTAACGCGCTGGCCCTGCTGTTGGGCGGCCAACTGCCGGAAGACGTCTTGCAGCCGCAGGCCTTGGTCGACATGTCGCCGCTGGCCGAGGTACCGGCCGGCTTGCCGTCGGCGCTGCTGCAACGCCGACCCGACATCGTGGCCAGCGAACACGCGCTGCAGGCGGCCAACGCCAATATCGGCGCCGCCCGTGCCAAGTTCTTCCCCAGCATTTCGCTTACCGCCAACGCCGGCCTGGCCAGCAGCAACCTGTCCGGCTTGTTCAAGGCCGGGGCCGGGGCCTGGCAGTTTGGCCCGTCGCTGAGCTTGCCGCTGCTGGATGGCGGCAGCCTGCAAGCCGGGCTGGATAGCGCGCGTGTGGCTTACCAGTCGGCTGTGGCCAGCTACGATAAAACGGTACAGACTGCCTTCCGCGAGGTGGCCGATGCGCTGGCGGTGCGCGGCACCATGCGCAGCCAGCTGGCCGCGCAGCAGGCGCTGGTAGACAGCAGCCGGCAGACCTTTGCCCAGGTCGAGGCACGCTTCAAGGCCGGTGCCGACAGCTACCTGACCGTGCTCACCGCGCAGCGCAGCCTGTACGCCGCCGAGCAGGCGCTGATCAGCCTGCAACTGAGCGATGCCAACAACCGCATCACGCTATACAAAGTGCTGGGCGGCGGCTGGCAGCCGGATGCCGCTACTGCCAGCTAGACACCGGGCGGCCTGCATGGGCTGCCCGGTTTTGACGAAACGAGGACACTATGATCGACCCCACCCGACGCCGTGTGCTGGCCCTGCTGGGTAGCAGTAGCGTGTTGGCCGCGTGCAGCAGCCTGCCCGTCGCCCCCCGCCAGCCGGTAGCGCCACCGGCCCCCGGCTTGCGCTTTGACCCGGCGGCGTTTACGCCGCGCAGCATCACGGTAGACGGCAACACGCTGGCCATCCGCGCTTACGAAGGCCTGGCCTACGTGGCGCGGCCGGTAGAGGCAGCCTACCAGTGCCTGAACCTGTACATTCCCGCTGCGTATTTCGAGGGCGGCGAGGTGGGCGGGTTTACTGCCGCCACCGCGCCGATCTTCCTGCCCAACCAGGTAGGCGGCTATATGCCGGCCTTGCCAGGCAAGCTGGAAGGGCGAGCCTTCGGCCCGCCAGCGGGCGGCGGCCAAGCACCGGCGGCTGCCATGCCCAACGCCATCCAGTACGCCTTGTCGCGCGGTTTTGTGGTGGCGGCGCCGGGTGCCCGTGGCCGCACGCTGCAGGCAGCCAGCGGCGAGTACACCGGCAAGGCCCCGGCCGCCATCGTCGATCTGAAAGCGGCGGTGCGCTACCTGCGTGCCAACCGCGAACGCCTGCCGGGCAATACCGAGCGCATCATCAGTAACGGCACCAGCGCCGGTGGTGCGCTGTCGGCTTTGCTGGGCGCCAGCGGCAGGCAGGCCGATTACGCGCCATATCTGGCGGCCTTGGGGGCGGCCGACGCCCGCGACGATATTTTTGCGGTATCGGCCTACTGCCCGATTACCAACCTGGCGCACGCCGATGCCGCTTACGAATGGCAGTTTGCCGGCGTGGACAGCTACCGCAAGATTGACATCAGCATGCTGGACTACCAGGTGCAGCGCAAAACGGTCAGCGGCACGCTGACCGCACGCCAGCGCGAGGTATCCGCCGCGCTGGCGGCCAGCTTTCCGGCCTACGTCAACAGCCTGGGTCTGCGCGCGCCCGACGGCAGCCTGCTGCAGCTGGCGGCCGACGGCCAGGGCAGCTTCCGCGACTACGTGGCCAGCCTGCTGCTGCAGTCGGCGCGCACAGCGCTGGCGCAAGGGCGCGACCTGTCGGCACTGGACTGGCTGCAATGGCAGGGCGGGCAGCCGGTGGCGCTACGTTGGCCGCAGTATCTGGCGTACCTGGGGCGTATGAAAACGCCGCCAGCGTTCGACGCGCTGGATGGCTCATCGGGCGAAAACCAGCTGTTCGGCAGCGCTAGCGAAGACAAGCGCCATTTCACCGCGTTCGGCCAGCAGCATGGCACGCAGGCGACCATTGGCCAGGCCGAGGCGGCGGTGGTACGCATGATGGAGCCGCTGTCGTATATCGGTCAGGCCGGCGGCCAGCCGGCAGCGCACTGGCGTATCCGCCACGGCAGCAAAGACAGCGATACCTCGCTGGCGGTGCCGGTGATGCTGGCCACTGTACTGCGCAACCACGGTTACACGGTGGACCTTGCCTTGCCGTGGGATGTGCCGCACAGCGGTGATTACGACTTGCCGGCGTTGTTTGATTGGGCTAGCGCCATCAGCCGCCAGCACTGAACGAAGCTGGGAAAGCGGACAAGGCCTGTGCCATACGGCACAGGCCTTGTCCGTTGATGCTAGGGGGTAAGCTTTTGTTGCGCTGCCAATGCCCTGCCTGACATTGCAAGCCGCCACGCCCGCTAAGGCCGGGTTTGTTATCGTGCCGGCAGCCATCGGCTACGTTGAAGAAGCTTGACCCCGGTTGCCGGCGTTTTTATGCGGTTTCCGTGCTGCGCCAGGGCTTCTGCGGAGGTTGACCATGCACGCCTCTGCGGCCAACCATGCCGGCTTCAGGCCAATCCTGTTGCCATCTCTTGATGTGCTTGCCGTAAAAAAGGCGGCTGACAACGTACCCGCGTCGTTGTGCCAACATGACAACAGCGCCAAAGCCAGCAGCATGCTACTGCTTGGGCTCGAGCTTGCCGCTTGCCCGTCGTGCATGACGGTGCGGCATGTCTTTGCGCTTGCTTGTGCCTGTTGCCATAACGAAGTCCCCCCATGTGTACCCCCTTCAATAATCTGGGGTACGCATGGGGGAACGTTTTGTAGAGATGCAGCAGGATGTCGCCAGATTTTCGTGGGCGTTACACCCCGGTTTTCAGGTGAAACCGGGGCTGCCTAGCCGTCTTAGAGCAGCTTGGAAATATCCTTCGCGTCCCAGTGCGGGAAGTGCTTGCGTACCAGGGCGTTGAACTCGATCTCGAAGGCACGCAGGCGGGCCAGGTCGCTTTGATCCTGGCTGGCGCTATCTATCTGCGCTTCGCCACGAATCATGCCCGCGGCGGAGGTGGCGTTGGACAGGCGGTCGATCACGATCAGGCTACCGGTAGCCCGGCACTGGGTGTAGGGGTCGAATACCACCGGGGCGGTGAAGCCGATGCGTACCAGGCCGATTTCGTTCAGCTGCAGTTTCTCGGCTTCAAAGGCGTCCAGTGTGTTCACGTCTACGCGGTGCACGATGCGTTCTACACGGCCGGTAACGGTTTTGCCGCCCAGCTTGAAGCTGTAGTCCTTGCCCACGGAGAGCGGGGTTTCGTCCATCCACACCAGGTGGGCTTCTACCGCCTGGCTGACAGTCGGGGCCACTTCGTCTGCGCGCACGATCATGTCGCCGCGCGAGATGTCGATTTCGTCGGCCAGCGTCAGGGTAACCGCCTGGCCGCTGCCTGCTACATCCAGATTGCCCTCGTACACCACCACGTTTTCTACCGTGCTTTGCTTGCCGGATGGCAGCGCCACAATGCGGTCGCCGGGGCGGATTTCACCGCTGGCAATGGTGCCGCAGAAGCCGCGGAAGTCCAGGTTGGGGCGGTTCACGTACTGTACCGGCAGGCGGAAGGCGCTTTGTGCTACGTCGTGGTCTACTTCTACGCTGTCCAGAATGCCCATCAGGGTCTGGCCGTCGTACCACGGCGTGCGCTCGCTGGCGCTCACCACGTTGTCGCCACGCAGCGCGCTGATCGGCACAAAGCGGATGTCGGCGATGCCCAGGTTGGCCGCAAAGGCCAGGTATTCGTCGCGGATGCGGTTGAAGACGGCCTGGTCGAAGTCCAGCAGGTCCATCTTGTTGATGGCCACCACCACGTGCTTGATGCCCAGCAGGCTCACGATGTAACTGTGGCGACGGGTCTGGGTTTGCACGCCGTAGCGGGCATCGATCAGGATCACTGCCAGGTTGCAGGTGGAGGCACCGGTGGCCATGTTGCGGGTGTATTGCTCGTGGCCGGGGCAGTCGGCAATGATGAACTTGCGACGCTCGGTGCTGAAGTAGCGGTAGGCCACGTCGATGGTAATGCCTTGCTCGCGCTCGGCTTGCAGGCCGTCTACCAGCAGGGCCAGGTCGATGTCTTCGTCGGTGGTGTTGTACTTTTTCGAGTCGCGCTGGATGGCGGCCAGCTGGTCTTCGAAGATCAGCTTGGAGTCGTGCAGCAGGCGGCCGATCAGCGTGGATTTGCCGTCGTCCACGTTGCCACAGGTGATGAAGCGCAGCATGTCTTTGTTTTCGTGCTGCTTCAGGTAGGCCAGGATGTCGCTGGCGATCAGGTCGGATTGGTGTGCCATGAGCGTATGCCTTGCATCAGCAAGGTTGGCCGCATGCGGCCAACCTCAGGATATTCGGTAGGGGCGAAGCGGGGCTTAGAAGTAGCCTTCCATCTTCTTTTTCTCCATCGAGCCGGACGAGTCGTGATCAATCACGCGGCCCTGGCGTTCGGAGGTTTTTGTCAGCAGCATTTCCTGGATGACCTCGGCCAGGTTGGTGGCCGTGGATTCGACGGCGCCGGTCAGCGGGTAACAGCCCAGGGTGCGGAAGCGCACTTGCTTGTGCTGGATTCGCGCTTTTTCTTCTTCGCTCAGGTACTGCAGGATGCGCTCGTCGTCGATCATGATCAGCGTGCCGTCGCGCTCGATCACCGGGCGCTCGGCGGCAAAGTACAGCGGTACGATCTCGATGTTTTCCAGGAAGATGTACTGCCAGATGTCCAGCTCGGTCCAGTTGGACAGCGGGAACACGCGGATGCTTTCGCCTTTGTTGATCTTGGCGTTGTAGAGGTTCCACAGCTCCGGGCGCTGGCTTTTCGGGTCCCAGCGGTGGTTCTTGTCGCGGAAGGAGTACACGCGCTCTTTGGCACGGGATTTTTCTTCGTCGCGGCGCGCACCGCCAAAGGCCGCGTCGAATTTGTACTTGTTCAGTGCCTGTTTCAGGCCTTCCGTTTTCATTACATCGGTGTGCTTGGCACTACCGGCGGTAAACGGGTTGATGCCAGCATCCACGCCTTCCTGGTTGGTATGCACGATCAGGTCCCAGCCGTATTCGCGGGCTTGTTTGTCGCGCAGGGCGATCATTTCCTTGAACTTCCAGGTGGTGTCCACGTGCATCAGCGGGAACGGCGGGCGGCCGGGCGCGAAGGCCTTTTCGGCCAGGCGCAACATCACGGCAGAATCCTTGCCGATGGAGTACAGCATCACCGGGTTGTCAAACTCGG
>JAIXTB010000325.1 GCA_027484385.1 Neisseriaceae bacterium | reverse complement strand
CGGCCATTTTAGCGAAGTTTAAGGGAAGAAGATGACGTGTCAGGTAAAGGTGCTTCCGAGCGGCCATTCTTTTGGCGTAGAAGCGCATGAAACCATTCTGGAAGCGGCATTGCGCCAGTCTGTCGGCCTGCCGTACGGCTGCCGCGATGGTGCCTGTGGCGCTTGCAAGGGCAAGGTTGTAGAAGGTGAAGTGGAGCACGGTGGCGCGCAGGACAAAGCGCTGTCGGCAGCCGACCGTGCCCAAGGCATGGCGCTGTTCTGCTGTGCCAAACCCAAGGGCGACATCACCATCGAAGCGCGCGAGGTGGCGGGTGTCGGTGATATCCAGATTAAGACCCTGCCGTGCCGCGTGGAAAAGATCGAAAAAATCCACGATGTCGCCGTGCTGAAGCTGAAGCTGCCGGTATCCGAGCGCCTGCAGTTCATGGCTGGTCAGTACATCGATATCCTGATGAAGGACGGTAAAAAGCGCAGCTTCTCCATTGCCAACGCGCCGCACGACGATGCCTTCATCGAGCTGCATATCCGCCATCAGCCTGGCGGCTCTTTCTCCGACTACGTGTTCAACACCATGAAAGAGAAAGAAATCATGCGCTTCAAGGGCCCGCTGGGCTCGTTCTTCCTGCGCGAAGATTCCGACAAACCCATCATCATGGTGGCCAGCGGTACCGGTTTTGCCCCGATCAAGGGCATCATCGAGCACGCCATCCATCAGGGCATGACCCGCCCCATCGTGTTTTACTGGGGCGCCCGTACCCCGGCCGACCTGTATATGGCCGAGATGGCGGGCCAGTGGCAGGCGCAGAACAGCCATATCACCTTTATTCCGGTGGTGTCCGACGCGCTGCCCGAGCACAACTGGCAAGGCCGTACCGGCTTTGTACACCAGGCGGTGCTGGACGATTTCGACAGCCTGGCCGGCTACCAGGTGTATGCCTGCGGCGCGCCGGTGATGGTGGAGGCAGCGCATACTGCCTTTATCGGTGAGCGCAGTTTGCCGGCGGACGAGTTCTTCTCGGATGCCTTCTTTTTGTCCAAGGACATGAGCGGTAGTAAGTAAGTTTTATTGCTATGTGCTGAATGCAACGCCCCAGCCTGCTGTAAGTAGGCTGGGGCGTTGTTTTTCCACAAATGCTTGGAGCTTGGCCCGAATATTTGCTTTATTTAATTATCAATCGGCTCACTGGCGGGTTTCATGCAAAGGCATTCGGAGACATCATGGCATTGGACAGCGTGAATCCCCACTTTTTGGCCAACCTGCAAACGGCTGGCAATACGCTGACGGTTCGTGCCAGCCAGGATATCTATGCGGCCAACGGTATGAAACTGGTGGCTCGAGGTGCCAGCATTGATGCCCGTATCAGCGAGCAGCTCAGCACGCATCGCTTGCGTCAGCCGCTGGAAACCCAGCTTCAGCTGGATACCAGCCAGCTCGTGACCCAGCTGCGCGATGGCATGCAGCAGTTGTTGGCCGAGGACGCGCTATTGGCCGGCTGGCTGGGCAACCAGGCCAAGGCGCTGCAGCGCGAGCTGGCAGTACTGTCGCTACCGCCGCTGGCCGCCCAGGCTTTGCAGCTGATTGCCAGCCGCTTTCCCGATGTGTTCTGCCATAGCTTGCGCGTAGCCGCATTGGCGTGGAGCCTGGCGCCGTCCCCGCGTGAGGCGCAGCTGCTGCTGTGCAGTGGTTTGCTGCACGACGTGGGCTATTTGTACCTGCAGCCTGCAGTCTGGCAGCAAACCGGCCCGCTAAGCGCAGACGAGTGGCGCCAGTTTGACGCCCACCCCTTGGTGGGCTTTGTCTGGGCGAGCGAGCTCAAGGCAGTGCCCGCCGATGTGGCACAGCTGATTGTGCAGCACCACGAGCGGGTAGATGGCAGTGGCTACCCGCGTCAGCTGCGGGGTGAGGCGATGGGGCAGGCAGCAGAAGTGCTGGCACTGGCAGAAATGGCAGCAGGTATTTTCGAGCACGCCCGCCAGCCGGTGGGCCAGCTGCAAACCGCGCTCAAACTACTGCCGGGGCAGTTTTCTGCTGCGGTGCGCTTGCCGGCCCAGTTACGCGCTGGCAGCCTGCCGCGCGAGGCCGGGCTGCTGCAGCCGGTGGATGCCCTGCAGTCGTCCTTGCACCAGCTGCTGATGCGCTTTGCCAGGGTGCATGAGGTGATGCAGCAGATCGAAGGCCAAACGCTCAGCGAGCCGGGCTGGCAGCTATTTGGCCATCTGGCGCTGCGGCTTAACAGCATTCAGCGTGCATTTAACAGTGTGGGCCTGGACATGCTGAGCAAGCATGCCATGGAGGGGGAAGATACCCAGTCCATGTGGCAGGAGCTGGCCTGGGTCATGCATGAAACCAACTGGCTATCGCGCCATCTGGCGCGCGATCTGACCCGGCAACGTTTGCATCTGCCGCTGCAAGAGGCCGAGTTGTTCGAACCACTGGCCGTGCTGTTTCTCGGGCTAAGCAGCAAAACCGCCGCGGTGGGCTTATAGCCAGCCAGCTTGCCACAGCTTGGTGTCACCCAGCTCGCGCCAGGGCAGGGTGAAGTGGCGGCGCGACAGTACCGCCTCCAGCGTGACGCGCAGTACTTTTTGCGGGTCCTCCGCGTCGTGCTCTACCTGCACCACCAGAAAATGCTTCTCGCGGTTTTGCGGGGTGGTGGCGGTCCATTTGCTGCCCTGCAGTTTCTTGCTGTTTACCGGCATGGTGTGTCCCTGGTGGCTAGTTGCGTAGCAGGTGGGGCCGGTATTGCCAAAAACAACGCCCCCGGCTGTGGGCAGCGCGGGGGCGGGGTGGGTGGCCAGGGTTGGCCGCTACCTTAAGCGGTAGCTTTTACGTGCGGGGCGATCAGCGGCAGCAGCTGGCCCAGTACTTTTGGCGGGGCGGCCACGATGTCGCCGCTTTCGAACCAGCCGTCTTCGCCGTGCATATTGGTCACGATACCGCCAGCTTCCTGCACGATCAGGCTACCTGCCGCGATGTCCCAGGGCTTCAGGTTGAATTCGAAGAAACCATCTACGCGGCCGCAGGCCACGTTGCACAGGTCCAGTGCGGCAGAGCCTTCGCGGCGTGCACCAGCGGTTTTGCCGATCACGTCTTTCAGGATGGCCAGATGGGTATCCAGCATGCTCTGGTCTACTACCGGGAAGCCGGTGGCAATCAGGCATTCGTTCATGTTGATGCGTTTGGAAACGCGGATACGGCGGTCGTTCAGGAACGAGCCTACGCCACGGCTGGCGGTGAACATGTCGTTACGGTTCGGGTCGTAAACCACGGCCTGCTGGATCTGGCCGCGGTGCGCCAGCGCGATGGAAATGCAGTATTGCGGGTGGCCGTGAATGAAGTTGGTGGTGCCATCGATCGGGTCGATGATCCACTCGTACTCGGAGGTGCCCAGACCGCGGCCGCCGGACTCTTCTGCTAGAATCGCATGCTTCGGATACGCATCCAGAATGACATCAATGATGGCTTGTTCGGCAGCTTGATCAACTTCGGACACGAAGTCGTTGTGTTTTTTCTTTTCAACACGCACGGTATCCAGGTTCAGCGATGCACGCTGGATAACGTTGGCTGCACGGCGAGCGGCTTTTACCGCGACATTGAGCATTGGATGCATTGACGGCCTCTAAAATCATACAAAACAAGCGCAGCCCCTTCGTGGGGTGCGCGCTTGTCGTAAACTGTCTGGGTTAAGGAACGATAAACACCGCTTTTGCAGCGGTGTTTTTGAATAGCCCGCGATTCTACTCAAAATTACCTGATGAATAAACCCCAAGTACCTGATTTTTTAAAGAACATTCGCGTCGTGCTGGCGCGCCCCAGCCACCCGGGCAATATCGGCTCGGCAGCACGGGCCATGAAAACCATGGGCCTGACGCGCTTGTATCTGGTTGAGCCGAAAGTGTTTCCCAGCGAAGAGGCCAACGTACTGGCTTCCGGTGCGGTAGACGTACTGGCGCACGCTACCGTGGTCAGCAGCCTGACCGAGGCGCTGTCGGACGTGACCGTGGCCTGTGCGCTGACCAGCCGCCGCCGCGAGCTCACCACGCCGCTGTCCACCCCGCGCGAAACCGCGCCCGAGCTGATTGCCCGTGCGCGCGAGGGCGAGCAGGTAGCGCTGGTGTTCGGCAACGAAACCTTCGGCTTGTCGATAGAAGAAGTAGAAATGTGCAACCGCCTGGTGACCGTGCCGGGCAACCCGGACTACTTCTCGCTGAACCTGGCCATGGCGGTACAGGTGATGACCTACGAGCTGTTCAGCCACACCGGTGTGGATGTGAACTACCTGAAAGCCGAAGGCGAGGCCGCCAGCATGGCCGAGGTAGAAAGCATGTGCGGCCACCTGGACAACACACTGGAAGCCATCGGCTACTACGAGCGCCGCAACAGCGAGCGCCTGATGCGCCGCATGCGTGCGTTGTTCAACCGTGCTGGGGTACTGCGTGAAGAAATCGACATCCTGCGCGGCTTCTTCAAGCAGGTACAGCGTGTCGCCGACGGCAGCCTGCCGCCGCGCGACAAGCAGGGCGAGTAAGCCATGCTGCCCGGCCTGGCGCAATGCGCGCAGCTGCGCAGCCAGCCGGTGCGCGACCTTGCCTACCTGCTGACGGCGCCGCCACCCTGGCATAGCGGTGTGGAAATCAGCTGCCAGCGCCTGCTGGGGCCGCAAGGTTGGCCGCAGCTGCTGGCGCTGGATGCCGACCCCGGCCCACTGCTGGCGTGGCTGGCAGCACGCCCTACGCGCCGTCTGGGGCTATACGCCGAAGCCTTGCTGGCGTACTGGTTCAGCCATGCACCGCATATCGTGCTGGTAGCGGCCAACCTGCCGGTACGTGATGGCACCCACACAGTGGGCGAGTTTGACTTTTTGCTACGCATAGACGGCGAGCCGTATCACCTGGAGGCCGCCAGCAAGTTCTACCTGCAGCTGGATAGTGCCCCGCATGCGCTGGTCGGCCCCGGCCTGCGCGACGCCTGGTGGCTGAAATACCGCAAGCTGGCCAGCCAGCTCACCCTGGCGCAGCACCCCGCCGCCAGCTTGCCCGCCGGTTTCGAGCAGGCAAGCCCCTGCAGCCGCCTGACCGGCTGGCTGTTTTTCCCTGCCGATGCAGCCGACACCCACCCCGCCATTCATACCGCAGCCTGCCGTGGCTGGTGGTGCTGTCTGCAGGATGGTTGGCCGCAGCAGCACCCGCATAGCCGCTGGCTGGCTCTGCCGCGCTTGCAATGGCTCGGTCCGGCGCAAGCAGAGGAAGCGGCCACGCAGAGCCTGGCCGCCATGCGCGCGCAGCTGGCGCAGGCCGATGGCCCCTGGCTGCTGGCCGAGCTGCTGCCGGACGCGCAGGGCATTTGGCAGGAGGTGGCGCGAGGTTTTGTGGTGCCCGATAGCTGGCCAGACCCCGACTTACTGGCCACCTTGCTACCCAGGCTGGCCCCATGAAGACGCTGCTGGTGCTGTGGAGCAGCCAGACCGGCCATACCTTGCAGCTCGCCCAGGCGGCGGCCGCCGCAGCGGGGGAGGACGGCAGCGTGACAGTACGCATCCTGCCCGCCCTGCAGGCGGGTATTGACGAGCTGCTGGCCTGCGATGCCCTGCTGCTGGCCACACCAGAAAACTTTGGCTATATGGCCGGCGCGCTGAAAGACTTTTTCGACCGTACCTACTACCCGGCCCAGGGCAAAGTAGCCGGCTTGCCGTACGCGGTGCTGATTAGTGCCGGCAATGATGGCCTGGGGGCACAGCAGGCCATCGAGCGCATCGCACGCGGCTACGGCTGGCGGCAGGCCTACCCGCCACTGCTGGTACGCGGCGTGCCACAAACGGCGGACCTTGCCGCGGCTGCCGAGCTGGGCGCTACCCTGGCGGCGGCGCTGTCCATCGGCATGCTGTAGGCCAAAAAACAAAACGCCCCGGAAGGGGCGTTTGGCATTCGTAGCGGGTGATCAGTGCTGTGCTTGCGAGCAGCCGGCTACCAGCTGTTTCAGTTCTTCCGGTTTCACTAGCTGAATGTGTTTGTGGTCTACCACCAGCCAGCCTTGCTGCTGGAATTTCGACAGGGTACGGCTGACGGTTTCCAGCTTTAGCCCCAGGAAGCTGCCGATTTCTTCGCGGCTCATGCGCAGGATGAAATCGTTGGCCGCGAAGCCGCGAGCTGATAGGCGTTGTGACAAATTCAGTAAAAAAGCGGCCAGGCGTTCTTCGGCTTTCATGTTGCCTAGCAGCAACATCACCGACTGGTCGCGCACGATTTCGCGGCTCATCAGGCGGAAGAAGTGGTGCTGCAGGCTGGGGATGTCACGGCCAAGCGTTTCCATGCGGCTGAATGGCAGCTCGCAGACTTCGCTGTCTTCCAGTGCGATGGCATCGCAGCCGTGCAGGTTGGACGAAATACCGTCCAGGCCCATCAGCTCGCCCGACATGTGAAAGCCGGTGACTTGTTCGCGGCCGTCCTGGCTGGAGACACAGGTCTTGAAGTAACCGGTACGCACCGCGTATAGCGAGCGGAAGCCCTCGCCAGAGCGGAACAGGTATTCGCCACGTTTCAGACGTCGGCTTTGACGGATCACGGCGTCCAGTTGCGCCATTTCATCGCGGTTCAAGCCTACCGGGAGGCACAGTTCTCGCAGGCTGCAGTTGGAACACGACACTTTGAGTGCGTGCATTGGGTGTGTGTGGTCAGTCATATAGTGTGTTTTCGCCAAGCAAGCGGGCTTGCTTGATACGCGTCAAAGCAAGAAAAGTGGTAATTGCGCAAATTTACCAGCCCACCACCGGTTTTCCAACCAGATTCAATATGACACCCACCACAAATTTCATGCCGACACAGTGTATTTTCGATAGAGAACTTATCGAAAGGCTGGAAGGTTCTGGCCCGCGTTACACGTCCTACCCCACGGCAGACCGTTTTCACGCCGGTTTCGGGGTGAGTGATTACGAGCAGTGGCTGGCGCACCGCGCGATCGGTGCCAACCATCGGCCGATCTCGCTGTACGTGCATGTGCCGTTCTGCAACACCATTTGCTACTACTGCGGCTGTAACAAGATCATTACCAAAGACAAAAGCCGCGCCGATGCCTACCTGGATTACCTGGAAAAGGAAATTCGCCTGGTGGCGGAAAAACTGGGTAGCCGTGAAAAAGTGATCCAGCTGCATTTTGGCGGCGGTACGCCGACCTTTTTGTCGGATGCGCAGCTGGACCGTGTGATGGGCATTATTCGCGAGCATTTCGAGCTGCTACCGGAGGGGGAATTCTCTATCGAGATAGACCCGCGCAAGGTTGGCCGCGACACCGTGCTGCACCTGGCGCAGCTGGGTTTCAACCGTATGAGCATCGGTATCCAGGATTTCGACCCGGTGGTGCAGGAGGCGGTGAACCGCATCCAGAGCGAGGAAGAAACCCGCGTGGTGATGGATGCCGCGCGCGAAGCCGGCTTCAAGTCCATCAGTGTGGACTTGATCTACGGCCTGCCCAAGCAAACCGCGCATTCGCTGGAAAACACGGTAAGTCGCGTGATTGCCATGTCGCCAGACCGCATTGCGCTGTACAACTACGCGCATCTGCCTACGGTGTTCATGCCGCAGCGCCGCATTAACGAGGTGGATTTACCGACATCGGCTACCAAGCTGGATATCCTGCAAAATTCCGTCCGCCAGCTGGCAGATGCAGGCTATGTGTTTATCGGCATGGACCATTTTGCCAAGCCGGACGACGAGCTGACGCGTGCCTTGCAGCAGGGCCGCCTGCAGCGAAACTTCCAGGGCTACTCTACGCATGCCGACTGCGACATGATCGGTCTGGGCGTGTCGTCCATCGGTAAGGTGGGGCCGTGTTATACGCAGAACGAGAAGGAGCTGGACGCCTACTACGCCGCGCTGGATGCCGGCCACCTGCCGGTGCTGCGCGGCATGACGCTGACGCAGGATGATATTTTGCGTCGCAGCGTGATCCAGGCGTTGATGTGCCGCTTCTCGCTGTCAGTAGAGGCGATCGAGCAGACCTTTGCCATCAATTTCGCCGACTATTTTGCGGTAGAGCTGCCGCAGATCCGGGCGTTCCAGAGCGAAGGCCTGCTGACCTTTGACGGTGATTTTCTGATGGTGGCACCCAAAGGGCGTTTCCTGATTCGCAATATCGCCATGATTTTCGACCGCCACCTGCGCGAGCGCGAAACCAAGGCGCGTTATTCGCAGACGATCTGACGCATCGTTTTACCAGATAAAAGCCGGCAGCCTCCTCGTAGGGCTGTCGGCTTTCTTAAGCAGGCAAGAAAAAGCCCGCCTGGCTGGGCGGGCTGGTGAGTCAACGCGACAGCTTATTTCAGCTCGTTGACCATCTGTTGCAGCAGGGCTTCCAGGCCTTTGTCGGTGACGACGGCATTGTCGGCAGTGCGCAGCTCTACACGCACTTGCTGGTCGCCCTGGCGGGTCAGCTGTACGCGCAGGTTTGGCACGCTGGCGTTATCCCCCGGTTTGCTGTCTTTCCAGAACGCCAGCTTGGAGAACATGCCGCCGCTGCTTTGTGCGTTGGCTTTTTGCACATCATCGTTGCCTGGCTTCACGAAGTAGGCACCCAGTGTGCGGTCACGGTCGGTAATAGCCAGACCGTTGTGTTCCAGCACCAGGCCAACACGGCGCCATGCGCGATCGTAGCTATCGTCCAGCTCGATACCGCCTTTTACCAGGCGTGCACGGGCGGTATTGGCGGCTTGTTCCTGGCGGACAGCTTTCGCTGCCGTGGCTTCATCCGCACCCAGGCGTACCAGGAAGCGGCTCAGGAACACTGCTTCGATTTCCGGGTCTGTCGGGCGAGGCTGCCAGCGGGTGTCTTCTTTCTTCTCGTTAATGTAGATCTCGTACATGCCGCGGTGGCTGAAGAACACATCCGTACCGTTGGCCGTTTTCTCTATGCGGATGCGGAACTTGTCGCGCTCCGGCGTGGAGAACACACTCCCCAAACCCACTGTTTCCAGCAGGCCGCGTACGGTGGTGGCACCCAGCTTGGCGCGGTTCTCTGCCCAGTCGGTTTCCATATAGCCGATATCGGCTTCTTCGTTCTGGATGACAAAGCCGTTATCCAGCCAGAACGCTTTCAGCAGTGGCCACACTTCTGCCGGGCTCTTGCCCGGGATGCTGACCCAGCGCTGGGTACCTGCGCGCTCTACTGCAGCACTGGCGGGCACTGCAGGAGCGGCTGCCGCGCTGGTAGCAGCGGGTGTCGTGGTGGCTTGGCTGGTACTGCCAGTGTTGACCTGCGGAATAGGGTAGCGGTCTTGCTGTACTGGTGCGCTAAGGTCCGGCGGCACTTCCAGCGAAGATTTCGGTTTCGGGCTATCCGACTTGAACTCGTATTTCAGGTCGGGGTTGCTGCTGGCGCAGGCGCTCAGCAAGCCTGCACACAGCAGGCCGGAGATCAGGGTCTTGTTCATTGCGTGCTTCATGGTTTACAGGGTGTTCGCCTGTTTCATGGCTGCTTCGATGATGGCGACCGAACCCTGGCTCAGCGGGGTCAGCGGCAGGCGCAAGCCGGCGGGCATCAGGCCCAGGCGGTGCAGTGCCCACTTGGCCGGGATCGGGTTTGGTTCGCAGAACAGCTGCTTGTGCAAGCCCTGCAGCTGGTCGTTGATGGCGCGCGCGCCGGTGGTATTGCCACTGCGGGCGGCCTTGCACAGCTGGCTCATCAGTGCCGGGGCGACGTTGGCCGTCACCGAGATCACGCCGTGACCACCGCACAGCATGAAGGCCATGCCGGTAGCGTCGTCGCCGGAATACAGGGCAAAGTCGGCTGGGGCACGCAGCACCAGGTCGCAGGCACGGCCGATATCGCCGGTAGCGTCTTTCAGGCCAACGATATTGTCGATCTGGGCCAGGCGCAGTGCGGTATCGTTGCTCATGTCTGCCACGGTACGGCCGGGCACGTTGTACATGATCAGCGGGATATCTACAGCCTCGGCAATGGTGCGGTAGTGCTGATAGATACCTTCCTGCGTGGGCTTGTTGTAGTACGGCACTACGGACAGGCTGTGGCTGGCACCGGCCTGCTTGGCCAGCTGCGCCAGCTCGATGGCTTCGGCAGTAGAGTTGGCGCCGGTGCCGGCTACCACGGTAACGCGGCCGGCAGCGTGCCGTGCCACGGCTTCTACGACCTTGATGTGTTCTTCCACGCCAAGAG
This sequence comes from Neisseriaceae bacterium, assembly GCA_027484385.1. GTDB lineage: Bacteria > Pseudomonadota > Gammaproteobacteria > Burkholderiales > Chromobacteriaceae > Vogesella. The sequence goes on along the minus strand of JAIXTB010000325.1, from coordinate 7,321 downwards.
TGGCGGATTCCCCGGTGGTGCCCACGGCAACAATGCCGTCGGTACCGTTATCGATGTGGAAGTCAACGAGACGTTTGAGCGATTCGAAATCGACCTGGCCGTCCTCGAACATCGGGGTGACCAGAGCAACAAGGCTGCCGGTAAGCATAGCTTCTGCCTATATGAAATGGATTAAGTAAGGTGTTTGATTGTAGCGGAATTCCGCTATTGCGGCGCAAGCAATGCACGTTGGCCGCAACACGCTGATTGCAAGGGTTTTTGTGCTAAAATACACGGTTTTCCGGTACACATTCAGAGACTGGCAGAGGAATTATCCGCGTGATTACGACAAGCAACATTACCATGCAGTTCGGCGCCAAGCCGCTTTTCGAGAAAGTTTCGGTCAAATTCGGCGAAGGTAACCGCTATGGCCTGATCGGTGCCAACGGCTCCGGCAAATCGACCTTCATGAAAATTCTGGGTGGTGACCTGGAGCAGACCAGTGGCGAAGTGGCCATCGAAAACGGCCTGCGTCTGGGTAAGCTGCGCCAGGACCAGTTTGCTTACGAAGATCAGCGTGTAATCGATGTTGTCCTGCAAGGCCATACCGAAATGTGGGCCGCCATGAGCGAGCGTGATGCCATTTACGCCAACCTGGAAGCCACCGAAGACGATTACATGCACGCGGCGGAACTGGAAGCCAAGTTTGCCGAGTACGACGGCTACACCGCCGAGGCACGCGCCGGCGAGCTGCTGATGGGCGTGGGTATTCCGGTAGAACAGCACTTTGGCCCGATGAGCGAAGTGGCGCCGGGCTGGAAACTACGTGTGCTGCTGGCACAGGCGCTGTTCTCCAACCCGGACATCCTGTTGCTGGACGAACCGACCAACAACCTGGATATCAACACCATTCGCTGGCTGGAGCACGTGCTGAACGAGCGCAACTCCACCATGATCATCATTTCGCACGACCGACACTTCCTGAACTCGGTCTGCACCCATATGGCCGACCTGGACTACAACACCATCCGCATCTACCCGGGTAACTACGACGACTACATGATCGCGTCCACCCAGGCACGTGAACGCCAGCTGGCATCGAACAGCAAGGCCAAAGAGCGTATCCAGGAGCTGCAGGAATTCGTGGCACGTTTCTCGGCCAACAAATCCAAAGCCCGTCAGGCCACCAGCCGCCTGAAGCAGGTGGACAAGCTGAAGGCCGATATGGTGGAAGTGAAGCCATCCAGCCGCCAGAGCCCGTTCATCCGCTTTGAAATGGACGACAAGTTCAAGCTGCACCGCCAGGCAGTAGAGGTCGACAGCCTGAGCAAGGCCTACGACAAGAAGGTGTTGCTGAAGGACCTGAGCTTTATCCTGGAAGCTGGCGCACGCTTGGCCATCATCGGCCCGAACGGTGCCGGTAAATCCACGCTGGTGAAGCTGCTGGCCGGGGCCTTCGAGGCGCCACTGGCTGAAGGCATTACTGCCGATTACGGCCAGATCAAGTGGGCCGAAAAAGCACAGGTGGGCTACTTTGCCCAGGATCACGAAGCCGAGTTCGACTCCGATCGTACGCTGACCGAATGGATGCGCGAATGGGGCCAGGAAGGCGATGACGAGCAGGTTATTCGCGGTACGCTGGGCCGCCTGCTGTTTGGTAGCAACGATGTGGACAAGGCAGTTCGCGTACTGTCCGGTGGCGAGAAAGGTCGCATGCTGTACGGCAAACTGCTGCTGCAGAAACCGAACGTGATGATCATGGATGAACCGACCAACCATATGGATATGGAGTCGATCGAAGCCTTGAACATGGCGCTGGAAAAGTACAAAGGCACCCTGATTTTCGTATCGCACGATCGTCAGTTCGTGAGCTCGCTGGCTACCCACATCCTAGAGCTGGATGGCAACGGCGGTTTCGACTACTACACCGGCAACTACGAAGACTACCTGGCCAGCAAAGGCCTGGAATAAACCGGCCCCGCAGGGATAAGCACCAAGGCAGCTACGGCTGCCTTTTTTCATGTGGCCAGTGTTTGTTGGCTGGCTGGCAGGGTGTGGTGTTCATGGCCTCAATGCGCAAATAGCTGTTTTCCCTGCGATTTTTTTTGCATTGCGATAATCGCGCCACAGCCTTTCCTGTCGTGATGACAGCCGATAGAGCGTTTGCTTTACCGCTACCGAGCGCTTGCGTTATATTGCAGCGCAAGATGGTTGTGCGCTGCAAAATGCAGCCGTGGCAACCGGCATAACAAGACAAGACAGACAATAAAAACAGGGACTCGGCCTTGAGGGTCGGTGGTGGAGCAATATCCGGTCGACAATCGGGTCGCCTGCAACTGAATGCAAAGGAAGAATTATGCGCTTGAAAGGGAAAGTCTCCATCATTACTGGCGGTGCCAGCGGTATCGGTAAAGCGACTGCCGAAAAATTCATCAAGGAAGGCGCCATCGTTGCGGTATGTGACATCAATCTGGATGCCGTTAATGCCGTGGTGGAAGAGCTGAAGGCAGCCGGTGGCGAAGCGGTAGGTTACAAAGTGGACGTGACCGACAAGGCCCAGATCGCCGACATGGTAGGCGCGCTGAAAACCCAGTTTGGCCGTATCGACGTGCTGGTGAACAACGCCGGTATCGTGATGGACGCGCAGCTGATCAATATGACCGAAGACCAGTTCGACAAGGTCATCGACATCAACCTGAAGGGTGTTTACAACTGCACCAAGGCCGTGGTGGATACCATGATCGAACAGGGTGCCGGTGTGATCCTGAACGCCTCGTCCGTGGTGGGTGTGTATGGCAACTTCGGCCAGACCAACTACGCTGCCTCCAAGTTTGGCGTGATCGGTTTCGTGAAAACCTGGGCGAAAGAGCTGGGCAAAAAGGGCATTCGTGCCAACGCTGTCTGCCCTGGCTTCGTGGCCACGCCTATCCTGAAATCCATGCCGGAAAAAGTGATCCAGGCGATGGAAGACAAGGTACCGATGAAGCGTATGGCACAGCCGGAAGAAATCGCCAATGTGTACGCCTGGCTTGCTTCTGACGAAGCCAGCTATATCAACGGTGCTGCCATCGAAGTGACCGGTGGCCTGACACTGTAAGGTTGGCCGCAAGGCTCACCGTAAAAAACCCGCCAATCGGCGGGTTTTTTCTTTTGACGCTCGCGTCAACCTGGTACTGGTCGTCACTGTGGTGTAACGCGCGGTCGACTTTTGCGGTGCAGGTGCGGGGTAAAAGCGGGATACAGGTGCAGCTATTGCCGTGCAGATCAGCATTTTGCCAAGGTTGGCCGCAGGACTATCGATCTATGCAAAAACCCGCCAATCGGCGGGTTTTTCTTTTGACGTTAGCGTCAATTCAGAGCTCGTCGTCACCGTGGTGTAGCGCGCCGTCTACCTCTTTGCGGTGCAGCCACCAGGCAAACAGCTCGATAAAGGTGTAAGCATCGTCGCGCAGGTGGGCGTTTTGGCGCAGGTTGGCCGCAGCGTTATCGCCATATGAAAAAACCGTCAATCGGCGTAATCCCAGTCAGTTAAGCGAATATGCTTGGTCATCAAGTGGGAGCGCGTGAGTCAAGCGCCCCATCCCGTTGGCGCGAGCCGGTCAAAATGGTGCGCCCCAGGTTTTAAGACGCCGATTTGTTTGAGCCCCGAGCCGTTAGCAAGGGGCGAGTTCGGCGGCGCCTGGGGCGTGCCATTTTGGACGGGGTTTCGAGCAGCCCCGGGTTGTGGGGGAATGAAAAGGGGGCGGCAATCCGCCCCCTTTCCCGTCAGCCGGGCGGAACCGGCATTTAAGAATCGTCCGCATAGCGGACTCGCAAGCCGCTTTAACGCAACAAACCGCCAGCCAAAAAAATGCCAGTCAGCGTTAACTGACTGGCATTAGCCAATCGGCGGTTTTTTCTGTTGACGCTAGCGTCAGCTCACAGCTCGTCATCACCGTGGTGCAGCGCGCTGTCGACTTCTTTGCGGTGCAGGTGCGGGGCAAACAGCTCGATAAAGGTATAGGCATAGCCGCGCAGGTAGGCGTCTTTGCGGATGCCGATCTTGGTCGTTGACGGCTCGAACAGATGGCTGGCGTCCAGTGCCTGCAGGCCGCTGTCGCGCTCGGGCTCGAACGCCATGCTGGCGATAATGCCCACGCCCAGTCCCAGCTTGACGTAGGTTTTGATCACGTCGGTGTCGATGGCGGTCAGCACCACGTTCGGGGTTTTGCCTGCGTCAGTAAACGCCTGGTTGATGCGCGAGCGCCCGGCGAAGGCAAAGTCGTAGGTAATGATGGGGAAGCTGGCGATGTCTTCCAGCGTAAGCGGCCGGCCCAATGCCAGCAGCGGGTGGCCATCCGGCGCCACAATGCTGCGGTTCCATTCGTAGCAGGGCAGCATGGCCAGCTCTTTGTAGAGCGAAATGCCCTCGGTCGCTATGGCCAAGTCTGCTTCGCCGGATACCACCATGTCGCAAATCTGGGTCGGGCTGCCTTGCTTGATGGACAGGCGTACTTTGGGGTAGCAGCGCACAAATTCGGCAATCACGCCAGGCAGCGCGTAGCGGGCCTGGGTGTGGGTGGTGGCGATGGTCAGCGCGCCTTCCGCCTCTTTAGAGAACTCGTCGCCGACGCGCTTGAGGTTTTGCGCCTCACGCAGGATGCGCTCGGAAATGCGCAGCACCTCTTTGCCCGGCTCGGATACCGCCACGACACGTTTACCGTTACGGATGAAGACCTGAATGCCCAGCTCGTCTTCCAGCAGGCGAATCTGTTTGGAAATACCCGGCTGCGAGGTATGCAGCTTTTCTGCCGCCTCGGAAACGTTCAGCCCCTGTTTGGCCACTTCCACCAGATAGCGCAATTGCTGGAGTTTCATGTCTTGATCTCTTAAAACTGAAAGTAATTAAATACTAACACAATATTCTTTTCCGATTTAAAGCCTTTGGCTACCATGGCATCCTCTGTCCGTATGCCCTGGAGGCACCCGATGAGCCTTGCCGACAAGCTAGCCCAGACCGAAGCCCTGCTGCAGGAAATCGCCCGCACGCATGGCAAGGTGGCCCTGGCCAACAGTTTTGGCGCCGAAGACATGGTGCTGACCCACCTGATCGCCAAACTGGCGCTGCCGATTACCATTTTCAGCCTGGATACCGGCCGCTTGCCGCTGGAGACCTACGACCTGATGCACAAAGTGGGCGAGGCCTATCCGGCTTACCCGATCCGTGTGTACTACCCGGATGCCGCCGCACTGGAGGCTTACGTCAACGAAAACGGTATCAATGCTTTCTACAACAGCGTAGAGCAGCGTAAATCCTGTTGCCACATCCGCAAGATTGCGCCGCTCAAGCGCGCGTTGTCCGGCCTGGACGCCTGGATTACCGGCCTGCGCCGCCAACAGTCACCCACCCGGCAGGACCTGGGCGACCGCGAGCACGACGCTGACAACGGCCTGATGAAGTACAACCCGCTGATCGAGTGGACAGAAAAAGACATCTGGGCGTATATCCGTGAACACGGCGTGCCGTATAACGCCCTGCACGACAAGCACGTGCCGTCCATCGGCTGTGCCCCCTGTACGCGCCCCATCGCCATGGGCGAGGATATCCGCGCCGGCCGCTGGTGGTGGGAAAACCCCGAATCCAAAGAGTGTGGCTTGCACGTGAAAGCCAGCCCGCTGAAACGCCCCGACTAATACGGAGACGTTGGCCGCAGCATGCGGCCAACCTTGATCAAGAGAGCACGGCATGTACAAGTACGATGAAGTCGATTTCCGTCTGGTGCGCGAGCGGGTAGAGCAGTTCCGCAGCCAGACTCAGCGCTACCTGGCCGGCGAGCTGGCGGAAGAAGAATTCCGCCCGCTGCGCCTGATGAACGGCCTGTATATCCAGCGCCACGCCCCCATGCTGCGCGTGGCCATCCCTTATGGCCACCTGTCCAGCCTGCAAATGCGCAAGCTGGCGCACATCGCCCGCACCTACGACCGCGACTACGCCCACTTCACCACGCGCCAGAACATCCAGTTCAACTGGCCGGAACTGGCGCGCGTACCGGATATCCTGGCCGAGCTGGCTGACGTGGAAATGCACGCCATCCAGACCTCCGGCAACTGCGTGCGCAATACCACCACCGACGCTTTTGCCGGTGTGGCCGCCGACGAGCTGATCGATGGCCGCGCCTACTGCGAGATCATTCGCCAGTGGAGCACGCTGCACCCCGAGTTTGCCTACCTGCCGCGCAAGTTCAAGATTGCCGTATCTGGCAGTGCGGATGACCGCGCGGCCACCCAGGTGCACGATATTGGCCTGCACGTTGTGCGTAACGAGGTGGGTGAAGTCGGCTTCCGCGTACTGGTAGGCGGTGGCCTGGGGCGTACCCCCATCGTGGGCAAGGTCGTGCGCGAGTTCCTGCCGCCGCAGCACCTGCTGACCTATCTCGATGCCGTATTGCGTGTGTATAACCGCTACGGCCGCCGCGATAACAAGTACAAGGCCCGCATCAAGATCCTGGTGCAAGCCATGACGGTAGAGGCGTTTGCGGCCAAGGTGGAAGATGAGTGGTTGAATCTGAAAGATGGCCCGTCTACCCTGACCGAGGCTGACGTGGCCTACTACGCCAGCTTCTTTACCGATCCGCCATACGAGAGCCTGGCGGCCAACCCTGCGGCCTTCACCGAGAAGCTGGCCGAGCCTGCCTTTGCCCGCTGGGTAGAGCGCAACACCCGTGCCCATAAACGTGCCGGCTACCGTTCGGTGGTGCTGTCGCTGAAGAAAACCGGCGTGCCACCAGGTGATATCAGTGCCGACCAGATGGACGCCGTTGCCGATATGGCCGATCGTTTCGGTTTTGGCGAGATCCGCTCCGCGCACGAGCAAAACCTGATTCTGCCGGACGTCAAAGAAAGCGATTTGTACGAAGTGTGGCTGTTGGCACGCCAGCATGGCTTTGCCACGCCGAACATCGGCCTGCTGACCGATATCATCTGCTGCCCCGGCGGTGATTTCTGCGATCTGGCCAACGCCCGCTCCATCCCGGTGGCCGAAGCAATTCAGCGCAAGTTTGACGATCTGGATTATCTGTTTGATCTGGGCGACATCGACTGCAACTTCTCTGGCTGTATGAATGCCTGTGGCCACCATCATATTGGCAACATCGGCATTCTGGGTGTGGATAAGAATGGCCAAGAGTGGTACCAGATCACCCTCGGTGGTAGCCAGGGTAACTACACCGCGATTGGCAAGGTGATCGGACCGTCGTTTGCCCAAGCAGATGTGCCTGCTGCATTTGAAAAAATCATGACCCTGTACGTGGAGCAGCGCCAAGAAGGCGAGCGCTTCATCGAAACAGTACGCCGTATCGGTCTG
>JAIXTB010000054.1 GCA_027484385.1 Neisseriaceae bacterium | reverse complement strand
TGGCGCTGCAGGCCAGCGGCCAGCGCGTCCTGCAGCTGGATACGGCCTTTGTTCAGCACCAGCCGGGTCATGACCAGCTTGAGCGGCTGGCTATCTTGCGGCTTGGCCTGAGCCGGCCCGGCGGCGTCGGCGGCCAAACGCGCCCAGTTCCACTGCCCTGCCGCGCTACGGCTGGCCAGCAGCTGCGGCGCGTCCAGTGTCAGCTCGTCCAGTGCCACGCGCCCCAGTAGCAGCGGCCAGGCCTGGGCATCTACCCGTAAACCTTGTGCCGCCAGCAGGGTGCTGCCGTCGCGGTCGGCCAGGCGGATGTCGCGCAGTGTCAGGCGCAGCGCCCACGGCTCGAACACCACCTCGCCCAGGGTGAGCTGGCGGCCGATACCCTGCGCCCACTGCCCGGCATAGTGCTGGATCAGATGCGGCACGGCAGCCCAGCTACCGCCCAGCAACACGGCGAGTGTGCCCCCCACCCACAACAGGCGGCGTGGCCAGCGTGACGATGCAAGCGTGGCAGGAGACGAGGAAGCTTCAGTCATGGCGATAACAATCTGGGCAAGGGTGAGGCGGCAGCGGGCCAGGGTATGGCCTTGTTCTTGCTGCATAGAAAAGCAGATGCAGGCTTAGCTGCATTCTATAACTTTTACCGGCTTTAAATGCAGAAACTCAATAAAGCGTTTTCATTAAATGCCGGCCACTATCCTGCTGTGCAACCCGGGAGCCTGCCCATGAATGCTGCGCAAACCATCCAGCGCTGGCTGGACGAACACCACATTACCGAAGTGGAGTGCCTGATCCCCGACATGACCGGCCTGGCACGCGGCAAGATCGTGCCGCGCCACAAGTACAATGCGGCCGAGGGCCTGCGCCTGCCCGAGGCCGTGCTGATGATGACGGTCACCGGCGACTACCCCGAGCAGCACTTTACCGCCCCGGCCGACCCGGACATGCGGCTGATCCCCGATGCCAGCACGCTGCGGCCAGTACCGTGGGCCAAGGAGCCCACCGCGCAGATCATCCACGACTGCGTCAATTTCGACGGCACGCCCGCCGCGCTCTCGCCGCGCAACGTGCTCAAGCGCATCCTGAAACTGTACGAGCAGGAAGGCTGGCGCCCTATCGTGGCGCCGGAGATGGAGTTTTACCTGGTACAAGTGGAGCCGGACGAAGACATGCCGCTGAAGCCACCAGTGGGCCGCACGCGGCGTACCGAAGCCGGCATGCAGAGCTTCAGCATCGACGCCGTCAACGAATACGACGATATCTTCGACGTGATGTACGACTGGTGCCAGGCACAAGGGCTGGCGCTGGACACGCTGATTCACGAAATGGGCACCGCGCAGATGGAAATCAACCTGGACCACGGTGACCCGCTGGCGCTGGCCGACCAGGTGTTCCTGTTCAAGCGCACCGTGCGCGAGGTGGCCATCCGCAACAATATGTACGCCACCTTCATGGCCAAACCCATGCAAGGCCAGCCCGGCAGCGCCATGCACATCCACCAGAGCGTGGTGGCGCTGGACGGCGGGCAGAATATTTTCAGCCAGCCGGACGGCAGCCCGTCGCCGGCGTTTTTCCACTTTATCGGCGGGCTGCAAACCTATCTGCCCGCCGCCATGCCCTTCTTTGCCCCCTATGTAAACAGCTACCGCCGGCTATCGCGCTTTACCTCGGCGCCCATCAACCTCAGCTGGGGCTACGACAACCGCACTTGCAGCCTGCGCGTGCCACACAGTGGCCCGGAAGCACGGCGGGTGGAAAACCGCCTGGCCGGCGTGGACGTGAACCCCTACCTGGCGCTGGCCGCCAGCCTGGCCTGCGGCTACCTGGGCATGAAGCAAAGCCTGCAGCCAGACGCCCCGCTGGCCGGCAGCGCCTACGACCAGCCACACCAGCTGCCGCGCCACCTGGACGACGCCATCGACCTGCTGATGAACTGCCAACCGCTGGCCGAGCTGTTTGGCGAGCACTTCATCCAAGCCTACAGCGCCATCAAGGAAGCCGAGTATGGCGAGTACTTCAACGTGATCAGCCCGTGGGAGCGGCGCTTTTTGCTGCTGCACGTGTAAAGCGGGCGGAAAATGGCCATGCAGCCAACCTTGTAGCAAGGTTGGCCGCATGGCTTGCTTAGTTACTGCAACTAAGGCTGGCCACCGTCTGGCCTGCCAGGTCCAGCACTGCCGGCGTCAGTACGTCGCCTTGTACATTCACCGTCTGCAGCGGGTAGTACTGCAAGCGCTGCTGGCCACCCACCGTCTCTTCGGACTGCAGCAGGAACAGCAACTGGCTACCCGCCGCTTTGGGCAACAGGATCTTGCCATTGACGATCTGCGCTTCCTCGCTGCTATGCATCAGGGTGGCGCAATCCGCCGTACTGCCAGCAGGCAGACGGAACACCCCCGCCAGCTCGCCGCCACCATACGCCAAGGGCAGCGTGGTATCTGCCACAAAGTCACGCAGCTTAGCCGGCAGTTGCTGGCGATAGGTCGCATACGCCACACCGCCGAACAGCTCGCTGGCGACCGCCTGGCGGAAGGTGTCCGGCTGCTCGGCCAGCGGCTTGCCTGCCACCACCTGCAACACCTTGCGCACCTTCTGCTCGAAGTTAACCGGCCCGCCATTGGCATGCTGCAGCTGCCTCATGATCATGCGGTACATCGGGTAGTACCCCATCTCGCTCCCCAATCGGCCATTGACCATGCCCTGGGTACTGACGTCCATCGGGTGCAACGGGTGGCCATGTGTGTCAGCAAACCAGTCGTCGCTGGCCAGCAGCCAGTCGTCCTGGCCGGCAAAATGCAGCGCCAGCCCTTCGTTAAACCAGGTTTCCACCATGCGCGGGCCGCCTGCATAAGTAGCTGAGGTATTACCAGTGGCAGCGTTTACGACGGCATGAATGATCTCGTGCTGCAGCGTACGGCGCCATTCGGCCGGGCCATCGCTACCAACACCGCTGACGTACACATAGTGACCCGCCCACGCCAGGCCGTTGCCACTGGTACCTGCCTGCTGGCTACTATCAACACACACTTGCATGCGCGGCTGGCTCGCCGCATCCACACCGAAGCGTGCCAGCTCCTTGGCACGGTAAGCTGCTGCCAGCATGGCCGTTTCGCGCAGCAGTGCTTCACTGCTGGCCTGGCCGTATACATCCACACCACTGGCACGGTATACCTTGCTACTGAGGCTTCCCCGGCAATAGGTGGCAAAGCTGACATCGGGCTGGAACAAGGCTGGCGCATCGGCCAGATTGAGTGTGGTCAGCGGTGCCTGCAGCAGCTGACCTGCGCTGCTGATGCCCTGTGCACTGACCGCCAGCGTGGCATAGGGGTGAGCGTCCAGCACCGCGTCCCAGCCGGTGCCATCGGCACGGAATGCCTGGTCGGTGCGCAGCGTGCTGCTGTTACTGCCTACACCGGCAGCCAGCCCCAGCAAGCGCATGTCTTCATCAAAGCCGGCCGCAGTCAGTCCACCCAGGCTCACCTGCCCCGCGAACAGCGGTGTGCCCAGCGGCAGGGTCTGCACTGCGCTACGGCAAGCGTCGCTGCCACACTGCTGCTGTAGCAGCTGTCGCAGTTGAGCGCTGGTGAACTGATTGGCGTTGACATGGCTATCACCGGCAAACACAGGTGCATACACGCGGATATCATTACTGACGGCCTCCAGCAGCATTGGCGGCTGCAAGCCCTGACGATCCAGGCTAAAGTGACCGGCGGCATCCGCGCTGCCGCTACGCGCTACCCCATCGGCATCACGCAGTGTAATCTGAGCCCCCGCCAGTGGCTTGCCGATGGCTGCCACGCCGGTCAGCCACTGCGCCGCGGCGGTGCTGCCACCACTTTGCCCCGCTGCTGCTGCTGCACCCGAGCCGCCGCCGGAGCAGGCAGCCAGTACGGCGCTCAGACACAGCGACCATGCCCACCTTATGGTATGAGATGTCTTCATCAGGGCGCTCCTCAATGCTGGCCGTATTGGTAAATGCAGCCGCAACGGTGACACAACCAGCTGGCCTGCCACTGTCGGTAAAGCGGTGGAAACACGTCGCGGTTGTAGGCGGTGGCACGTTGTAGCAGCAGGAAGCCGCCGGCCAACGCGGCCATGCCAGGCAGCATCAGCCAGCCGGTATCATTCAAATGCATCCCCATCCAGTTAAGCCAAATGCCCAGCAGCAGCAAACACACGCCTCCCACCTTCGACTTGCGTTGCGGCGGTGCAGCGCGGCTGGCCAGCTTGGTTTGCTGGATACCGCTGGTGGTAGTGGTAGCCGTGCCCGCACCAAAGTTGCCGTTACCCGCCGCGCCGACCGAGGTGCTCTGGGTGCGGATGGTGGTGGTGCCCTGTTCGTAGATCACTTCCAGACGCTGGGTCTGTTCCGACCCGCATTGTGTGCACTGCATGTTTGTCTCCCTGGGTTTATCAATCTTTGCGGTAGCAGCCATCGGTGCCGATCTGGCTCAGCACGCAAGGCGGCATCGGGGTTGGCAATACGTACGCTGGCTGCTGCCATTGCTGGCGATCCGGGATGGACACCACCCAGAAACGGTGTTCGTCCGGGTGCTTCTCGATATCCAGCCCCACGCTGGACATAAATGCATTGAGTAGCTGCATGATCAGCATGTCGTCGATCACCACTACGTTCTTGCCTTGCGGGTAGTTGTGCTGCGGGGGCGTGGGGCCGTCGGTGCGCTGCAGGCCGCTATGGCGCAGATCCAGCGTGCTCATCGTGCGCCAGCGCATGTACTGGTAATTGGCGCGGATCGCCTTGCCGTCCTGGGCATCGCTAAAGCAATACACCAGGTCGGGGTAACGCTTGCTGCGTTTGTCGTCCTGCCACAGCACGGCATCCATGCGCATGCAGTAGTGCGGTGATACCGTAACTTGCCCGCGCACATACCAGTAATAGGCCTCTTGCGGTAAGGCCTTGATGGTAACCGCCAGCCGCGGCCACTGCGGCCGGCTAGCCATATCCGTGGCATCGAACACGCCACGCAAGCCGCTTTGCTGGAAAGTAGACACCGGGTACCGGCTGCCGCTACCGACTACCGGCCCCCCCGGCAGCGTACCCACCGTGCCGGCCACCACCTTGCCGAGCGCATCGCGCCAGGCGGTATCTACCTCCTGTAACAGCGGCTGCTGGCCAGCACAGCCACTTAGCAGGGCCACCATGCCCAGCAGCATCGTGCTGCGTCGGCTACTCATCGTGCACTTTCCGCCAACGACGCTTGGTAGCTGGCCGCATCCAGCAGCCAGCCGTCGGCCTTGGCCGCACGCCAGCGCTGCATAAAGGCCTGGTACTGCGCGTGACCGTTCACTACGTGCTGTCGGCGCTGGTAGTCGCGCAAGAACGCCGCCTCGCTAGGCGGCTGGATAGCCGAGTTGGCCGCTAGCCAGCGTGCTGCTGGCGGGTCGGCCCAGACGACAGAGCTGGTCAATGCCAGCAGCAGGGCAAGGAGATGGTCAGTTTTCATGTCGGGTTCCAGCTAATATCAAACGCATGAACATGACGAAAGTTTATGCAGCATGAAATAATGCCGGTATCACTTACCGGTTGACCCCCATGCCCCGCCTTCACTCACGCTTTCGCCTGGCCGACTGGCTGATCCTGACCACGGTTACGCTGCTGGCCCTGCTGACGATACTGGTGCAAACGTGGTCGGAGTGGAATGCCGTGGTGATGGAAAGCAGCCGCCGCTTCCGCGACCACAAAGACCAGTTCTACCGCAGCTTCGAGCAGCAGCTCACCCAGGCGCGCAGCGATGCCGGCCAGCTGCGCTGGGCGCTGGACGACGCGGGCCGGCTGCAAGCGGCGCAGTGGCAGGCTATTTGCCGCCAGCTGGACGACGGCCGCTGGCAACAGCTGACCCTGGTGCTGCCGCAAGGGCCGCAAGCGGGTCGCCATACCTGCGGCCAACCTGCTCGACCACTGGACGCCGCCAGCATCGCGCTGGCCCGTCAACTGCAAGCACACCACGCTCCGGTACTGGGCGACGACAGCAGCCGCAAAGCGGTAGCGGGCCAGCCACCGGTGCTGTCGTGGCTATACCCGCTGCACCACGATAGCCGTCTGGCCGGCTACATCCACGCCCGTTACCTGCTACAAGCCGCGCTGGACGCCAGCGTCCGCGCGCAGCCGGACCACGCCGCCTACGCGCTGGACGAAGGCAACCCACTGGACGACCCGGAAAACGGCAGCTACCCGCCGGCACCGATGCTGCAAAGCAAAGACTGGCAGCCGGGGCAATTTTTCTATGGCCGCCCGCTATACGATGACCCCACGATCCCGCAGTGGCTCACCCACTGGGACAACCTGGACTGGCAGACCCTGAGCGGCCAACCCTACCGGCTAACGCTGTTCGACCGCAGCCCGTTCCGTAAGTGGTACGAGTTCTACTGGGAAGACCAGCTCACCATCGCGCTAACGTCCCTGTTGGCCCTACTGATCATCGTCACTACGGTGGCAGTGCTGCGCACCCGCCAGCGCCTGCATCGGGCTGCCGACAGCCGCCGCCGCCGGCTGGCACGCCGCGCGCGCGAGCTGAAGCAGGCGCAAGAAGAACAGCAATTGCTGGAAGCCGCGCTGCTGGACACCAGCGAACGCGAAAAGCAGCGCCTGGGCAGCGAGCTGCACGACGGCGCCGGCCAGTCGCTCACCGCCGCCCGCCTGCTGGCCGACAGCCTGGCCAGCACCTTGCAGCCGCCACCACCGGCACTGGGCGCGCTGCAAAGCTGCCTGCAGCAAGCGGTAAACGAAGTGCGGCTGGGCGCACGCGGCCTGACGCCGGCACCGTTACTGGAAGACGGGCTGGAGCCGGCGCTGCAGGCACTGGCCAGCCAGCACGACGGCAGCGGCGTCAGCGTGGCGCTACAGGTGCACGACACGCCGCCCAAGCTCAGCGCCGAAGCCAGGCTGCATGTGTACCGCATCGCGCAGGAAGCCATCAGCAATGCCATCCGCCATGGCCAGGCCAGCAGCGTGACACTGGCGCTGGGCAAAGCGCCGCTGCTGACCGTGCATGACAACGGCTGCGGTTTTGACCCCGCCGCCATCAGCCACGGTATCGGCCTGCGCTCGCAACAATTGCGCGCCGGCCTGCTGGGCCGCAGCCTGCAACTGCAGACCGCACCAGGCGGAGGCACCACCGTATGTCTGGCCTGATGCTGCAACACGTGCTGCTGGTAGACGACCACCCCATCGTACGGCTGGGGTTGGCCGCCTTACTGGGTAGCCACTGCCCCGGCGTCCGCATTGCCGAAGCCGGCACCCTCACCGAAGCGCGCACCGCGCTGGCCACCACCCCGCCGCAGCTGACACTGCTGGACATCAACATGGGGCGCGGCAATGGCTTGCAGCTGCTGCCCGAGCTGCGGGCCGCCGGCAGCCGCGTACTGGTGCTGTCGATCCGTGACGAGGCCAGCATCATCGAACAAGCACTGGCCGCCGGTGCCGATGGCTACCTGATCAAAGACGCGGCGGGCAAAGAGCTGGCGCAGGCACTGGCCGCACTGACGCAAGGCCAGCGCTACCTGCCACCCAATGTGGCCGTACGGCTGGCGGGCCGACAGGGGCTACAGGCACCACAAGGCGTGGACAGCCTGAGCGCGCGTGAGCTGGAGGTGTTCTTGCTGGTAGCCCAGGGGCTGGGCAAAGGGGAAATGGCAGCACGGCTGGGCATCAGCGCCAACACCGTAGAAACCCACCGCCAGAAACTAAAGCAAAAGCTGGGCGCCGACAGCCAGCACGCGCTGTTGAAGCTGGCACTGGCACACACCGGCCGCGCACTGCCTACCGACAGTTAAACCATCAGCCGACCAGCACTGTGGCAGCGGTGGCGCGTGGGGCAAATATCAGAACTGCTCGCGCCAGCGAAACGCCCAGCGCCCCACCAGCAGCGTGAAGCCGGCCACCAGCGCCAGCAGCAGCCAGAAGCCGTGCGGGTTGGCCGCAAAGGGAATACCGCCCACGTTCATGCCAAAGAAGCCGGCCACCATATTGATGGGCAAGGCCAGTACGGTAACCAGCGTCAGGGTGAACAGCGTGCGGTTGGTCTGCTCGTTCAGCATGGCAGCCAGCTCTTCTTGCAGCAGCTTGATGCGCTCGACCAGCGACACCAGGTCGCCCAATACCAGGGAAAACTCTTCGGTGGATTCGCGCAGGTCTTGCAGATCGTCGTCGTTCACCCAGGCTGGCGGTTTGTTCAGCAGGCGAAACACCGAGCCCGGCTCTGGTGCCAGCAGGCGCTGCAGCCGTACCAGGGTGCGGCGCATGGCGGCCAGCTCGGCGCGGCGGTCGCCCAGGCGGTGCGCCAGCAGGCTGTCTTCCAGCGCATCCACACTGGCAGTGGTATCGCGCACGATGCGAATCAGGATATCGGCCTGGTCTTGCAGCAGGTGCACCAACAGGCCCAGTGGCGAGGCAAACGCGGCACCGCGCTTGACCGAGGCGCGCAGCTGGTCGATGGCGCGCAGTGGCTTGAGCCGCGCGGTCACCAGCACCTGCGGCGTGGCGCAGGCCCACATGGACGCCACATCGGTCACACTGCGGTCAAACTCGAAGGTCACGTCGTTGATCACCGCTAGCAGCGCTTCGTCGATGTGCTCCAGCCGGGTGGACCCCGTACCGGCACCCAGCTGCTCGTAAAAAGTGGTGGGTAGGGCGGGCAGCACGGCACGCAGCCAGCGCTGGCAGCCGCTATGCGACAGGTTCAGGTGCAGCCAGACAAAGTGGCCCGCGGGCAGGCCTGCGGCCAACTGCTGCTGCAAACCGGCCACGTCCAGCACGCTACCGGCCTGTTGCGGGGCAAAGCGGTAGGCACAAATCAAACCCACCTGCTCTGCATCAAAACGTGCTGTGACTGCTACCGCGCTCATGCTGCTGCCCTCGTCTGGCTAGCGCCGCGCCCACCGCGGCACCGGCCAGTATGCGACAGCCCGGTGACATCGGCGTGACAATGCCATGCCACGGGCAAGGCGCTTCAGGCGCCATGTTATTGCGGCAGTGGCCACCGTGCCCCGCTATACTGGCGGCCTGTTTTTACGGGTGTCCTGCGATGCATTGTTCCCTGTTCTGCCGCGTCATCGATAACTACGGCGATATCGGCGTGTGCTGGCGCCTGGCGCGCCAGCTGGTACACGAGCACGGCTGGCACGTCACGCTGTGGGTGGACGACCTGGCCAGCTTTGCCCGCATCGCCCCGGCGCTGGACATGGCACCAGCCTGCCAGCGGCTGGATGACATCGAGGTACGGCACTGGGCCGACCCGCTACCGGCAGACGCCGCCGTGGGCGATATCGTCATCGAAGCTTTTGCCTGCGAGCTGCCGGACAGCTATCAGCAAGCCATGGCCGCGCAAGCACGCTGCCCCTTGTGGCTGAACCTGGAATACCTGTCTGCCGAAGACTGGGTGGAAGGCTGCCACGGCCTGCCCTCGCCCCACCCGCGCCTGCCGCTGCAAAAATACTTTTTCTTCCCCGGTTTTACCCCGCGTACCGGCGGCCTGCTGTGCGAGCAAGCCTTACTGGCCGAACGCGACGCCTGGCAGGCCGATACAGCAGCACAACACGCCTACTGGCAGGCACGCGGCGTGCCGCCCTGCCCGCCCGGCGGCGTGCGCTACAGCCTGTTTGCCTACGATAGCCCGGCAGCAGCGCAGTGGGTGCAACAGTTGGCCGCAGGCAGCCAGCCGGTGCAGCTGCTATTGCCGATGGGCAAGGTGGTGCCGGATGTACTGCAGGCATTGGGCCTGCCAGCAGATGCCACTGCCGGCCAGCACTACGCCTGCGGCCAACTGGCGCTCTACCTGCTGCCCATGACCGACCAGCGCGGCTACGACCGCCTGCTGTGGAGCTGTGATTTCAATATGGTGCGCGGCGAGGACAGCTTTCTGCGCGCGCAGTGGGCGGGGCGGCCGTTTGCCTGGCACATCTATCGCCAGGAAGACGACGCGCATATCGACAAGCTGCAGGCCTTTTTGCAGCACTACTGCCATACCATGCCGCCTGCACTGGCGGCGGCAGTGCAGGACTTCATGCTGCAATGGAACCACAACCGGTTAAACGGCGAGGCCTGGCCAGCCTTGCAGGCACAGTGGCCAGCATGGCAGCTGCATGCCGCTACCTGGCCAGGGCAAATTCTGGCTGGCGGGAGCCTGGCGCAGCGGCTAGTGCAATTTGCCGAAATCAGGCTACAATAGCGGGTTTTCTGGAAATCCGTTTCCATTCCAAATTCAAGACATTAGGACTTTATAAGCATGAAAACCGCACAGGAACTCCGCGCTGGTAACGTATTCATGGTTGGCAACGACCCGATGGTGGTACAGAAAGCCGAATTCTCCAAATCCGGCCGTAACGCCTCCGTTGTAAAAATGAAGATGAAGAACCTGCTGACCGGCGCCGGTACCGAAACCGTGTACAAAGCCGACGACAAGTTCGACGTAGTTGTTCTGGAAAAGCGCGAGTGCACCTACTCTTACTTTGCCGACCCGATGTACGTGTTCATGGACGAAGAGTTCAACCAGTATGAAGTTGAATCCGAAAACCTGGGCGACACCATCGGCTACATCATCGATGGCATGGAAGACAAGTGCGAAGTGACCTTCTACAACGGCAAGGCCATCTCCGTAGAGCTGCCAACCACCGTGGTACGCGAAGTGGAATACACCGAGCCAGCCGTACGTGGCGACACCTCCGGTAAAGTACTGAAGCCGGCCCGCATCAAAGGCACCACCATGGAGATCCCGGTTCCGGCCTTCGTGGAAATCGGCGACCTGATCGAGATCGACACCCGCACCAACGAATTCAAGAAACGCGCCTGATTTACCGCGCTTTCATGAAAAACCGGCAGCCTGCGCTGCCGGTTTTTTTACGCCCGCGCGCCCTGGCCGCCACGGGCAAGCTTGCCGAAAAAGTGCGTGCTCGGTATCATGCCGGCTTCCTGAGGGAGTAGCCGCCCTGCGAGACAGCAGGGGCTTGCGTCAACACACTTGGCCGTTCGGCCATGGCGCCAGCGACACGCGTTTGGCAAGACTCATGATTCGCCATGCACAGCGGGGGCTGCGCCATGGTGGGTCATGTTTCGTGCGCAGCCCCCTCGGAGTCTTCATGGAAGCGTTTTTCCTGTCTACCGGCATTGTTGCCCTGGCCGAAATCGGTGATAAAACCCAACTGCTGGCCCTGCTGCTGGCCGCCCGCTTCAAAAAGCCCGTACCGATCATCCTGGGCATCTTTGCTGCCACGGTACTGAACCACGCTGGCGCCGCCTGGCTGGGCCATGTCGCCACCGGCTTTATCGATATGAGCATCCTGCGCTGGGTACTGGGTATTTCCTTTATCGCCATGGCAGTGTGGATGCTGATCCCCGACAAGCTGGACGACGAAACCAATCTGTTCGAGCGCTTTGGCGTGTTTGGCGCCACCTGTATTGCCTTTTTCCTGGCCGAAATGGGCGACAAAACCCAGATCGCCACCGTAGCGCTGTCTGCGCGGTACATGGACGCGACCATCGGCGTGGTCATGGGCACCACCATGGGCATGATGATTGCCAACGTGCCGGCTGTGCTGCTGGGCGAGGTCGCCGCGCGCAAGCTGCCGGTAGAACTGGTGCACAAGATCGCTGCCGGCATCTTTGCCGTGGTAGGCGTGCTGACGCTGGTGAGCTTCTAAGCAGCTACCTGTAGCCATGCGGCCAACCTTATTGCCGGGTTGGCCGCATGGCTGGGCAAGACCTACTTCTGCAGCAGAATCTGCGCCTGGCCATCGCACTCTTCCAGCTGGTCGACAAACCGGCCAAACTCGGCACTGCGCAGGGTATTGGCAGACAGCCACAGTGCTTTGCGCACCCATTGCTGCGCCAGCCCTACCCCGTTTTTGACCGGCACGGCGTTGAGCGTGTAGTCGGCCCATGGCGAGCGCACCTCGCAGCTCGCCGGCTGCGCCAGCGGCTTCACGCCATGCACGCGTGTGACGCTTTGCTCGTTGCTGGCTTCCATCAGGTAGTCAGTTACACCGGCCTTGGCCTGCCACTGCCGCCAGGTAGCAATACGGCCACTGGTCTGGCGCAAGTCCAGCAAGCGGAATGCGCCCAGCGGCTTGGTCACCTGCCCTACCGTCGCGTCTACCGTGTAGCGGTAAGGCTCGGCCAGCAAGGCCGGTACGGCGCTACGCTGCACCTGGTGCTGTGTCTTGGTCATGCCATTGGACAGCAAGGCCTCGGCCAGCACATTGTCTTGCCGCTCTTTACCCTGCCCGCTTTCCACCCCCAGTATCTGTCGCGCCATGCTGCCTGCCAGCTCGCCCTCGGCCTTGAGCTGCCACAGGCGGCCATCCAGCGGGCTGAAGTCCAGCTGCTGGCGGTTATAGCTATTGGTTGCGGCCATCAGCGCAATGCGGTCGGCCACCACCTGGCCACCGTCAGCGAGCACAAAAACACTGCGGTCTTGCAGCTCGCGCACTGGGCCGTGCAGTACGTTCAGCTTTTGTGTCGGGTCCAGCCAGTAGGTCTGGCCGCCCACCTGTAGCCTGACAATGGCGTGGTTCAGGCCATTCTGTGGCGACAGCAGCAGCGGCGTATTATCGACATCGGCACGCACCAGCGCCACCTGCGCCTGCATACCACTGGCCCGCAGCATGGCGGCCAGCGTCAACGCCATATCCTTGCAGTCGCCAAAGCCACGCTGCTCGATTTGCGCCAGCGTGAACGGCAGGTAACCGTTTTCCGATATCCGCCAGTCGCCCATGTAACGGATGCGGGTATTCACGTCGGCCATCAGGCCGGCCAGCTGTTGCTGCCATGGTTTACCCTGCACGGCAGCCACGGCGGCGGCGGCCTGTGCGGGCAAGGGCTCAGCAAGCCGCTGCGCAAAGCCGGTCGCTATCGGCATTAGGTAGCGCAGGGGGTCAGCTTCGGTGCTGACATCGATCACCGGCAGGCTGCGCAATGCAAAGCGGCTACCGGTCTCGGTGACATCAAAAAACATGGGCTGCAGGCTGCGTGCGGCCAACGTTTTGCCGTCTGTCGCTTGTGTCACCTTGATGCGGCCAGCCAGATCGCGGCCCGCCCAGTGCAGTGGCTGGTCGGCGCGGATTGTCCAGTCGAACTCGTCTATGCGCAGGCTGCCGGCGGACAAGCCTTGCAGCTGTGACAATGCCTCGAAAGGCGCGATGCGCGGCGTCTGACGGCGGTACTCTAGCACCACGGTGCTACCGGTACGTACTGCGGGAAAGGCCACGGTCAGATAACTGCTGCTCTCGAAGCCATTCTGCCCGGGCATGGTGCCACGCTGGATGTCGCCATCCGGCACGGCCAGCTCGGTACCATCCGGCTGGCGTGTGTAGGCGCGCAGCAGGGTGAGCGTTTCGCGTTCGCGGAACACCAGGGTAGCGGTGCCGAAAGCATCGCGGCCACTATCGCGCAAAATGGTGACCACCTGCTCGATGCGGCAGTCACTCCCCTGCGCTACCTGCCACTGGCAATCTTGCCGGAAGCGCAAGGCCGAGTTGGCCTCCTGCGGGGATTTGAACGCCGCCATGGCCGGCATGGACACCGCAAGGCAAAGTAACAGCTTGGCAGACCGATTCATGATATCAAGATTCATTCTCATCAATAATGCCGCACAAAATACAACAAAGTCATAGTCCGGACAAGCGCCACGCTGACTCAAGCCGCGCCTACCACTCTACCCAATAAAAAACCGCAGCACCTGGCTGCGGTTTTGTCTGCTACGGCTACGCGGGCTTAGCGGCGCGGGCTGCGGCGGCTGCGTGGCTTGGGTGCTGCGCCCCCCTCAGCAGCCGGTGCTGTCGGTGCCGGGTTGGCCGGTGCCGCACTGGCTGGCGCAGGGTTGGCTGCAGCAGCAGCGGCCGCCGGCTTGCGACGGCGCGCTGGCTTGGCCGCTGCTGGCTCGGCCGGCGGGTTGGCCGGCTGGGCAGCGGGCTGCGGTGCCGGTACCGGTGCCGCCTGGGCTGGCGCTGGCTTATTGGCCGGTGCCTTGGCTGCAGCCGGCTTGCGCGGGGCACGCGGCGGCTTGGCGGCGGGGGTATCCGCCACTACCGGCGGGGCCTCGGCAGCTTTGGCCGCAGGTACCGGCTGGGCTGGCGCGGCTTGCACCTCGGCCGGTTTGTTAGCGGCATGGCCCTTGCCACGATGGCGGCTGCGCGACGATTTGGCCGTCGGGGCCGGCGTCTCGCTGGCTACCGGCAACACCGCCTCGACCAGTTTGACCGCCGGCTTGGCGGCGGGTTTGGCGCTGGCTTTCGGTGGCGGCTCGTTGCCCCCCTGGCGGCGGTTGTCACGGCGGCCTTTATGGCCACGCGAACCACGCTCGCCGTCGTCACGCCCGCCTACCGGCTTGCGGCCAACGTCCAGCAGGGCAAAGTCTACCTGCGCGGTTTCCAGGTCGGCACGCATCACCTTGATGGTGACAGCGTCGCCCAGCTGGTAACGCAGGCCGCTTTTCTCGCCGATGATTGCTTGCAGGTCTTTGTGGAAATGGAAGTAATCCTTACCCAGCTCGGAGATATGGATCATGCCTTCCACGTACAGGCCATCCAGCAGCACGAAGATGCCGAAACCGGCCACGGCGCTGATCTTGCCGGTGAACACTTCGCCCACCTTGTCACGCATGAAGTAGGTTTTCAGCCACGATTGCACGTCACGGCTGGCGTCGTCGGCACGGCGCTCGGCCATGGAGCAGTGCTCGCCAATGGCTTCCCACTTGCCCGGCTTGTACTTCTTGCCCGCCAGAATGGCCTTGATGGTACGGTGCACCAACAGGTCGGGGTAGCGGCGAATCGGCGAGGTAAAGTGCGTGTACGCCTCGTACGACAGGCCAAAGTGGCCCAGGTTTTCCGGCTGGTAAACCGCCTGCTGCATGGAACGCAGCAGCATGGTCTGGATCATGCTGGCGTCCGGGCGCTCGCGCACGCGGTCGGCCAGCTCGGCATAGTCTTTGGTGGTGGGCTTGTCGCCACCACCCAGGGTCAGGCCGCTGACATTCAGGAAACGGCGCAGGTTTTCCAGCTTCTCGGGCGTGGGGCCTTCGTGCACGCGGAACAGGCACTTGTGTTCGTGCTTGAGAATGAACTCGGCTGAACACACGTTGGCCGCCAGCATGCACTCTTCGATCAGGCGGTGGGCGTCGTTGCGCACCACCGGTACGATCTTGTCGATCTTGCCCTGTTCGTTGAACAGCATCTGCGTTTCGACGGTGTCGAAATCCACCGCGCCGCGTTTCTTGCGCTGCGCCAGCAGCTGCTGGAACAGGGCGTACAGGGTTTCCAGCTGCGGCTTGCGCGGGTGTTCGCCGCCTTCTGACAGCAGCTGCCATACCTGGGTATAGGTAAAGCGCGTTTGCGAGCGCATCACCGCCGGGTAGAACTGGTACTTTTTCACCTTGCCGCGTGCCGAGATCTGCATGTCGCACACCATGCACAGGCGGTCGACATCCGGGTTCAGCGAGCAGATACCGTTGGACAGCTCTTCCGGCAGCATGGGGATGACGCGGCGCGGGAAGTACACCGAGGTGCTGCGCGTGCGGGCGTCCACGTCCAGCGCATCGCCGGGGCGCACGTAGTGGCTCACGTCGGCAATGGCCACAATCAGGCGGAAACCCTTGCCGCTTTTCTCGGCGTACACCGCATCGTCAAAGTCGCGCGCGGTTTCGCCGTCGATGGTGACCAGCGGCAGGTCGCGCAGGTCCACGCGGTCCTTGATGTCTTTCTTGCCGACTTTTTGCGAGGTGGCCACGGCCTGTGCCACGGCTTCATCGCTGAAAATGTGCGGCAGATCGTGTTTGCGCAGCGCGATTTCGATTTCCATGCCGGGGTCGGCGTAGTCACCCAGCACTTCGCTGACTTTCACGATGGCCTGGCGGTGGGCATCGGCGTACTCCACAATGTCTACCATCACCACCTGGCCGTGCTTGGCACCGCCATCGCCGCCGGCTTCCACCAGCATTTCCTGGCGTACGCGGCGGTCTTCGGCCACGGCAAACCATACGCCGCGCTCGTTATAGATACGGGCAATCAGGCGGGTGGTAGCGCGTTCGATCACATCGGCAATACGGCCTTCCGGGCGGCCACGGCGGTCGGTGCCGGCCGGGCGTACCATCACGCGGTCACCATGCATGACCTTGTGCATTTCGCGTTCGGAAAGATAGATATCGTCGCCCTCGCCGTCTTCACGCACGGCAAAACCGTAGCCATCACGGTGGCCGGAGATGCGGCAGGGGATCAGGTCGAGCTTCTGCGCCACGCAGATCTCGCCCTTGCGGTTAATCAGGATCTGGCCGGCACGTTCCATGGCGCGCAGGCGGCGCTCGAACAGGTCCAGCTCGTGATCGTAAATGGGGAAAACGGCCGCTAGCTCCTCTGCGTGCATGGGCACGCCATTTTTTTCGAGGATTTCCAGGACAAATTCGCGGCTAGGTAAGGGATTGTCGTATTTGGTTTTTTCGCGACTCAGGTGGGGATCCTGCAGGCGCAAAGGCTGGTTCTTGCTGTTTTTTCTATTGGAGGCCATTGACACTCTCAAAATGATCATTATAATGCGTGCTTCTTCGGTGCACTGCCCTAAACAAGCAGCTGTAGCGATGATACAGCAAAGCAGCGCCCAGGTGGCGGAATTGGT